>CALZBR010000012.1 GCA_945621435.1 uncultured Lachnospiraceae bacterium
ATGGTCCGCCATGTTTATGCGTTATTCCTTCATATGCTTCTTCTATAGCTATTCTCATGAAATCTCCATGATTCATTAATACTCCTCCTGTTTTTATGTATAATATTTATCATATGCACATATAATTATTCAATAATATTCTATCATATTTTAAGAAAGGATAAAACTACTGTTTTTATAAAACAAGCTGAATAACAAAGATAGTTATTCAGCTTGCTTTTAAACTTTTTTTAAAAATGATATTAAAATCAATATATATATTCATCTGCATAATAAGGAATAATAAGCATTTGTCCGGAAACAATGTGTGAATCATTTTCAATATGGTTAATATGCTGAACTTCTGCAATATATGAACTAATATCTTTATAATGATCCGGGTCTGCATACTTATTAGCAATTTTCCATAGATTATCTCCGGGCTGTATAATAATATCAGTATAATACTTATATCCATCATTGGCATTAGTCTTAATCGTCAGCTGTGGTATAAGAAGTATGCTTACAACCAGTACAAGTGCAAAACCAATCAGCATTTTCTTTTTCTTATCTCTTCTCATCCGCAAGGCTCTTCGATGTTCTCTTGCTTCGCGTCTTCTCTGATCTTCTCTATCTATGTCTATATAATTCATAGTAACCCCTCACTTTCTCAGACGGATAATTAAAAATCTTTTACACCAATTCTAGTATTAATCATTTCCTAACTCTAAAAATTATCAACATTTTCGATTATATGTTCGGAACATTTGTTCTGTTTATAATATGATTATATAACACGAACATTTGTTTGTCAACAATAAAATCGAACATATTTTTGGAATATATGTTTGCTTTTTTACTTTTTTTATGATAAACTACTGTTGTAAGGGAGGGCTACATAATGGGCTTTGGAAAGATAACAGCAAAACAGCAAGAGATTTTAGACTATATTAAAGATGAAATATTGAAGAAGGGATATCCCCCGACCGTTCGAGAGATCTGCGAGACCGTTAATCTCAAATCAACCTCCTCCGTTCATTCTCATCTTGAAACACTGGAAAAGAATGGTTATATAAAGCGGGATCCCACTAAGCCAAGAGCCATCGAAATTTGTGATGACAGTTTCCAGATGGTAAGAACGGAAATGGTTAGTATACCTATTATTGGTAATGTAGCTGCAGGACAGCCGATTCTTGCGGAAGAGAATATTCAGGATTATTTTCCGGTGCCCGCTGATATGGTACCCCAAGGAGAGTCTTTCATACTTAATGTCCGAGGAGAATCCATGATTAATGCCGGTATTTTTAGTGGTGACAGAATTTTTGTAAATTCCTGTAATACTGCACACAACGGAGATATTGTTGTAGCATTAATAGATGACTCTGCAACCGTGAAGACGTTTTATAAGGAAAATGGTCATATACGCCTTCAGCCCGAAAATGATACTATGGATCCAATCATTGTGGATGATTGTCAGATTCTTGGGAAAGTATACGGAGTTCTTCGATTCTTTCATTAAGATTACAATCTGTTTATTTAAAGATATTTTTTATCTCCTTTGTACGTATAATATTCAGATAAGCGGTACATATTATTACTGCAGGTAGCTTTTGTATCAGCAAATCAGTTGCCATGCAGAATGAGAGGTGTTTTATGGGAAACAAATACTTGGACGGTACCGCTCTTACTATCGTTATCATCGGTGCGATTAACTGGTTGTTGATAGGTCTGTTCCGATTTGACCTGGTAGCATTTATATTCGGTGATATGAGCTGGTTATCCCGTATCGTTTATGCTATTGTAGGTATCTGCGGTTTGTATCTTATCAGCTTCTACATGCATCTTGGAAGTCGCAGCGAAAACGCCTAAAGAAAAAGGAAGTCTCTTTTAATCGAGACTTCCTTTGTTCTTACTTTCTTTATATTCTTTATTGGTTCTTAAGCGAATCAATATCAACCTGTTTCCCATCTCTCCAGATACGCTCAAGATCATATAACAATCTGTTCTCTTTATCAAAGATATGCACGATAATATCACCAAAATCAAGCAGAACCCAGTTTGCAGTGTCATACCCTTCGATCTGCTTAGCAGGACAACCTGCTCTTCCGAGCTTTTCTTCCACATTATTGGAAAGAGCCTGAATCTGGCTTGGATTGTTTCCACCGGCTATAATAAAGTAATCAGCAATCACAGATACTTCACTGATATCAATCACTTTAATATCTTCCGCCTTTTTATCTTCTAAGGCTTCAATTGCAATTTTTGCAAACTTTAATGCATTATTTTCCTTCATATTTCCTCCATTTGCAAAAGAATACATCAATTATGATTATTCTTACTATAATACTGTAGCGTCTTTTCGGTCAAGGGATCCGTTTCTTTTCCGGACTTTTTTAAATAATTAACAGTTTCTTGTAATATTGTAATTAGCGCATGGTCAATATCCTCAAATGCCATTTTCCTAATCTCTGAGAGATTTTTTGCCTGTTTTCTTCCGGGCTCAATATAATCGGCTATAAAAATGATTTTTTCCAGAAGGCTCATGTTCTCGCGTCCGGTGGTATGATTGCGTATGGCATTTATTATGTCCTGATTTTCTATGCCATACTTTTTTTTTGCTAAAAATGCACCTACTTTTGCATGTAGAAGATAAGGATTCCGCTCTTCTACATCTGTCACTTCGATACCATTTTTTCTACAAATGTTTAATTTTTTTTCATCGGACATACACTTGGCACAATCATGTAAGAGTCCCGCTGTCTGAGCATCTGATATAGATACATCATAACGCATCGCCAAAGCGGCTGCAGTAAATTCCACACCTAATGTGTGTTCAAATCTTTTGGTATCTTGTATCTTTTTAATTCTTTTTCTAAGTTTACGCAAATCCATAGAATTATCCACGATAAAATCCTTTTTCATTAATATACTTTATCACATTATCAGGTACCAAATATCTGATACTCTTATTCTCTGTTACCAATCTTCGAATCATCGTAGAAGATATTTCCATTTCTGGAAAATCTACCAGTACGATTTTAGCGTCGAAACGAGTCTCCAATTCATACTTTTTTTGCAACAACTCATCCTTTGAATAATTCTCCCTATTTGCGACAACCATAACACAGGAAGAAAATATTTTAGCAGGTTCTTTCCAGGTTTCAATTCTAAACAAACAATCTGCTCCTGTTAAAAAATAAAATTCATGATCAGGGAAATTCTTTTTCAATTCCTCTAATGTTTCATAAGTATAAGTATTTCCGGGCCTTTTCAATTCCATATCCAAACATTTAAAGTGTTCATTACCATTTATTGCAAGTTTGGTCATATAAAATCTGTCTTCCGCTTTTAGTACATTATCCTTCTTTTTCATATAGGATACCCCTGATGGAATAAACCATACTTCCTGTAAATCCAGTGAACACTTTACCCATTCAGCCATCATCAGATGTCCCATATGAATCGGATTAAAAGTCCCTCCCAAAATACCTATTTTATGCATTGTTGGAGCCTTTCTTAGCAACTGGAAGAACAATCTTCGGCTTGTCTTTATCAGGCTTATACAACACGAATTTTTTACCGATTACCTGTACGACCTGGGAATGAGTACGTTCTGCCAGCATCTCTGCTATTTCTCTCGGATCGTCGGCACAGTTTTTTAACACCGCTATTTTAATCAATTCATTTGTATTAAATGCCTCATTAACAGCTTCTGTAATCTCCGGTGTAAGGCTTGCTTTGCCCACTTGAAATATAGGATTAATTACGCTTGCAAGGCTCTTTAAATATGCTCTCTGTTTACTTGTCATCTCCATTCACCTCACTTAATCTCCTATTTATAGTAATCAAATTTCAAACCATAGATGCGAACAGTATCGCCATCCTGAATTCCCAGCTGTTCTAATTCCTTCAATATACCGGTATCGTTAAGGAATTTTTGAAAAAACTTAAAGCCCTTTTCGCTTTCCAGATTTGTATAACCAAGCATTTTTTCAATTCTCGGACCTTCAACAATATATTCATCTTCTTTACTGTCGTAAGTAACACTATACGGTTCATCAGAATTACCGAAAGCTTCGATTTCAGGGAAAAATTCCTGCTCAAATACAGTAACTTCCTCATCCAGATCTTTCAACATATCCGCCACATGATAAAGTAACTCTTTTACTCCCTGACCGCTCACCGCAGAAATAGGAAATACAGGAATTCCTTTGGCTTCAAATTCTTTCTTAACCTGTTCCAGCAAGTTCATGGTCTCTTCAGAAAGAGCATCTGTCTTGTTGGCTGCAATCACTTGAGGTCTCTTGGCAATGTCCGGATTATATGCTTCCAACTCTCTATTTATGGCATAAATATCCTTTACGGGATCTCTTCCCTCTGTAGCGGCAACATCAACAATATGAATAATTACTTTGGTACGTTCTATATGCCTTAAAAATTCATGACCCAATCCTACACCTTCAGAAGCACCCTCAATCAATCCGGGAATATCGGCAATAACAAAACCTCCTGTCCCCTCCAAATCAACCACCCCAAGGTGAGGATTAAGGGTTGTAAACGGATAGTTTGCAATCTTTGGTCTGGCATTTGTAACTCTGGAAAGGAAGGTAGATTTCCCCACATTAGGAAATCCCACCAAACCGACATCTGCAATTACTTTTAATTCCAAAAGCAGTTCCAGTTCCTTCGCCGGTTTACCGGGTTGTGCATACTTTGGCGCCTGCATGGTACTGGTAGCATAATGCTGATTACCATTTCCACCTCTACCACCTTCCAACAACACTACACGTCTATTTTCACCAGACATATCCACAATTACACGTCCGCTCTCAGCTTCTTTTATTACAGTCCCCTGCGGAACCTTTAAAACGATGTCTTTTCCGTCTTTTCCACGACAATTCTTTTTACCGCCCGGCTCACCGTCCTGTGCTTTGTATTTGCGCACATTACGATAATCAATCAGGGTATTTAATCCTTCATCAACCTCAATAATAACGTCTCCGCCACGACCGCCATCACCGCCGTCAGGACCACCTGCCGGCACATACTTTTCTCTTCTGAAGGAAATATGCCCATCTCCACCTTTACCGCTTCTTACATAAATTCTGGCTCTGTCTACAAACATAAGATAATCTCCTCGCCAAAAAAGGACTTCAAACAATCAAGTTTGAAGTCCTAATAAGTCCGTGTTACTCCTCAACAGGATATACAGAAGCCTGCTTCTTGTCTCTGCCCTTTCTCTCAAAACGAAGGACACCATCAACCAAAGCAAACAAAGTATCATCTCCGCCAATTCCTACATTAACACCGGGATGAATCTTTGTTCCACGCTGTCTGTAAAGAATATTACCTGCCTTTACGAACTGTCCGTCAGCTCTCTTCGCACCTAATCTCTTGGATTCGGAATCTCTACCATTTTTGGTGGAACCTACACCCTTTTTATGAGCGAAAAATTGAAGGTTCATATTCAACATGACCTACACCTCCTCGAATTTTACTTGTAAATACTTGGTACCATACTCCTCTGAAATGTTCTGTAAAGAAAATATCATAGAATCCATCAAAAAAGAGGATTTTTCTTGAAGTGTGCTTTCAAAATCACACTTTAAATAACCACTTTCACTATCTGTAGATATTTTTATTTTCTCTCCAGCCAATGTTTCAAGAGAATTAATTGTTCCTATGGTTAATGCTGATATTGCCGCGCATAAAACATCAGGTTTGCCATGTTTAGCATAACCTGCATGCCCCTTACAGTAAAAACCGCAATAGGAACCTTTATGGTCCATTTTAATCACTACAGTTGTCATTATGCGTTGATCTTGTCAATCTTAACCTGGGTATATGCCTGTCTGTGACCATTCTTTTTGTGGAAGCCGGTTTTTCTCTTGTACTTATATACAATAACCTTTCTGCTTCTTCCCTGCTCCATAACAGTTGCAGATACAGTTGCTTTCGCAACATCACTGCCAACCTTGAGGGTTCCGTCACTTACTGCGATAACCTGGTCAAAAGATACAGTGTTTCCGGGTTCAACATCAAGCTTTTCAACCTTGATAACATCTCCTTCAGAAACCTTGTACTGCTTTCCGCCTGTTGCAATAATTGCGTACATATAAAGGCACCTCCTATTCATGAACTACGATTAGCTCATTTACTCGCTGACTTTGGTGGCGTAATCTCGCACTTCTACCTTGTCATGCGGCATACCGTAGTATATTAACATGAGGTGCCTTTATTTGTCAATAGATTTAGTTATTATTTTGCATTTTTTTGAAGTTTCTTTTCAAAATCCTCCACATATTGGATAATAAGATTCACAGTACCTTCAATTCCCAAAATACTGCTGTTGATACACAAATCATAACTGTCTGCTCTTCCCCATTTTTTAGAGGAATAATAATTGTAGTAACTCTGACGCTGCTTATCCTTTTTGACGATCATATCCTTGGCTTTCGCTTCAGTCAGACTATATCTTTCCATGATACGTTTCACTTTGGTTTCTTCATCGCCGTAAATAAAGAGTTTCACAACATTCTTATTTTCTGCAAGCGCATAGTCTGCACAGCGTCCTACAATCACACAGGGTCCCTCTTCTGCTATCTTTTTAATAGTATCAAATTGTGCAAGAAAAACCTTGTGACTGATAGGCATATCTACAAATGCAGATGAATTATATCCGAAAGAATAGGTATCCATCACCAGATTATATAAAAATGAGTTTGTAGGTCTCTCATCATGGTTCTGAATCATTTCTTCACAAAAACCGCTTTCCTTAGCAGCTCTGCTGAGCAATTCCTTATCATAACATTTAATGCCGAAATATTCTGCAACTCTCTCGCCAATCTCACGTCCTGCAGAACCAAACTGTCTTCCAATAGTGATTACAGTATTCATAACATCAACCCCTTTACCAAATTAGTATAAATACATTAACCCCAATAATGATTTATCTATCTGTATTATACTACATTTATTGCATAAAAACAACCAATTCTGACAAATTACAGTATTTTTAGCAGATGTTCAAAATATTCAGGCAAAGGTGCATCAATTTCTACATACTCACCTGTAGTCGGATGCTGAAATCCAAGTAATTTTGCATGAAGTGTCTGTCCTTCCAGATGAAATGGACATTTTCTTGTTGAATAGATATCATCCCCCAACAGCGGATGCCCTATACTTGCCATATGCACTCTGATCTGATGTGTTCTCCCTGTTTCCAGCACGCATTCCACATAGGTATAATCACGGAAACGTTGTAACACTTTGTAATGGGTAATAGCTTCCTTCCCATTTTTTTCATTTACTGCCATCTTTTTTCGATCGTTAGGATGTCTTCCGACAGGCTTGTTGATGGTGCCTTCCTCTTCCTTTAAAACACCATGGCATATTGCATGATATCTTCTGTTTATGCTATGTATTCTTAGTTGTTCGGCAATACTTTTATGTGCTTCGTCATTTTTACAGGCAATCACTGAACCTGTGGTATTCATATCAATTCTATGCACTATCCCGGGCCTCATAACACCATTAATTCCGGATAGCTCCTCTCCGCAATGATACATTAAAGCATTTACCAAGGTACCTTTGTAATGACCTGCCGCCGGATGAACTACCATTCCTTTCGGTTTGTTAACTACAATAACATCCTTGTCTTCATATAAAATGTCAAGCGGTATGTTCTCTGCTTCAATCTCCGGTTCAACTGCTTTGGGTAAACAAAATTCGACCAGATCATCTGCTTTAATTTTATAGCTGCCTTTCACAGGTTGACCGTTAACCGTTACAGCTTCTTCTTTTATCATCTTTTGAATAAAGGACCGGGACAGAGAGTTAAAACCGGCTAAAAAGCGGTCTATTCTCTCTTCTTCCTGCTCTTCCGTTATCTCGAACAAATATTTGTCCATATGCCCACCGATTACTTCATTTCACGATATTTATTTTGTTTAAAGCTCAAAAAATCAAGGTCTTCCTCTTTAAATACAAATATAAATAATATGAATAATATGGTAATTGCCACTACAATATAACAGTCTGCAACATTAAATATGGGAAAGTTAATTAATACAAACGAGAAAAAATCTACCACATGATCAAATCTGATTCTATCTATCATATTACCTATACCACCTGCAATCACAGCAGAAAGGCATACATGTACCGGATAGAATTTTTTATTCTCCGGAAGCTTGAGCAGGAAAAACAGTACTATTCCCATAAACAAAACGCCGACAAAAATCAAGAAGAATTTCTGATTCTGCAGCATTCCAAAGGCTGAACCATGGTTCTCCAGATAATTAAGTTCGAATACATTCTTAATAATAACACGAGCCGGTTTGTCCTTCAAATATTCAATAGCAAGCTGTTTGGTAAACTGATCCAATGCCAAAAGCACAAATACAATCACTAAATCTATTATTATCCAATTTCTTTTACGCATGTGCATCCTCTTCACTGAAATTAATCTCGTTGATTGCAGCCAGAATTTCCTCATCCGTTACAGTCTGGTCAATCACTGCTTTACCAATCTTTTTTAGTAGTACAAACTTAATTCTGCCGGAATCCATTTTCTTATCTGATTTTGTATATTTCAAAATCTCCTGCGGATCAATATTATCCACAGAAATAGGAAGATAAAAGGGCACAAACATATCTCTGATTTCGTAATATTCATCCATGGACAACAATTCTTTTTTCCACGAAATATATGCAGCCGCAACCGCTCCCAAGGCAACACACTCACCATGATACAACTCAAAATTCTTTGCTTTTTCAATAGCATGCCCAATGGTATGTCCAAAATTCAAAAGTGCTCTGTCTCCCTGTTCGGTAGGATCTTTTTCTACCACCATTTTTTTAACATTACAGCTTCTTATGAGCATTTCCTCAAGAACCTTGATATCACGTTCACAGATTTCATACATATTTTCAATGAGCCACTCATAAAACATGCTGTCCTTTATCAATCCATGTTTCATTATCTCCGCAAAGCCGGAAAAATACTGTCTTTCATCCAAAGTAGTCAATGTACTCAAATTCATGTAAACAAGGATTGGCATTTTAAATGCACCAACCATATTCTTATAACTGTCAAAATCCACTCCGGTCTTACCACCAATACTACTATCTGCCTGAGCCAACAATGTTGTGGGAATCTGGATAAAATCAATTCCTCTCAGATATGTGGCAGCCACAAAACCGGTAGTATCGCCAACCACCCCTCCGCCAAGTGCAATTAAAAGATCCTTTCGATCAAATTTTTCTTCAATCAAAAAACGATAAATCTCTCGAACCGTATCCAGATTTTTGTTTTTTTCCCCATTCGGAAATGCGTACTTGACAACCTTTTTGCAACAGCCGCCAAGGATTCCCAATAACTGTTCTCCGTAAATCTCATCAACCTTTGAATCAGTCACAATACAAATCTTACGCCCCTTACACTCAAAAGCTTCCAATTCTGTCGGTAATTCATCAAAAGAGTGAGTGAAAACGATATCATAACCCGGTTTTCTATGATACATTACTGATATTCTTTCCATTACTGTACTCCTTAATATACGAAAGAGCCCGCAACGCGGACTCTCACGTTTTATCTAACATTCTACGGACTTACTGATTCTTTAACGGCATTTCAAAGGAATCACTGAATACATCCTGAAAATCTCCCGAAATATCAACACTTGCAGGTGTAATGATGAATATATTGTGTGAAATCTTCTGTAAATTGCCGGATATGGCAAAACACGAACCACTTGTAAAGTCAATGATTCTCTGTGCGTTATAATTATCCAATCCCTCAAGATTCAATACCACAGCACGATTTGCAAGAAGAGTCTCCGTAATCTCTCTTGCATCTTCAACATTGGTAGGCTTAATAACACATACTTCCATTCCCGTGTTATTCTGTCCTCTTCTGGAAGAAGGCTGCTTAATAGGTGTAATCTTATTGGTAGCCGCAGCTCTTCTGACAGGACGTTCTTCGGGTATTTCGTCTTCTTTTATTTTCTGTGTCTGCGCTTTTCTTGGAGGGACTACCGGATTTTCATCATCGTCATCATCCAAAAAATCATCATCCAGATACTCTTCCTCTTCACCATTCAGTTTCATGTAATTCAAGAACTTATCCATTACTCCCATTATAATTACACCTTTCTACAGCTGACCCTTATTCCGGTCTTTGCTGTAATCACGCTCCCCAAATATACCGGTTCCGACCCTCACATAAGTAGCTCCCTCTTGAACAGCCACAAGATAATCCCCGGTCATTCCCATAGAAAGCACATTCATATTAACATTATCAATGTTTTTTGTCTTTATGTCAACAGACAATTGTTTCAATTTCTGAAAATATTTGCGATTCTCTTCGGGATTCTCTGTAAAAGGCGCGATCGTCATCAATCCCTCAATAATTACCCCCGGCAATTTTGAAACAGACTCAATTAATGCAGTAGTTTCTTCGGTAGTTGTTCCAAATTTGCTTTCTTCCTCCGCCACGTTTACTTCTATCAGAATCTTAACCGTAACTCCCTTCTTTACAGCTTCTTTACTGATTTCCTCGGCAAGTCTCAGAGAATCAACACTATGTATCAGGTACACCTTTCCCACGATAAACTTTACTTTATTACGCTGTAAATGTCCGATCATATGCCAGCGAACATCCGTTGGCATATTGGGGATTTTCTCCTCAAGTTCCTGTACTTTGTTTTCACCAAAATCCCTCGCTCCGGCCTCATAAGCCTCCATTAACATTTTTAACGGTTTCGTCTTGCTGACTGCAATCAGCGTAACGTCCTCTTCCTTTCGTCCGCAAGCATCACAGGCTGACGTTATGTTTTCTTTTACTGCTCTATAATTCTCTTTAATCATAAATCATCACCCATTATTGTATGAATTGATTTTCACTGACAGCTTCTGCATCCAATACGATATAATCATACACGCTCAAACCATACCTTGTATTTGATTTTACAATGGCATATTCATCGTTCTGATATAAGATATTTATCTGCTTAAAATCTGCATAGCCCTTATTCATATTATAGACGCCTATAAGTGTTGCCCGCTTACTTACCGTAAAGGTCTCCTGTCCTTCTTTTTTGGTAAGAATATCTCCTGCATTCAGTACCGAACTGTCCAAATAATACTCCTTGGATTCACTGTCATAATTATATATTTCAACTTCCAACACTTCACTGGAAATATCTCCGTTTTCCATGTAGCTTTGTCTCATGATACTTGCCAGTCCGTTTGTACTGTTTGTAATAATAAAATTCTCGGGAATCAGGAAAAATTCCTTCTGTACAATGGAAGATACCGGTATTTTCAACCCCGTTTCATCTTCAATGATTAATTCAATCTCCAGGAACCGCTCGCCTGCAAAGGTTATCATGGAATTGTTAAACAGAAGTTGAAGATAAGTATTCCCATCTGAATTATTTAACAGCTTTGTTTCAGCCCAGGACTCATATTGATTCTTCAGAAATCGAACTTTAATATAACCCTCCTCCTGAAGTTTAGCTCCCCGTTCTGCTTCTATGGGAATAATCAGCGACCAGTTTTCATTTGTGGAAAGCTTATAAACCGGCTCATTCGCCTCCATTAAGGTATTACCCATAATCTGATTTTTTTGATATTTATTGTTAGTTTCAAACAGCTCTTCCGTCACATCAGAAGGAGTCAGCTCTTCATATCCATCTATCCAATATGACACAATACCGGTAGCCGGAGAATATGCATAATTAACTCCGCTAAATCCCCCATTTTCACCAATACTGTGTATATTGCTCAACATATTGGCATTTGCCAGTTTCATAACAGAATTCTTCAGATTATATTTACAGTCATAAGTACTTCCGTATCTGCTGCTGTCATATTCACGTGAGAATTCTGCTATTTTACTTCTAAAATCAGCAAGTTCTTTATCACTCAGGGAGTTCTCGCCCTGACTGTAAGCCGCAATGCTTTCGCTCAGCTTACCCGTCTCGTCCTCAATATATACTAACCCGTTTTTGCCCACACGGGAACCTTCTCTTGCATAGAAATTGACGTAACCGGCAGCTTTTGTATACACTACAGTCTCGTCTCTTAATATTATCCCTTTATAAACATTATCTGTAGCCAGCGAACCCTCTTTAACCTGATATCGGACAATATGGTTTGTCTGAAAAAATAAAATAACACAAATAACGACATAGATAAAGATTACGCCGAAAATAATCATACCGATATTCATAAATGGTTTTTTATATTTTCTTATTTTTGTGTTTCTTTCTCTCAAATCTATATCCTCTATATAAAAGCCCCGGAACAATACCGAGGCTTTGTCACTCCTTTATCATTTAGCGCTTTAAAAAGTAATCATTTACAGAGAAACAATAATCTTCTCTTTCATACCGGCCGGAAGTTCCGTCTCATCCATAGATACGCTCAGAATAAAATCAACCTTAAACTCAGCGCTGATTTTTTCAAGCTTTTCGACAGTCTCTGTAATATCCGCCCCTTCCAGATTTGCAATCTTCAAGAAACTGTCAAAATACATCTGTTGCAGATCATGATCCTGAGAAATAATTCCACAGACAAAACCGATAAATTCATTACTGTTCTCAATAAAAAACTGAGATACATCAATCAGACGGATCTTATTATTCAGCTCATACATATGCTTAGTGCTCTTATCCAGATAAACAATGTTTCCTGAAATCTCCTTAATCGATTCATTTACCTTATCCAATAATTGCTTTGTCTTTCCCTTACCCTTATTTCCAACAATCAACTGAACCATTGTAATACCCTCCTGTTGTAATATAATTGTAAATCCCTTGTTTTAATTATAAGGTATTTGGTACGAAAAAACAACCTTTTAGGATGAAATAAAAAAATTATCCTTCCTGTGACAAATGATTGATTTCGCCCAGAAGCTCAGACATGCACCGATACAGCTCGTCGGTACTCGGAGTGCCCATAACTATCGCAATATATGGGGCACCGCTTACATCCCTTACAAGTAAAAGCAAACAATGACCTGCTGCATTTGTGGTACCTGTTTTTCCACCGATAACGGTCACATTGGAAGGTGGAGTGAAGTGTCCATTCAAGTAACCGTTCGTAGATTTTTTTTCAAAGGTTTTTTCCTTTTTATTCTTGTCATAATATACAGTCTGATAGTTTGTCATTCTGATAATTTCACTCAGCGTTTCTTCCTTCATTGCTTCATTAAATATCAGATATAAATCGTATACTGTCGTATAATGCTCTTCATCCGTCAAACCGTGAGGGTTAGCAAAATGCGTATTGGTTGCACCGATTCTCTGAGCCTCCGTATTCATCAGCTCAACAAACTGTTCTACAGAGCCTCCGACATTTTCTGCAATCAACATTGCTACGTCATTGGCAGAATAAACCAGGAGAATGCGAAGTGCCTGATCCATGGTCATTGTGTCTCCTGCCTTCAGTCCACAGAGCGTTGCACCGGATTCCGAAATATTCACGGAATTAGTAGCTGTCAGCACCTGATCAGGTCTGCCATACCGAATTGCTATCAATGCTGTCATTATTTTTGTTATACTGGCAGGATAAAGCTGTTTATGTGCACTTTTGGCATAGATTACTTCGTTTTTATTGACGTCCATAAGCACAGCCGCTGTAGCAACAGACAAATCAGCTTTTACATCTTCTGATACATCCCCGCTAACGACACAAAGATTATTTGCATAAGGAACTGCCGTTCTCCTGTCTTCTTTTGAAATCACATTAAAACTGCTGACGTCAGCGTCCGCATGATATACCAGTTCATACGAAAGGTTACCGCAGCCGGACAAAAGGCTGATCACGGCAAGCATGACACACAACAGATTTATGACTTTTTTCTTATTTGTACATTTCACGCCACTCTAAATCTCCTCTGTCCAGGGACTTAATCAACAGTTCTGCACTTGCTAAATTTGTTGCCAGCGGAATATTATGTATATCACAAAGTCTAACCACATTATTAACATCAGGTTCATGTTGTTTTGGATTCAGCGGATCTCTTAAAAATATAACCAGATCCATCTGATTATGTTCAATCTGGGCGCCAATCTGTTGTTCTCCGCCCAAATGCCCTGCCAAAAATTTATGGATATTTAGATTTGTTACTTCCTCGATCAATCTACCGGTGGTCCCGGTTGCATATAATTCGTTTTTACTCAGAATTCCTCTGTATGCAATACAGAAGTTCTGCATAAGTTTCTTTTTAGCATCATGTGCAATTAACGCTATGTTCATACTATACCCTCTCTCTGTTTCGTTTTTCCAGACTGTAGTCTTACGTTTAGAACAAACCCCATTCCAATAAATAAACTCATCAGCGAAGTCAATCCGTTGCTCACAAACGGTAACGGCAACCCGGTATTCGGTAAAATAAACGTGGCAACACCAATGTTAAAAAAGCTTTGAAATGCAATAAGCCCCCCCATTCCTGCGGCTATTACCGTTCCTGCCGTATCTTGCGCTTTTCTTGCAACCGATATACATTCCAGAGCAATTCCGAATAACAGAACAATTACAACCGATGTGCCTTTAAATCCGTATTCTTCACCGATGACTGCAAAAATAAAGTCCGTCTGGGCTTCGGAAAGAAAATTCCCGTTCTTTACAGAAGTAATCTGATTATTCTTGTATCCCTTGCCATCCAACATACCTGATGCGATTGCCGTGACAGAGTTCAGCTGTTGGTAGGCTTCGGTATCTTTATACTCTTCCGGATTAATAAAGGCCAGAATACGATTTGCCTGAAAGCCTTCCAGCAATTTGCTGTCAGGCTGAAGTGCCAGAGAAACAATTAATGCAAAGGCCGGTATTGCTACCACAAAGACACCAAGCACCACCTTCCAACTGATTCCGCCGGCAAACATCACCACGCAGAAAAGAACAATTACCACAATACTGGTGGATAAATCAGGCTGTTTGTAAATCAGATACCAGGGTGCTAAAATAAGTCCCAAACTGGCCGCCAATACCCGAAATGTATTCAGCTTATCCTTATATTTCATAATAAACTGAGCAAAGAATAAAATCAACAATATTTTCGCCAATTCGGAAGGCTGAAATCTTAATCCTCCTATTCCAAGCCAGCGTTGTGCACCATATTTCCCTTCGTCGCCAAGAGTCCAGACTGCAATCAAAAGCCCAAGATTGGCAATATACATCAGCCAATATAGTTTCATAACCCATTTGTAGTTAAAAAGCGAAATAAAAAGCATAAGTGCCGTACCTGCCACAACTCCGGCCAATTGCTTGTTCCGGAGTGTGGGTTCGGCACTGCCAACGGCAATAATTCCGATTACCGACAGCAGTAATATCATTATCACTAGTTTGAAATCATATTCTCTAAACTTAAACTTAGTAAACATTCTGAGTATCCTTATGTATATCAGGCTTTGATACATCTACTATGGGAATATTCGCACATAAACTGGTTTTTGTTGCTTTCCCTGCTTTGCTGCCTTTTGTGTTAATTTGAATCTCCATATTTTCAGCATCGATCTTCATGTATCTTGATATTACTTTAGCAATATCATTCTTAATGAGCTCCATAATCTCCGGTGAACAGTTCACACGATCAGATATCAATAATATCTTTAATCTGTCTTTTGCTACCTGGCAGGAGCTTTTTCTGCGAAAGAAATTTCTCATGGCACCTATCTCCTCCCACTATATTTTGTGAAAAATACCGGAAACTCTGGTCCAAAACGAAATACCCTTTTCAAAATTCAAAAACGGAATCTCTTTGCCAAGAACTCGCTGTACCACATTGGCATATGCTTGTCCTGCGGGACTGTCACTTCCCACCAGGGGTTCTCCCTGATTGGTAGCCACAACCACATTCTCATCATCCGGCACAATTCCTATCAGCGGAATGGCCAGAATATCCATAACATCCTGGGCAGACATCATATCTCCCCGTCGCACCATATCCATGCGGAGCCTGTTGATAATCAGATCCATTTGATTGAATCCGTTTGCTTCCAGTAATCCTATGATTCTGTCTGCATCTCTGATTGCCGAAACCTCCGGTGTTGTCACAACCAACGCCCTGTCAGCACCTGCAATCGCATTTTGAAATCCCTGCTCAATTCCCGCAGGACAATCCAAAATAATATAATCAAATTGTTCTCTCAGATGATCGATTACCTTAATCATCTGTGCCGGGTTCACTGCCGATTTATCTCTTGTTTGTGCTGAGGGCATCAGATATAATCCAGGATGTCTCTTGTCACGAATCAACGCCTGTTTCACGCGACAATTTCCTTCTACTACATCCACCAGATTGTATACGATTCTATTCTCCAATCCCATGACTACATCGAGATTGCGTAATCCTATGTCCGTATCAATCAGGCATACCTTCTTGCCCTGCTTTGCCAGACCAGTACCGACGTTTGCAGATGTGGTGGTCTTGCCCACACCGCCTTTACCTGAAGTGACGACAATTACTTCGGAGCGTTTTTGCTCCCCGGAAAACGTGTTTTCCATTTTCTGTCTCCTCCAAATATTTTTTTGTCGTCCCGCCAAGAGTATCTAAAATGTACTCAGCAGTTCTTTGGTAATCGTCTCGAATACTATCTTTTTGTTCTTTACACAAGCCAGTTTCGGTTGTATCTTGCCATGGATTCCCCATTTTAACGGCTTACCAGAAGGTTTATATTTGAAATCGCCGATCTTAATTCTTTCCGGCTCCATTTCAAGCGCTGCAATAAAAGCGTCGGGCTGTCCGTTAACCCCGGCATAAGCCTCCCCGTATAATCCTCCAAGAATAATTATATTCTTAGCACTGATCACTGCACATCCCGGGTACACATCCCCTAATATTATCACGCTTCTGTCAGTTTCCAATACCTCTTTGTCTTTCAGGCTTCCTTTAAAAAACTGACCATCGGATGACTCCGAACTCTTCTTCTCAGCATCAGACAATGCGTTAATATAGTTTTTATTCTCCTCCTCATCCTTTTCAACAATACAAACAATATTCAGATTACTGTTTTTCTGTATGGCATCAAGGATCAGGATCTCTTCTCCTGCCGAAACCTGTCTCTCTTCAATGGACAATGCCATAGAAGCCTTTCCAAAAAAATTTCTGGCTTCCGCAAACTTTGCCGCAATCTCCTCCAGCACCTGCTCAAAAGGTTCCTCTGAATTTAAATGTAATGCGATACCGTTAGGAAAGCTTTTGATCAATACCAGATCTTTCATCTGTTTCGGTACTCCTTTCTGCTTTACAATTCATTCGATATTCCGCTATCAGGTTCATCCGCGATACCATTGATTAAATCATCTTTCTCGACCAGTCCATAATAATACTTTATGATATCTCTTGTTGTCTGCGCAGCATAATCAGATGAATATCCGTACGGAATTCTTGTGGCAATGGCAATTTCCGGTTCTTCATAAGGCGCATAACAAACAAACAATGCATGATTCGGTCTTGATTTTGTCTGTTCTGCAGTACCTGTTTTACCTGCCACTTCCACAGCCAAATCACTAAAATAGGATTTATTCATCACAACCTGTCTCATACCCAGTTGTATCGCATCCCAGTACTCTTTCGGCATATCCACGATGTTTCTGACCTTGGGAGCATATTCTTCAATGATATTACCTTCGGAATCGGTGATCTTATCTATTAAAGTCAGATTATAGCAGGTTCCTCTGTTTGCTACTGTCGAAACATATCTGGCCAATCCAACGGTAGTATAACTATGTGTCCCCTGACCAATAGCAGATCTGACAGAGTCTTCCGTAGAAACATTGGGCTGGGTTTCCGAAATCTCAATTCCGGATTTTTCAGATAATCCGAACATATCTGCATATTTGTAAAGGATATTTAAGCCTTCTTTTTCACTGTATGTTCCGGAAAGAGAGGCAAGTTCATATCCCAGATTATAAAAATAATAGTTACAGGAATCCCGGATTGCAGTGGTCACGTTCTCGTTTCCATGTCCCCATCTGTTCCAGCATCTGGGAGACGGTGTGACCATGGTAAAGGTTCCCACACAATTAATCTTGCTGTGAAGTGTAATCACGCCCTCCATCAATCCGGCGGAAGCCGATACCATCTTAAAGGTAGAGCCCGGAGCCATAGATGACTGGGTTGCAAAATTATACTGTGGCATTGACTTATCGGTAATCAGCTTGGCATAGTATTCTGCATCAATGGAATTAGCCATCTTATTATTGTCATATCCCGGATACGAAACCAGCGCAAGCACTTCCCCGCTATTAACATCAGTGATTACCACGGAGGCGTTACATGGATCGAGTGCCAGCTGTGCCGGTGTTATATCAATTGCTTTAATTCTGTTCATCATGAATTGATATGCACTCAATCTTCCGTTAAACAGTGCTGTCTCATCCTCCATCGGAATGTCGACAATGCCCTGTTCACAAAGAATCCTGCATACCTGATTTCCATTGATCACATCCGATAAAAGCATATATTTGAAGAATTTTTTTTGAAACTCTGTGTTGCGGTCCAACATCGCAATGATATAGTCCAGCAGTTTGTCATATATCTCGGAAGAATCAGAGTATTCACCCAGTTCAAGTCTGCTGACGTCAATCCAGTTCTGTGCAATGCAGTAATGCAAATACTCATTCAGACTGATGACCTCATCCGTTGTCCAAGCAATATATGTTTTGTCTGAGGTATCAACTGCTGAAGAAATAATGATACCGTTTTTGTTCAGTAAGGATACGATATTGCTCTCATATACCTGATATTCTTTGGTCAGCCTATTGTATGGTGTTTTATTCACGACCAGCTCTTCGGTCAGCTTCGCATATACTTTCTCTTTATATTCAAGATATGCCTGAAATACTTCTTTTTCGGTACTTCCCGCATATTCTGAAGACAAGTGCCTGAAATCAATGATGGAATTATTAAACATAGTATAATACACATCATAAATAGGTATCTTTATGTCTGCGCTCCCGGCGTTGGCTGCCGGCACATATTGCTTTTGATTGACTATTTTACTCGCCACAAGACCTGCAAGCTTTTGTTCCACAATATTATAGGCAGCCTTTGTCAATTCCTTATCTATTGTCAAATATACATCCTGTCCGGACTGTGCTTCTTTTCTCTCTTCAATGGAGATTACCTTTCCCATATTATCGACGACAACTCTCTCATAACCTTTGGCTCCATGCAAGGTTGTTTCAAGGTAAGATTCAATTCCGCTCTTTCCAACAACATCATTGATATTGTACGCATCTTCCTCTCTTCCCTGATTTTGCATTTCCAGATTAAGCTGAGTTAATTCATCTGAGGAAATCTTCCCTGTATATCCCAGAACATGAGCAAAATATTTACTGTCAACATATTTTCTGACAGTATCTTCAACAATACTTACTCCCGGAAGATCAGTTGAATTTTCCATAATGACAGCTACTGTCTTCTCACTCACATTGTTGGCCACTGTGGTTCCGATATATTTTCTGTAGGAGGTCAGACTCATTGCATAGCGTATCGTCACAAGTTTAAGCCAGGTTTCATTGGTATATCCTTTTCCGGGATAAAAAGTACTTTTTCTGTTCTCTGGATCTTCGTATTCCCCAATGGAAAAACCACTTCCGGTATTCCTGCTGAGATATTCCATAATAGTCAGGGCACTTGCTCTCTTTTGCGGTTCTTCTAATTTGTCTATGGTTTTAATGCCATAGACATCCGCAATAAATCTAAGTCTTGCAGTTCCGTCTACGCTAAAGCTAAACTCTCCGTCTTCATCTACATATATCTTAAAATCGGTGATACAGGAATCCCCGTTTTTCTCAAGCATCTGAATCAATCTTAATATCGTTTCGTTCAGATTCTTATTCTTGGAACTACCCGATTCAAATACATCCTCTATTTTGACAGAATATGCCAATTCATTATAAGCCAGCAGATTACCGTTCCTGTCATAAATATTTCCTCTGGTGCTTGACAAATCTCTTGTTTTTTCTGTTTTCAGTATAAATTCATCTAAATATTTCTGACCTTGAACAATCTGCAGTTCAAAACATCGATACACCAAAATACCTGCCAGTATCAAAAAAACAAGAGTAAATACCGTCAATCTGCTCGTAAAGAATTTAATTAATTTCTCTCTGACTTCATCAAACAAAACCCTGTATACTCCTTTACTCCCCGGTTTCCATTTTCTCATTCACCTTTAAAATAAGCGGATACAGAAACATGGTTACAACGATAGTATACAATGCTTCCGGTAAGATTACATGTAAAAAATAGTACCCAAACTGAAACTTACCCTGCAGCATAAATAATAAAATATAGCACAGAATCCCATAGGACAAATCACTTGTTATTATCAATGCTATCGGAAGCTTAATATCTTCCGGGTAGAAAATTCTGCTGAATTTTCCATTTAAAAACCCTATGTACATCATAAGCAATGCATAAAAACCAAGTACACTGCCAAAGAAAATATCATTTAACAGTCCGCAAAAAAAGCCGATAATCAGTCCATCATTCTCACCCCTCATAAATCCAAAAGAGGCTGTTAAAATTATCATCAGGTTAGGAATGATTCCGGCAAAAGCAAAATTCCCGAATACACTGCATTGCAGAATAAAACATACAATGACAAAAAGTGTAACTACTATTTTCCTGAGCATATTTTTTCACCCTATTCATCGATGCTCTGTTTTCTGTCAGTTATGATCAGAACTTCCTCAAGATGTTCAAAATCAACAGCCGGGGTAATCAAGCCTGATTTCGTAAGATTGTTGGAATCTCTGTCAATGGAACTGATATAACCTATCAAGAGATTCGGCAGGTATTTGTCACTGATATTTGAGGTTACAATCTTATCTCCTTCGGCAACAAGATTCTTACTGTCCACCAGTTGTCCGAATCTTATATTCCCCTGTGACATCAATTGCAAGTCACCTGATACTATCAGATTATTACCGGTTGAAATCGTCATACCGCTCACATTACTATTATCAGAAATAATCGACGTGACTCTCGCCCAATTCGGTCCAACTGCAGTAACTCTGCCGACCAGTCCACCTCCTGCGATGACATTCATATCCGCTTCAATGCCTTGATTGCTTCCCTTATCAACTATGAATGAAGAGTACCAATTGCCGGAATCTCTTGCAATAATACGGGCTCCCACTTTTTTGTATTCTTCGTATTGTTCGTTCAACTCCATCAATTGTCTCAGATTGTTCAATTCATACTTGTCCTGTTGCAGAAGGATATTCTCTTCTGTTAATACTGCAATCTGCTCTTTCAATCTGGCGTTTTCATCCAGAAGATTCCTGATCTGTTCCAGTTCGTCTGAACGCTTGGACAACCAGCCTCCCATTTTTCCAATTCCCTGTTGAAACGGAACAATCACCTTACCCACAACAACATTAAGAGGTCTGTTAAATGTATCTGTTCCAAACGTAATCAGCATCATTAAGGTACACAAAACCGTTAAAATTAAAAGGAGATATTTACTCGGTAAAGTAAATCTCTCCCCTTTCTTTTTAATTACCGGGCTCATTTACTCATCCCTTCAATTGCATAGGCAACAGATTTATAGTTATCTTCCTTGATAATCTTGGCAAGTCCCATTACAACACTGATTTCGGGATCTTCCGCCTCATTTACCTTAAGCCCGGTACCTGCAGCCAATCTTTCGGCGAGGTGACTCACCCTTGACGCTCCACCGGTCAGATAGATACCATGTCTATAAATATCTGCTGCAAGTTCAGGAGGTGTTCTCTCCAGAATGACCTTCACATTGTCTACAATGCTATGGAACAACTCTTCAAGGCAATCCGTAACCAGTTTTGTGGGAATCTCACGTTCAACCGGTAGTCCGGTCACAATATCACGTCCATATACAACCGCACCTCTTCCTTCCTTCTCCAAATCGCCCAGATTCATCTTTACAACTTCGGCTGTCTTTCCGCCGATGATCAAATTAAACTCTTTTCTTACAGCTGCTCTGATCGCCTCATCAAACTTCAATCCACCGTTTTTAATCAATTTACTGAGAACAATTCCCCCCAGTGAAAGAATGGAAATCTCTGTTGTTTCATAGCCCACATTGACCATCAGTACACCTTGAGAGTTTTTAACGTCAATATCCAATCCCAGTCCGTCGGCTACCGCCTTTTCTACCACCATTATCTTTCTGGCTTTCACGCCGGAATCCCTAATCAAGTCATAAAATGCCCTTTTTTCCACTTCCGTGACATCCGTGGGAACTGCGATGAAGAAATCAGATGGTTTATTGTTTCCCTTTTGTATATCACCGATAAAATATCTGATTAATGTCTCCATATTTTTGATATCTGCTATGACGCCATTAGACAACGGAAAAGAAATATGAATATTTCCGGGAGCCTTCTCATACATATCATATGCAGAATTGCCATAAGCAAATAAAGTATTTTTATTCTCAATAGCAATCATATTCTTTTCCACAACAAAACAGTCATCCAGTCTGCTGTAGATTTTAATATTATTGGTACCCAAATCGATACCGAACGCATTGTTAGCCAAAACAATAAACCCCTTTCCGAACGTTATTCAATAAACCAATCAGCCTCTTTAAAGCTTGTATAACAATTATCTCCAATCACAATATGATCCAGCAACGGTACATCCAGCATCTCTCCAAGGATTCTCACATTCCCCGTAAGTTCAATATCGCTCTGACTCGGAGACGGGTCGCCGCTTGGATGGTTATGAACAAGAATGATGTTAACCGCCTTCATGCTGAGAGCTTCCAAAAAAATCTCCCTTGGTGAAATAAGTGACATTTTAACACTTCCCTCGGAAATCTTCTTCTCACCTATCATTTTCCCCTTTGTATCCAGGCTGAGCAAAAACACACATTCCGTTTCTTTGTGTCTCAGCAGTTCCATATAGTAAGCGGCTACCTGTCCTGAGGAACAAAACTTCAAGCCTTCCTTGGCTGTAGCTCTGCTCATCCTCATGGATAATTCTGCCAGGCATTTTAGCTTTACTGCCTTCACCTGACCAATACCCTTGATTTTTTCAAGTTCTTCAACCGATACATCATAAAGCCCAAGTATTCCTTCTCTGGGATACCTGGAGAGTTTCAACACCTCATCCGCCAGCTGCAAAGCATTTTTATCCCTGGTACCCGTCCTGATAATCACTGCCAGCAATTCTGCTTCCGACATGCTTTCCGGTCCAAATCTCAAAAATCTTTCATAGGGCAATTCCTGATATGCATTTTTTTCTTTTCGGTTCATGTGTCTCCTTCTACCTTCTCCGACACACGTTTCCCGATGCATGGTTATATAACTCTTACGCTTCACACATCATCGTATAAAGCGATAAACCACCAGTGAGATAATCACTCCAAGAATACTGGCAATCGTGATATTAATCTCGAGACCGAAAGTAATAATAAAAAATCCCAGATTCAGAACCATAGGCTGACTCAGCCCAAATGATTCACCGTAATTCAAGAAAGTTCCGGGAAAGCAGGTACCAATGCAGCTTCCGATGACAAAACCGACCAATATTAACAAAACCAGTACCCAATTAATTCTTTTCAAGGCTTTTCCTCATCTTTCTTTTGTGTGTTTCATACATTAGTTAATGGTACCATAAAATTCCTGATCTGTACATAAAAATAAGATAATTTATTTCTGCATTTTTTCACAAATTCTTACAGTTTTAGGCTGTTTATGTCGATTAGTCCGGCATTCTTCATTGCCTGCACGGTCTTTAAAATACCAAATTTGGCATGTTGCCAGGTAAGTCCGCCCTGAAAATAAACCGCGTAGGGGGGCTTTATGGGTCCGTCTGCCGAAAGCTCTATGGAGGAGCCGGATACAAAGGCACCTGCCGCCATAATTACCTGTGCGTCATAGCCGGGCATATCCCAGGGTTCCGGCGTCACATGACTGTCTACCGATGCCGCAGCCTGTATTCCCTGACAAAATGCAATCACACCCTCCGGCGTACCAAAGGTAATGGCCTGAATAATGTCATGCCGGCTTTCTTCACTGTTCGGAACCACTCCAAATCCAAAGGGTTCATAGAGATTGGCTGCAAAAACCGCTCCCTTCAATGCGGCTGCAGTCACCGTAGGCGCCAGGAATAATCCCTGATAAAAATCTTTCAATACTCCCAGAGAAGCGCCTACTTCCTTCCCAAGCCCGGGAGAGGTCAATCGAAAGGCTGCGTTTTCCACACATTCTTTTTTTCCTGCTATATAGCCTCCGATCGGTGCCAGTCCGCCTCCGGGATTCTTAATCAGAGAGCCCACAATCATATCCGCACCGACATCGCTGGGTTCGATTTCTTCCACAAACTCACCATAGCAGTTATCCACCATGCAAATAACATCCGGTTTGATTGTTTTGATAAAGGCAATCAGCTCCCCGATTCGTTTTACGGAAAGCGTCGGTCTTGTCTGATATCCCTTGGAACGCTGAATCGTGACTAACCGGGTTCTCCCGTTGATACTTTTCCTGATATTCTCATAGTCAAATCCGCCATCCGGCAACAAATCAACCTGACTGTAGGTAATACCATACTCTGCCAAAGAGCCCCTGGAGGGTCGGATGCCAATGACCTCCTCCAAGGTATCATACGGTTTGCCGACAGGAGAAAGCAACTCATCTCCGGGCCGCAGATTACTCATAAGTGCCAAAGCAAGGGCATGGGTCCCGCAGGTAATCTGAGGTCTCACAAGAGCATCCTCCGTGTGAAACACCTTGGCATAAACCTCCTCCAAGGTGTCCCGTCCCAAATCATTGTATCCGTATCCGGTGGTTCCCAATAGACAGGCTTCACTTACTTTGCTTTCCTGCATTGCCTTGATGACTTTCATCTGATTATATTCGGCGATCTCATCTATTTCCCTAAATCTGGGAACTAATCTGTTCAGGACGCTTTCTCCATACTCATATATTTGTCGTTCAATGCCCATTTCAGCATACATTTCCTGTAATTTGCTCATAGCTCTTCCTTCACGGGTGATTACCCCCTGCCTCCTCTATTCTTTGAAAAATCATAAGATATGATGCTCTCTCATCTTGTCCAGCATAAACTCCAGCATGCGCTCTTCGTTATAATCAAATTCATTCTTTTGAATCCAAATCACATCCCGTTCTCTTCGAAACCAGGTAAGCTGTCTTTTAGCAAAATGCCTGGTATCTCTCTTTAAGATCTCTATCGCCTCTTCCAGGGATGTTTCTCCGTCTAAATAAGCCAAAATCTCTTTGTATCCCAGACCCTGCATGGAAACCATATTACGGCTGCATCCGGCTTCCTTCAGCTTCCTTACCTCTTCCACCAGCCCCTCTTCCATCATTTCGTCAATACGCTGTTCGATTCTGGCATATAATCGTTCTCTGTCATCATTAAGTACAAAATAACAGGCATTATAAGCATTTTCTTTCTGTTTTTCCTGAAGGTTGTGTTCTGATATCCTGCGTCCTTCCAGATGATAAAACTCCAGTGCACGAATTGTTCGTTTCACATTGTTGGCATGGATGGAAACCGCCGAGACAGGATCTACCGTTCTTAACATTTCATGCAGGTATTCCGCACCATTTTCATCCGCAAGCTTCTCCAGCTCCCTTCGATACTCTCCGCTGTTTTCTTTGCCTTCGGACGTGTTGTTCTCTCCGTTAAAATCTATATTTCTCAACAATGCCTGAATATAAAACCCTGTTCCTCCGGATACAATCGGAATATGTCCTCTCTCATAGATTTCAGTCAGTGCTTTCTCAGCATAGTTCTTAAACAAAGCCACGCTAAAAGGGACCTCAGGATCCAGAATATCAATCAAATGATGGGGAACTCCCTTCATTTCTTCCGGTTTAATCTTGGCTGAACCTATATCCATATGGCGATATACCTGCATGGAATCAGCAGAGATTATTTCACCGTCGATGCTCTTTGCCAGACTGATGGACAATTTGGTCTTACCTACCGCAGTAGGGCCGGTCAATATCACCATAGGTTGTTTCTTTTCATTTTTTTGCGGTTCACTCATTCCAAAACCTCTTAACATGATTTACTGTCAATCAGGATACAATTCTCTTAAATTTGCGTTCCATCTCAGTTTTTGTCATTTCCACTATTGTGGGTCTTCCATGAGGGCAGTTATAAGGATTCTCCAAAGTTAACAGCTCGTCTATCAGGGCTTCCGCTTCTTCCTGTCTTAATAGGTTATTTCCTTTGACCGCCGCTTTGCAGGACATGGATGCGATTTTTTCTTCAACCACCCGAATACCACCATAATTTCCGCCTTCCGCAAGCTGATCGAGAACCTCCAGAAACATTTCTTTTTCACAACATCCGTACAAATCTACAGGAACACTGCGAAGGGCATATTCATTTCCGCCAAAGGCTTCTATTTCAAACCCAAGGCTTTCAAATACTTCTTTGTTTTCCAGCAATACCATCTCTTCCTGAGCCGTCATACTGATAATGATAGGTGGCATTAACCCCTGTGAAATGACATTTTTTTCTCTATATTGTTTCATCAAACGCTCATAATTAACTTTTTCATGAGCGGCATGTTGATCGATCATAAGAAGCTTATCCTGAAATTCAACCAGCCAGTATGTTTCAAATACTTGTCCTACGATTCGAAAATGCGGTCTGTTTTCAACGGATAATACTTTATTTTCAAAAAGACTCAGCTGTTCCGTTTGGGGCTCGCCTATTTCCGTTTGATCTGCTTCCTTTATTTCAGCTTCAAGCCTTTCTGTTTCAGACTTTTCAACTCCTTTTATCCTCTCCCATACCGGATTTCTGACTATTTCCCTTTCGGAATTCGCTTGGGTTGTATAGGAGGTTTCTTCCCTGACACATTTTACCACCTGTTGAACCTCATTCCTGCGGTTCACCTCAAAAGGTTCCGGTACACGCTCTGCAGCCTTTGCTTTTTCTTCTTTTCTCTCCGCACGCTGCTCCTTCTCGCTTGCAAGAGAAGCCTGGGGGATCATCTCATGATGCTTTAAGGTATATTTCACTGCTCCGCACAGATAAGCGCTGAAACCCATGGGATTGGTAAAACGTATATCCATTTTTGTGGGATGTACATTCACATCCACCTTGGAAGAATCCATGCTGATATGAAGCACACAAAAGGGGAACTTGTGCTGCATCAAATATTCTTTATATCCCTCCTCAATTGCCCGAGCAATGACATTACTTTTGATAAATCTTCCGTTAATAAAATATATTTCGTAATTTCTGGTGGACCTGACCTGCACCGGTTTTCCCAAAAAGCCTTCCACTTTTATGCCTTCCTGCTCCCATTTGATCGGAATCAGTGCATTTGCCACATCCCTGCCGTAAATTCGATATATCACTTCTCGCAAATCACCGTTTCCCGATGTGTGAAATTTCATCTGACCATTCACCACCAGCTTGAACGAAATGTCCGGTCTGGAAAGTGCCAGATGTTCCATCAGATCAGCAATATAACTGCCCTCCGTTGCAGGCTGTTTTAAAAATTTTCTTCTCACCGGTGTGTTGTAAAACAGGTTGCGCATCAGAAACGTAGTACCATCCGGTGCACCAATCTCTTCAAAAACCACTTCTTTGGGACCTTCCATACAGATTCTTGTTCCCGTAAGGCTTCCCGGTGTTTTGGTAATTACTTCAACCTTGGACACTGCGGCAATACTTGACAATGCTTCTCCGCGAAATCCAAGACTTGACAGGTGAGTCAGGTCCTCTGATTTCTCGATCTTACTGGTTGCATGACGCAAAAAAGCAGTACGCAGCTGATCCTTTTCCATACCGCAACCATTGTCTGTGACTCGTATGAGCTCAATACCGCCATCCTTTATTTCTACGGACAAGGAAGTTGCTCCTGCGTCAATTGCATTCTCAACCAGCTCTTTCACTACACTGGAAGGTCTTTCTACCACTTCACCGGCAGCTATTTTATCAATTGTTTCCGAATCAAGCACATGAATCTTTGCCATGACCTTCCTCCTTTTTTATCCTAACCCTGCCATCTGTTCTTCAGTTTATTCTGAAGCTTGTATAAAGTATTTAAGGCATCTATGGGAGACATTTGATTGACATCCGCATCCATCAGCTCCTTCAGAACATCCTCATCCGTCACGGTCTCGAATAGAGACATCTGGGCCAGATCCACTTCATCCAGTTTCTTCTGTTTTTTCCCTTTTATATCCTCTTTTACGTCCGGTGCAATACTCTGTATTTTTTCAATAATATCGTTATTGGTCAGCTGTTCTGCAATTTCCTTCGCTCTGCCGATAACCATATCCGGCACCCCGGCCAATTTAGCCACCTGAATGCCGTAGCTTCGATCAGCCCCACCCTTGATAATCTTTCGAAGAAAAATAATGTCGTCTCCGCTTTCCTTGACTGCAATACAATAATTATTTACATTGCTCATCTTGCCTTCCAGTTCTGTGAGCTCATGATAATGGGTCGCAAATAGCGTTTTCGCACCCAGAAGTCTGCGGTTACTGATATGTTCTATCACTGCCCACGCAATACTCAACCCATCAAATGTGGAAGTACCTCTGCCGATTTCGTCCAGAATCAAAAGGCTGTTTGAGGTCGCATTGCGAAGTATGTTCGCCACTTCATTCATTTCCACCATAAACGTGGATTGACCGCTTGCCAAGTCGTCAGATGCACCCACTCGCGTAAAAATACGGTCGACAATCCCAATATTAGCACTTCTGGCAGGCACAAAACAACCCACCTGAGCCATCAGAACAATCAACGCCGTCTGCCGCATATAAGTGGATTTCCCGGCCATGTTGGGCCCTGTGATAATGCTGATGCAATGACTTCCGTTGTCGAGAAAGGTATCGTTGGAAACAAACATATCATTGGAAATCATCTGCTCCACCACAGGGTGTCTGCCATCCTTAATGTCGATGATTCCCTTCTCATTCAGCTTTGGTCTGATATATCGATTACGCTCGGAGACAAGAGAAAGAGAAGCAAAAACATCCAATTTGGCCAAAGCCTTCGCTGTCCGCTGTATCCTTTCCAATTCCAAAGCGATGGATTCTCTGATTTTACAAAACAAATCATATTCCAATGTGGTAAGCTTATCCTCCGCATTTAAAATGGTATCTTCCAACTCCTTCAGACGAGGCGTGGTATAGCGTTCCGCATTGGCAAGAGTCTGTTTCCGGATATAATCCTCCGGTACGAGATCTTTGTAAGAATTTGTTACCTCAAAATAATAACCGAACACTTTGTTATACTTGATGCGCAGATTTTTGATTCCTGTTCTTTCTCTGTCCTGTTCTTCCAACTCAGCCAGCCATTGTTTCCCATCTCTTTTAGCATTTCGCAGCATATCAATGGTTTCATCGAATCCATCCTTGATCATCCCGCCTTCACGAATGGTAATCGGAGGTTCTTCCTCGATGGCTTCCAAAATCAGCTGATAGATGTCCTGCAGACCATCAATTTCCTCTTCAATCCGGATCAGTTCCTCCTTCTCAAAACCTTTTAAGACTGTCTTGATGGCAGGCAGCATCTCCAAAGAATTACGAAATGCAATAAAATCTCTTGGATTCGCTGTCTTGTAGGTCACCTTACTCAAAAGCCTTTCCAGGTCATATACGGGATTCAGATATTCTCTGATTTCATCTCTGGACACACTGTCTTTGCACAGTTCTTCCACCGCGTCCAGACGTTTCTCCATCTCTTCTTTGTCAATCAAAGGCTGTTCCAACATATTTCTCAGCAGTCGGCCGCCCATTGCGGTTCTGGTCTTGTCCAGCACCCAGAGCAAAGATCCTCTTTTCTGTTTTTCGCGCAATGTTTCAGCCAGCTCAAGATTTCTTCTCGTGGAGCTGTCCAGAAGCATATATTTATTGGTCAGATAAGGATATACATGCGTAAAATGTGCCAGGTCGGTCTTCTGGGTATCATAGAGATATTGCAGCAGGGAGCCGGCTGCAATCATACCCATGGGAAAATCCTCGATTCCAAGCCCTGCCAGAGTACTTACTTTAAAATGTCGAAGCAGTATCTTTTTACAGCCTTCGTCATCAAACATATGCGCTTCCAGTGCATTGACGGAAATGTGATATCTTCCGCGCAATTCTTCCACTTCATATCCGCTGACCAGGAATGCTTCATTACAGATGATCTCTGAAGGTTCATATTTCATCAGTTCATCTTTGAGTTTTTTCAAATCCTCCACTTCGGTAAGATAGTAATCTCCCGTAGTCACATCAGCTATAGAGATACCTATCTTCGTGGGCGTATAGACAATACTCATAAGATAATTGTTTTTGGATTCCTCCAAAGCCTGAACATTCAGATTGGTACCCGGAGTTACGATTCGGGTAACCTCTCTTTTTACCAATCCCTTGGACAACCTGGGATCTTCCACCTGCTCACATATGGCAACTTTGTATCCCTTCCCGACCAATCTTGTCAGATATCCCTCAACCGCATGATAAGGTACCCCGCACATAGGCGCTCTTTCTTCCAACCCGCAGGATTTACCTGTCAACGTAATCTCCAGCTCCTTGGAAGCCGTCAGTGCATCTTCAAAAAACATTTCATAGAAATCACCCAGACGGTAAAAGAGAATACAATCCTTATACTGCTTCTTGGTTTCCATATATTGTTGCATCATCGGGGTTAAATCTTCCACCGCTATCTGCTGCTCTGACATCTTCCCTACTCCTATTCCTTCGTAAGCTCCTTACTGTAGCTGTTCCGCACGTTTTAATGCTTCATCAATATGGCTGCAGAAATTTTCTTTTCCAACTTTTTCCACAAAACCGGCCTTCTCCATCACCTTCATGGGCTGTTCATTTACATGGGAGAATACGAGGCAGATATTTTTGCGATGACACTCTTCCAGCATCTCCTCAAAATTATGCATCGCTGTGGCATCAATGGTGCCAACGCTTCTCATTCTGAGAATAATGCAGTTAATACTCTCATCTAAGGTAATGGCAAGAATCTTGTCTGCTGCACCGAAGAACAAAGGTCCGCTGATTTCATATACCATTGTTTTGGCAGGTACGGTACGAAGTGAAATACTGTCAGGATCTTCCTCATCATCAATATTCTTCCATCCGGAAATATCCGTCACATCACTCATACGCTTCATAAACAAAACCGTTGCCATCAGGATGCCTACCTCGATAGCTACTACAAGATCAAACACCACCGTCAGTATAAAAGTTACTATCAATACAATGATATCACTCTTGGGAGAAGTCTTGCAAAGGTATACAAACTTTTTCCAGCCGCACATATTATAGGCAACCATAAACAAAATAGCCGCAATGGTAGGCATGGGAATCAATGCTGCATATGGCATTAAAACTACCAGTATCAGCAAAAGCACAATCGCATGAACCATGCCCGCAATCGGTGTACGACCACCATTCTTTACATTTGCGGCAGTACGTGCAATGGCTCCGGTTGCAGGGATTCCGCCAAACAAGGCAGACACCATATTACCGGCACCCTGGGCCACAAGTTCCATATTGGAATTGTGACGACTGTTTACCATACTGTCTGCTACCACACAGGAAAGCAACGACTCAATCGCTGCCAGAATCGCAATCGTAAATGCATCCGGCAGTACATTGCGCACTGTTGTCATGTTAAATGCCGGTAAGGAAAAAGCCGGTAGCTTATTTGAGATTTCATAGAGATCGCCAATGGTGTTAACTTTCATTCCCAGTCCGCTGACCATACCGATTCCTACAAAAACCGCAATCAGGGAAGCAGGTATTTTCTTGAAGAATCCCGGCAGTAGCGGCCAGAGGATCAATACTGCCATACATACCATGCCAACAATAAAAGCAGACCAGTTTATCGTATCAATAAAGGAAAATACAGCCTTCACTTTTTCTACTGTCTCGATCAAAGGCTCTTCGGTGACAATAGTCAGTCCCAGGAAATCCTTAATCTGACCGATTACGATAGTCACAGCGATACCTGCTGTAAAACCGGTGGTAATCGTATATGGGATAAACTTAATCAGGCTCCCCAGCCTAAGCAACCCCATCAGGATTAAAATAATACCGGCTAAAAGTGTTGCAATGACCAACCCCTCAAAACCATTCTTAGCCACAATACCGGCAACTATCGTCGCAAATGCAGCCGTAGGTCCGGCAATCTGCACTCTGCTTCCGCCCAGAAAAGAAATCACAAATCCTGCTGTAATCGCTGTGTATATACCCTTTTCCGGTGTAACACCACTGGCAAGCGCCAGCGCAATTGATAATGGCAATGCAATGATTGCCACAATGATACCTGCGACTACATCCTTCACAAACTGTTCTTTTGTATAGGTCTTCATTACGGAAAACAACTTGGGTTTTAACTTATTCATTTTCTTTCGTCAGCCTCTTCTCTCTTATGTTAAATTCTGTGTCCCATATAATAAAATCCACGACATTCATCCAGACTTACCGGTATGATCTTGCCGATCAATTCAGCAGTTCCCGGCAGATGAACGATGGTATTGTTGGACAGTCTGCCGGTTACAAGCGTCGCATCGTTCTCATTGACTTCTTCGATCAATGCCTCCATAACCATACCCTGATATCCTAAGACCTGCATTCTGGCGGTTTCCTGTACTTCCTTCAAGACCCTGTCAAATCCGGCCTTCACCTGTTCTTCCGGCACCTGATTCTCCATGGCAGCCGCAGGTGTTCCTGTTCTCTTGGAATAGATGAAGGTAAATGCATTGTCAAACTTCACCTTGCGGATCACATCAATGGTTTCGTTCACATCCTCTTCCGTTTCCCCCGGAAATCCCACAATAATGTCTGTAGTCAATGCGATATCCGGAATCTCTCTTCGAATCTTATCTGCAAGTTCGAGATACTGTTCCTTCGTATACCTTCTGTTCATACGTGTCAGGATCTCAGTAGAGCCGGACTGTAACGGCAGATGCAGATGCCTGCAAATCTTCTTTGACTCTTTCATGACCCGGATCAGCTCATCGGAAAGATCTTTGGGATGAGAGGTCATGAAACGAATTCTTTGTAATCCTTCAATCTTCTCAATCTGACGCAACAGCTCTGCAAATGTGACCGGATTCTCCAGATTCTTCCCATAAGAATTCACATTTTGTCCCAGCAGCATTATTTCCACAACACCGTCTGCAACCAGTTTCTCGATTTCCCTCAGAATATCTTTGGGTTCGCGGCTCCGTTCCCTGCCGCGTACATAAGGTACAATACAGTAACTGCAGAAATTATTGCAACCAAACATGATATTGATACCGGATTTAAAGGGATATTTGCGCTCCACAGGTAAGTCTTCCACTATTTTATCCGTATCCTGCCAGATATCAATAATCATTCCCCTTTCTTCAAAGGTACGGCAGAGTAATTCTGCAAACTTATAAATATTATGGGTTCCGAAGATCAGATCCACAAAAGAATAACTCTTCTGCAGTTTTTCAAGCACTGCCTGCTCCTGCATCATACATCCGCACAGAGCAATCTTCATCTGAGGATTGCGACGTTTGTAGCCGTTTAACTCTCCCAGCCGCCCATATACACGCTGATTCGCATTATCTCTGACCGTACAGGTATTGAAAATCACAAAATCTGCCTTCTCGCTGTCAATAATCTCATAACCGACTTCTCTCAGGATTCCTGTCAGCTTCTCTGAATCTCTCGCATTCATCTGACACCCAAAGGTAGTCACGCAACAGGTTGGCGGTCTTCCGTTTCTTTCTCTGAATTCCTGTATGTATTTTTTACATCTGGAAATGTAAAAATATTGACGTTCCGGTTCCTTTGAGGGCGGTTCCGGCTGCAAATCCTTTTCTTCTTTTCTTCCATAGCACTCTGCCAGCTTAATGAGCAGTTCCGTCACAGTCTCCATAGACTGAACGCAGGCATACTCAAACCTGCTGTGATAATTGGCGCCTCCGGTACACAGATTGGGACAGGGAAGCCCCATATAGGAAAGCCTTGCTCCATCCGTGCCTCCTCTGACCGGTGAAATCTTTGGTTCCACTCCCATTTCACGAAGCAGCCTCGAAGCATTTTCCATCAAATGACTGTAGGGCTTTAATACTTCTTTCATGTTATAATAGGAATCCTTCATCTCAACGGAAACAGTTCCCTGCCCATATTTCTCATTCAGAAAATCAGCGCATTTCTTAAACAATTCCTTTTTCTGCTCAAACAAGACCTTGTCATGATCTCTGATAATGTAGTCAGCTATGGTTTTTTCAACATTTCCGTTGATTCCGTCCAAATGGAAAAATCCTTCATAACCTTCCGTATACATGGGATTTTGAAAAGCAGGCAACAGGCTTTGGAACTCCTGTGCTATCAGGATTGCATTTATCATCTTTCCTTTCGCACTTCCGGGATGAACGCTTCTGCCATGAACAGTCAGCTTCACGCCTGCAGCATTGAAGGTTTCATCTTCCAGTTCCCCCAATTCTCCGCCATCCACCGTGTATGCAAAATCAGCGCCAAACAATGTAACATCAAAATGGTCTGCACCTTCTCCTATTTCTTCATCCGGAGTAAAGCCAATACGAATCTTACCATGACTTATTTCCGGATGACGAAGCAGGTATTCTGCCATTGCCATGATTTCAGCAATTCCGGCCTTGTCGTCCGCGCCAAGAAGCGTGGTTCCGTCTGTGACAATCAGGTCCTTACCTATGAGCTTCTTTACCTCAGGAAACTCATCTGCATGGAAAACAATCCCTTTTTCCTCATGTAATACTATGTCTTTACCGTCGTAATCCTCGACAATACGAGGGTTCACACCTGCTCCCGTCACAGCAGGCGAGGTATCCATATGTGCGATAAATCCAAGTACAGGACTCTCCTCGTACCCTTTCGTCGCCGGAATGGACGCATAGATATAGCAAAACTGTCGGTCATAGGTGATTTCCTCCGCACCCATCTGTTCCAATTCCTTCACCAATACATCCGCAAGGGCATACTGACTATCAGTACTGGGTGTTGTTCCTGTAGTTTCATCGGATTTCGTATCTATTTTTACATATCTTAAAAATTTTTCTATGGTTTCTGACACTTCGATTCCTCCTGATTATCCCTACAACATAACCAATATATCATACCACGTTCCCAATGATATCTCAATTATTTTTTCTGCTTCCCAATCCTATTTCCTATCCTATTGTTTCCAATTCTATTCTTCTCATGCTTTACAATCATTTCACATGCCATTCCCGAAAGAGACAACACACAGATTAAGTTGGGAAAAGCCATCAAACCATTACAGATGTCAGAAATATTCCATACCAGTTCTAAGGGAAATACACATCCGGGGAACGCAATCAGTCCATAGATAAATCGATACTTTATGTTATGTTTTGTATTTCCCCTCATCAGGAATTCAAATGCACGCTCCCCCTGGTAAGCCCAGCCGATTATCGTTGCAAATGCAAATAGTACAATACAGATTGCCATGAAGCAGCCACCGAATTCTCCAAATACCGACTGAAACATAACCATTGTCAAAGCAGCTCCGCTTAACGCCCTGCCATTCCCATCCACCATTCCAAATACACCGGATGCGGCAAGGGCAAGACCGGTGGCTGTACAGATGACAACAGTATCAAGAAAAACTCCCGTCATACTGATATATCCCTGTCTCACGGGGTCTTCGGTATTTGCAGCCGCTGCGGTGATCCCTGCTGCGCCAAGTCCTGCCTCATTGGAAAAGATTCCTCTGGATATACCCCAACGCATCGAATCAAACGCACTTATTGTAATCTGTCCAAAAATACCTCCGCTGACAGCACCGGGACAAAAGGCTGCCGAGATGATTCCTCCTATCGCCAGGGGAATGTTTTTCCAATATAGGATAAGCACTGCCGCAATCCCCGACAGATACAAGATTCCCATAAAAGGCACAAGATACTGTGTTACTTTTCCAATAACCGATATTCCTCCAAGCACTATCAACACTACCAAAAATGAGAGAATCAGTCCGGATTCCGCCTTAGGAACATGAAAGGTTACAAAAAGAGCCTCCGCTATCGAATTGGCCTGAACCATATTCCCCATACCAAAGGAAGCACAAACTGCCAAAAAAGCGAACCACCACGCCATGACATGTCGCAGGCACCTGATTGGAAAAACCTGTTCCATGACATACATAGGTCCTCCCACTGTCTGTCCTTTTTTGTTAGTTACCCGGAATCTCACTGCCAGGCTGCTCTCTACCAGCTTTGTGGCCATTCCGAAAATGCTCGTGATAACCATCCAAAACAGAGCTCCCGGTCCTCCCAGAACCATAGCTGTTGATACTCCGATAATATTTCCCGTACCAATGGTCGCAGCCAGTTCTGTTGTCAAAGAAGAAAAGGAAGACACTCTCCCTCTGCTTTGCTGTTCTTTTTCTGCAGCCTTACAATTCTTTCCCCGTTTTGTCTCTCTTTTTTCCTCCAGTCCCAATGCATATTTCAGCGCCGTTTTCAATCGTCTCACAGAGAGAAACTTCAAAAGGATACTCAAATACACTCCGGTTCCCATGAGCATACCTAAAAGCAACGGTCCCCATACAAGCCTGTCTATTCTCTCTATTAAGTCCTCAAACCACATAAAAATACTCCTACACCTTTTTTTACAATATATCGGTGCAGGAGTATCTATATTCTTTTGTTTCGGGCATTTTCAATAAGTTTCGGCTGTGACTAGGCAATCCCCAATGCTTCCCCGCCCACTGTTGTCAAAGCATTTTCCTTGAGAATATCTTCCATTTGCTGTACGTCAGCCACTCTGAAGATCATATATGCCGAGCCACCTTTTTGACCAAATGCAGAATACATATACTCAATATCCAGTCCTGCCTTTGCAAGTATATTAAGAAGTCTTGCCAGTCCGCCCGGCTCATCGGGTACTTCAACCGCCATTACCGGAGTCATGGATAGGATAAATCCGTTTTCCAGCAATGCCTTGGAGGCTTCCGCCGGATTGGAGGTAATCAGGCGAAGTACACCATAGTCTGCAGTATCAGCAATATGAAGTGCTCTCAAATCAACCTTACTATTTGCCAGAACATCAGTGATCTCCGAGAGTTGTCCGGTTCGATTTTCCAAAAAAACTGAAATCTGTTGAATTGTCATGGTCATTACTCCTTTCTTACAACTAAACTATAATTAAATCTTACGCTTATCTATGACACGAACTGCCTTTCCTTCGCTTCTTGTAATGGATTTCGGTGCCACCAGGCGTACTTTTGCATAGATACCAAGCATAGACTTCAATGCATCAACAAGCTTCTTTTCCATCTCTGTGATCTCCGCCAGGGAATCAGAGAATTTATCGGGAGACATCTCAACCATAATCTCCAGAGTATCGGAATGGTTCACCCGGTCAACAATAATCTGATAATTCGCAGGATAACCCTGCTCCAGAAGAACCGTCTCAATCTGTGACGGGAATACATTGACACCCTTGACAATCAGCATATCGTCGCTTCTTCCCATTGGTTTGCTCATCTTTACATGGGTGCGCCCACAGGAGCACTTTTTGCGAGTTAATACGCAGATGTCTTTGGTACGATAACGAAGAAGGGGGAAAGCTTCCTTGGTGATGGAGGTAAATACCAGCTCACCCTTGCTGCCCTCAGGAAGTACCTCTCCTGTCTCGGGATCGATAATCTCTGCGATGAAATGGTCCTCATTGATATGCATTCCGGTCTGCTCGCAACATTCAAAGGCCACACCGGGACCGCTGGTTTCCGTTAATCCGTAAATATCGTATGCCTTGATGCCCAGCTTTTTCTGGATATCCTGACGCATCTCCTCACTCCATGCCTCTGCGCCGAAAATACCTGCTTTCAGCTTAATCTGATCCTTAATTCCCCTCTCCTCGATACTCTCTCCCAGATATGCCGCATAAGAGGGAGTACAGCAGAGAATGGTAGCCTCCAGATCCACCATGAACTGAAGTTGTCTGTCTGTATTACCGGAAGACATGGGCAGTGTCAGACATCCCACCTTGTGGCTGCCTCCGTTCAGTCCGGAACCACCTGTGAAAAGACCATAACCGTAGCTGACCTGACATACATCATCCTTCGTTCCGCCTGCTGCTACGATTGCACGGGCACAGCAATCCTCCCACAAATCAATATCGTGCTGGGTATAAAATGCCACCACACGTCTGCCTGTGGTACCGGAAGTCGACTGGATACGCACACAGTCACTTAAGGGTCTTGCCTTGAGACCGTAAGGATATGCCTCTCTCAAATCATCCTTGGTGAGGAAGGGCAGCTTATGTAAATCATCTACCCCCTTTATATCTTCAGGGGTTACGCCTTTTTCCTCCATTTTTTTGCGATAGTACGGTACATTATCCCATACATTCTTCACCTGCTTTACCAGGCGCTCATTCTGCCAGGCGAGAATCTGTTCACGACTTGCCGTCTCGATTTCCGGCTGGAAATACCGCTGTTCCATAAAAATCCTCCTTGTATTTGATTGGCGTTTGCCAATAGTATACTTATGTATCTTATCCTACTTCCCGGGGATTGCCGTAAATGTATTTATCGTCATGTATGACACGAAGGTTCCTGCATCATCCGTGATATTGACCTCATAAAGTCCGGTTCTCTTCCCGGCCTTCAGGCAGATTGCGTCAGCAAACAATGTGGAACCTTTGGCAACCGTCAGAAAGTTAATCGATGCCTGTTGAGATACTGTTATTCCCTCACTGAATGCATTGGATGCAACTGCACATGCAAAATCCGCCAAAGTGAAAATCGCACCACCCATAGGCACTCCATTTGCATTCATGTGCTCCGGGCGAAGTGTCAGCTTACACAAGGCTCTCCCGGGTTTGGCTTCCACGATCTCCACGCCTGTTGTTTCTGTTGCATAAATATCCTTTTGAAAGCGCTCTCTTATCTCTTCCAGCGTAGGCATTTGACTGCTCCTCCCCATATTTCTGTCACTTTATTATTATACACATTTAAAGTGTTAAAGACAAGGCATAAATTCAGATATCACTTAAAATGAGCGCCTGTTGCAGGCGCTCATTCTAATTCCTTCTAACAGTTGGGGGTCTGATCAAATCCCGGATTAAATGCATAGAAGTTCTTACTGTTCAATCTATCCTGGGTCATCCGCAATGCTTCACCAAATCTCTGATAATGTACAATCTCACGAGCCCTTAAAAACTTAATAGGTTCACATACATCAGGATCCTTAATCAGACGCAGAATATTGTCATAAGTGCTGCGCGCCTTCTGCTCTGCAGCCATATCCTCATGCAAATCCGTAATGACATCCCCCTTCACCTGAAATTCGCAGGCATTGAAGGGAATTCCGCCTGCCGCCTGGGGCCAAACACCAATTGTATGATCCACATAGTACTGACCGAAGCCACTCTTCTCTATCTCTTCCATGGACAAATCTCTGGTAAGCTGATGCACAATGGTTGCTACCATCTCAAGATGCGCAAGCTCCTCGGTACCGATATCCGTCAGTACCCCTGCCACCTCTCTGTAAGGCATGGAATAGCGCTGTGAAAGATATCGCATGCTGGCTCCCATCTCACCGTCGGGTCCGCCGTACTGAGAGATGATGACCTGTGCCAGCTTTGCATTGGGTTCCTTGATATTCACGGGAAACTGTAATCTTTTTTCATAATTCCACATTATCCGCACTCTCCTTCCCATGGCATAGGAGCCATTCCCCATTTCCATTCTTTACTGCATTCTGCCATATCCATGGTCAGAGGATAGTATTTTTCCGAAAACTCCTTCATCAACTGTTTTCTGATATGATTGTAATGGTTGTAATATTCCATTGCTTTGCAGTCTGTAGGATGCGTATCCAGATAGAGCCCCAGGTCCACCACAACAAAGCTTACCACCCCAATGTCATAGAGAAGCTTTTCTTTTCCATTCATGATACACATCTCCTTCCGGTAAAGGGTTTATTCAGTTCGGGAAATATGGTGCCTTCATGATAGGCTTTGTCAAGGTTCTCATACATTTTATCAAATTTCTGCCAGGGTACATAAGCCATAGCGACAGGAAATCTGTCTTCCTTGCCCTCATATCTATACTCCTGCATTTTCGTCTCCTTTTCTTTCCTGTTTTCTTTGTATTAATGTATGAAAGGAACAGAAATTAGTGCATAAAAAGACACCCTGATGCATATATGAATATGCTTCAGGGCGTCCTATGCTTTTCTATTGCTTTTTGCCTCTCTTTTGGACATAATTGCATAAGGTTTTAGCCTGCCAAAACCTTATCGGGATTCTCCCATAAAGAACAGTGCTATGGTTCCCGGACCGGCATGAGCTCCTATGGTGGGACCGATATTATTAATCAGGAAATGTTCCATACCAAATCTCTTCTTAATCTGTTCCTGAACATACTCCGCATCCTCCAACGCATCTCCATGGCTGATGAACACATAATCTTCCCTGTTCTCCTGCTCCCAGCTGCCCATCTTCTCCGCCATATAATCCACCAGAGAGTTAAGGGCTTTTTTCCTTCCTCTGACTTTGTTCAACACAATCAAATGTCCCTCTTGGTCGACGTGAAGTCTGGGTTTCACTCCTATCATAGTACCCAGAACGGCAGCTGTCTTACTGACACGTCCGCCTCTGTATAAATGAAACAAATCATCTACGGTGAACACATGAGTAAAATTATCCAAATGCTCATTTAACCATTTTTCAGTTTCTTCCATAGAAGTACCGGCATCTCTCAATTTAGCTGCCTTATGTACAAGTAAACCTTCACCCATGGAAGCACACAAACTGTCCACCACAATAATCTTGACCTCCGGATGCTCCTCCATTACCTCCTGTGCAGCTATGCGGGCACTGCTGCAGGTCCCGCTTAGCCCCGAGGAGAAGGCAAGATACATAATCTCGTTGTTCTCCTTGATACACTCTTCGAAGAATTCCTTAACCTCTTCCGGATTGGCCTGCGAGGTAGTGGGCATTTTCCCTTCCCGCATCATATGATAGAAAAGCTTCCAATCCAGTTCATTCTCTTTATTGTATGAAATTCCGTCCACAATATAGCTTAGAGAAATACAGTCAATATTGTGTTCTTTCAAGTATTCACTCGGCAAATCAGCGGTATTATCTGTGACAAGCTTAAACATTTTATTGTCTCCTTATGAATTCCACATATACAACTAGATTATACAGTTTTTAATACTATTTGTCTATACATTTATTCTCTCGAGCCAGGAAGTCTTCGTCTGATCAGTCTGTTCTTTAGATTTTTCCAATCAAAGGGAATAAGAGGGTAAATATAGCTTCTTCGAGATATTGTTTTATTACAGCAAACAGCAAGCACAGCAATGATCACAGCCGCAACATAACCGGCCAATCCAAAGATCTGTGTCATTATCAGATTAAGCATCCGCAAGAATTTCAGTGCATATCCAAGTTCATAATTTGCCTGTGTATAGTTTGCAATCGCCACAAATGCCATATATAACATAACTTCACTGCTGAACCATCCGCTGTTAACAGAGAATTCCCCCAACACCAGAGCAGCCATGACACTTAATGGAGTGGTCAGCATATTCGGCGTGTTTATTGCCGCAAGCTTTAGCCCATCTATCGCAAGTTCCAACAACAAGAATTGCCATATCAACGGAATATTGGGTTCTTCTTTTAGCAAAATAAACGAAAAACTTTCAGGGACTAACTCTGTCTGATTCATCAGCAACAGAAAAGTTGGTGTTACAAAATAAGTAAATAATGTAATAATAAATCTGGTTAATCGTAAATAGGTTCCGGTAATCGGCGGGAAATAATAATCATCCGCTTCTTCTACCACATCGAATATGGTCGTCGGCAGTATCATTGCCGAGGGCGAATTATCCACCAGAATCACAATGTTTCCCTCCAGAACCTGAGCTGCTGCTGTATCGGGACGCTCCGTGTACTTAAACTTCGGGAAGGGATTATACCAGCGCTTACGATACAGACATTCTGCCAAGGATTCCTGATTCATAGACAGAGCATCCACCTTAATATGATTTATTTTACTCCTGACTTCCCTCAACAGTCCTTCATCAACTCTGTCATTCATATAACAAAGCACAATGTCTGTTTTTGAACTCTTTCCGGCATTCAGCATCTCCATACATAATTCTGTACTTCTGATTCTGCGGCGAATAAGTGCCGTATTTGCCACGATGGTTTCCACAAACCCATCTTTGGATCCCCGCAGCACCTTATCTTTTTCCGGCTCTTCGACACTTCTTGCAGGATATGTTCTGGAATCGATCAGCAATACTTTACGAAAACCGTCAATTAACAGAAGAAACATACCGGAAAGCAACGAATTGACAATTTTTTCACAGTCATCTTCCACCTCCACTTCAACGTAGGGGATAAAGCTCCTGGAAATCTCATCCATGTTCTGTGGCATATCTTCCTTCTTGATATCCATTAAATACTGTAACAGCTTTTGCATTAAATCATCCTTACAAAAACCATCAACCAGATACATACAGGCTTCTCTGTTTCCTATCGTTATCCTCCGACAGATCAAATCAAAGTTCTGATTTACTTTAAGGTACAGATTCAGATATTCTACATCTTTTTTTAGATTTCCGGTCAGTTTATAATCTTTACATTGTTCAAGACTTGTTTTTTCCAAATCAAAAGCTCCTTTTCGGCATGATACAGTTGTTTAAAGTATAACCAAAAAGGAGCTTACTATTCTTAAATCTATTTTGTTGTACTTCCAAATCCGCCGTTTCGGATTCCTTCTGCCTCATCATCAACCGTAATGCCATATTCCAGGAAAATACCCTGTGCAAATCCGGTTCCCTGAGACACATCCACTGTTTTTCCCTCATTGGAATCATTGGTCATCTTGATAAAGATATGTCCCTCATTGTCAGAATAGAAATAGTCACTGTCAATTATTCCAACCGTATTATTCATCTGCAATCTGTACTTGAATCCGAGACCGCTTCTGGGATAGACTTTCAGCACCCAATCTTCATCCATTTTCACACGGATACCCGTAGGGATTTTGATGGTGGATGCAGGCGGCAGTGAAAAAGAAAAGGGCGCATAAAAGTCATAACCTGCACTTCCCTTGGTTGCACGTTTTGGCAACTCCAGGGAATCATACATATCTTTTATGTCTGTTTCCGTATATTGCGGAAATTCCTCTGTCATGGCAGCAATGAAATTATCCTGTGTTACTTTAAAAAACTGTGCAATGCGTTTCATTGGTGATTTTCCTTTCGTATAAATTCGACGAACTCATCCTTGGGCAAGGGTTTGGAATAGAAAAATCCCTGAATATATTCACATTCCAGCTGTGAAAACTGTTCTGCCAGACCTGCTGTTTCTATGCCCTCTACCACAATTTTCAGATTCATATCCTTAATCATTCGAATCATATTTCTCAATACAATTTCGTATTTTGAATCAGTACTCATATTGGCAAAATCTTTGTCCAGTTTTACAATACTCAGCGGCAAAGACGCAACTCTCTGCATATTGGAATATCCGGTTCCAAAATCGTCCAGCGATAATGCTATTCCGGCATCTGCCAAAGCATTTATATTGTCCATCATAATATTTTGTGAATAAGTTGTGGCAGTTTCCGTTATCTCCAGATTAATCTGATCCGGTGAAATATCGTACTTTTTCAGCAGTTCAATTATCTCCTGTGCCAAATCTGCTTTCATACACTGTACAACGGACAGGTTCACTTCAACATATTCCATGTTTAATGCTTTATACTCTTCACTCGCGATAAATCTGAAAACTTCATTCAAAACAAAATCTCCGATTCTCTGAATCGCACCATTCTTCTCTGCTGCAGGTATAAAGATATTCGGAGAGATTTCTCCGTACTCTTCATCATTCAGACGTAACAAAGCTTCTGCCGAATTAAATCGCCCTTCTTTAACCGAGTAAATCGGCTGATAGTATACTGAAAGATTCCCCTTGATCAGAGCCCTCTCTATGATCAAATCTATATCACGAATCATATTACAATTGCCATCTTGCAGTAAATCCTTGGCGCGATGTATGGTATTGCCTGATTTATCTTCCCATTCCATTCCGGTTCCAAAGGCAAGCATGGTCTGCAGATCCGAAACATCCTCCGGACAACAAACCAGACAGATTTGTGTCACAACATTGATTTCCATTTGTCTCAATTCAAAAGGAAAGGTCAATTTTTCCAATAACCTATTTGCAAGCTCTTCCGATCTTGACAATCTGTCCGGTCCCAAGGCCAGACAAAATCTTCCGGATTGTAAATAATAAGAATCAATATCCTGAAGCAGATTCCCGCATGCATCTTCGATCCTTTCGGAAACAGCTTTCAGCAGATCGTTTGTGTCCTGAAAGCCAAGCATATCATTTAATGATTTATAGTTGCAAATCCGAATTATCAATACATGCATAGGCTTTTCGTTACAAAAAGCCTTCTGCATATCCATCTCAAAAGTGTTCAGTCTTCCAAAACCCGTAACTGATTCACGGCGTTCTTCCGGTCGTTGAATCAACAGCATAATAATAATGATTCCCAGTGCCTGGGAAAACATCTCTATCACTAATTCCGGTCTGAACATTTGTATTGCCACTGCTACAGGCATAGCTAAAAACATGCAGAACATCGCCCAAAACTGAAGGCGCTGAAACAGCTTCTTAAAGTGTATCAGATACACAAACCCGCAAATCCAATAAATCGCTGCACTGATGTAAAAGATAAAGAACCAGGAGCCTCTCACATAATTCAGTTCATGATCAATCTCAAATAATTTATGATTGAACGGATTGATTAAAGAGCAACAGAGGACACATAAATATGGCAAAGTAACCAAAGCGACCAAAACAGGTCTCTTCTTTACTCTGTGCCAGGTATCTGTCTGTTCAACCAGATACGCAATATACATGGGCACACAGAGATTATGAAGCACCAGATATCCGTTGTGAAAAAAATACCTTGCTTCAATAAACTCATCTGCCATATTATCCATAGAAATGCAGACAATATCAAAACACACACTGATTATCGCCAGCAGAACCACATATCCAAAATACCGGTTCCTTTTATTATGTAGCATTCCTCGTAGCAACATAATCACTGAAATTATGACCAATATTGCCAGCGCACAATAATTAAATATATTAATTCTTTCCATAACGCATCACCATTCATGCTCTTTAGCATGAGCCAAAATGCAGCCTCTTTTCTCAATCACAACAGCCGCAGATATTGTCAGGTTTTCTGGTCATTTCATAATTGTCCGAGTAATTGCCGCAATGCAGTACCGGAACCGTAGGATCAGACTGCCTGAGACTTGCCTGGACATCAATCACCCGCTGATTTGCACTACCTTTCCACAGAAGTTTCACGTCCTTTTCTTCCTCATGAAATTCTCCGTCCACAACTACATCCACATATTTCATCATCGGATAATATAAAATATTTTCCCATATATCTCCGGTATATAACCAAATCGTCTTCTGCGGATATTTTTCTTTTATCTCTGCCATGAATTCCCTGACACCCAGTCTGTTAGCCGGATGCAAAGGATCCCCTCCCGAAAAGGTAATCCCAGAAATATAACTCTTATCCAATTGTTCAAATATCTCAGCTTTAGCTGCCTCGTCGAAGGGCAATCCGCCATCCGGATCCCAGGTGATGGGATTCTGACAATTTTTACAACAATGATTGCATCCCGCTACCCAGAGTACAACTCTTAGGCCATCTCCGTTGAGCATATCGTCTTTGGTAATATTATGATATCTCATTACATGGATTTCCTTTCTGCAATTTCAGCCATTTTAGCATCGTTAAGTCTGGTATCTCCATGCACACGGGAATAGGACAAATAGCCGTTCATACGATCAATCTTTGTCAGATTGCGGCTTCCGCATTTTGGACATACATCCATTTCCAGCTCCTGGTGTCCGCAGTCATCGCAATATGCCAGTGAAAGATTGACACCCTCATAAAATCCCATATCCATTGCACGGTGAATCAAGGTCTTAATCGCTTCGATATTGTAATCAACGGGATATTTTACATACTGAATCTTTCCACCGTTACACAGATCCCAGAAACGGTCTTCTTTATCCTGCTTTTCAATCGGAGTGATATCTTCCGAAACATGACAGTGAAAACTGTTGCTCACATATTCCCTGTCAGACACCCCTTCCACAATACCGAATTTATTGCGGAACTGCTTAACCTGAACACCGCAAAGGTTTTCGGCAGGAGTACCGTAAATCGCATATAGGTTACCGTCTTCTTCTTTGAATTCGTTTACTTTATTGTTGATATACTCCATTACTTCCAGCGCAAATGCACCGTCTTCCACAAGCGACTTGCCATTGTAGAGCTCCTGCAATTCATTTAACGCCGTGATTCCAAAACTGGCGGTTGCTGATTTAAGAAGCGGCTTAATCTTATCGTGGAACTCCAGATGTCCGCCGAGGAAACCGCCTTCACAATATGCCAGGGGATTGGTGGAGGCTCTCATCTCGCCCAAATAAGCATAGGTACGAATATGAAGCTGTCGAATCAGATTCAAATAGTAATCAAGTACCTCATAGAAATCCTTACTCTCTTTTCTTGACTTAGCAAGAATCATTGGCAGATGCAGTGAAACCGCTCCGATATTAAATCTTCCCACAAACACCGGTACATCTGTTTCATCAGCAGGATGCATACCACCTCTTTCATACCAGGGAGAAAGGAACGCACGACAACCCATGGGCGAGATGATTTTCCCATACTGTTTGTAAATACTTGCCACATAGCCCTTTCCGGTCAGGCTCAACCAGTCGGGATACATGGTTTTTGCGGAACATTTCACGCCTGCATCAAATACATCCTCAAGAGGCTTTCCGGGACCATGCAGATTCTCATCATATAAGAAAACAATCTTAGGGAACAGCACCGGTTTCTTACACTCTTTCTTTCCCTGACCTCTTCTGCGTACATTAAGCATGGTAATGGTAGCCAGCTTAGCAAATCTTCCCGTACCGGTACCTGCAGTTACCGTTATGAAAGGATAGTCACCGCGGCTGCTTCCAACCGTATTAAATTTATACTCCCAGCCCTGGAAGCCCTGCTCAAATTCCTTAACGACATCGCTGTAGGCTTCCGCTTCAGCCGTATCTTTATCAATTCCGAGTCTCATATACTTGTCCATATACCTCTGATAGGATTTCTCTGCATAAGGCTCCAGAATCAGATCCACACTGGGCACGGTAAACCCACCGTACTGCTGGCTTGCCGCACTAAGTACAATGTCCCCGATGACATCAAAAGCAACGTCCAGTGATTTGGGCTCATTGTACCATACATTTCCCATTTCAAAGCCGCCTTTCAAAACGTTCTCCACGTCAAAAAGACAGCAGTTCATGGTATCTCTTCTTGCAGACATGTCATGAATATAGATATATCCGTCTCTGCATGCCTGAATCTCTTCAGTTGTCAGGAAAAACTTCTGATACAGCTCTTTATTCAGCTGATTAAAAATCAGACTTCTCTTTGTCGCCACAAGTGCTGAATCCGTGTTTGCATTTTCCTTATCACCGATATACATGATAGACTGACTCTTTTTGTATACATCATCTAACATACGCACAAAGTCCTGCTTATAGTTACGATAGTCTCTGTAACTCTTCGCAACCACAGGCTTTACCTCTTCCAGCGCGCTCTCTACAATATTGTGCATCACCGGGATCGGTACTTCATTAGACTCAAGCTCATTTACCTTATCCAATACATGTTGGCAGATATGTCTCTCATCTTCCTCTGTAAATTTTGTCAGTGCCCTGTATGCACTTTTCCCTACAGCACTGATAACCTTCTGAACATTGAAGGCTTCCTTGCTGCCATCTTTCTTTATTACAAAAATCTCTCTTTGAGGTTTATATTCCTCTCCGTAATTAATCTCTGCCATGTTACCCTTTCCTTCCCTTCATAAAGCATTTTATGATATGATTAACTAAAATCAACGGTTTCAAAGGTTATATTCTCCCTACAAAATATTGGAGTCCATTCTCTTCCGTCATCAATATATTGTGTCCGATATTAACAGTATATTATATGCAATCTTCTCTTGTCAATCTACTCTTGCCTAAAATATTAACAAAAAAAGCACCCATAATTTGAACATTTGGATGCTTTGTATGTATAACAATGCCGTATCTTATTCGTCTTTCGAAAGCGTGAGCGGCAATACATCTGCCAGATTCATGGTAGTCACAATATCTGAAAGCCATTGTCTGTAGCTTTCTTTTACTGTGGCAGGAGAAACAATCACCGCTTCTCTTCCGATTCCTGCCAGCCAGCCGAAAAACTGCCCGCTCACAGCCACTTTTGCCCTGATTCGGAACACCCTTTCCGTCACAGGCCGAATATCCGCATCTTTTCCAAATCTGTCAAGCACAACACCTATAAGTCTATTCGGAAATTGAAGAGTAACTATCTCTTCTTCCCCTCCAAACATTCCAAAAGTCCGGTTTGCATAAGCAGCAGGATCCGTTTGGGAAAATTGCTCCATGCCCTCGCGGTCTTCCTTTAAAACCTTTGCCTGCCCCATTTTATCCACACGATAATGCTTTATTATCCCGTCCACACTGTCGTAGGCAGCAAGGTAATAGTTTTCCTCCCGCCAGATCAATGCCCATGGACTAACTTTGCGTTTACCGCCCACTCTGGGCACAAGTTCTTTTTTCAGATTCCAATCCATATATTGGAATTCAATCTGTTTGTTCTCCTGTATTGCACGATGAATGGTATCCGTATTGTAATAAATACTCTCATTTTCCGTCTTGATACGTCCCGCAACATACACCTGGCGTTGCAGCTTACCGGCATCGTATTTTCCCGCAAGAAGTTCTATTTTTTTGATTAAGCTTCTAGATTTTCTTGTAGTTATAAATCTTGATGCCTGAACCGCATCAACCAGCAGTTTCAGTTCAGCCAGTTCAAACTCCCTGCCGGCAAGATAATAACCGCCACCCAATCTGCTCTGGACCCGGATAATGTCATAGCCGAATTCGCAGAGCTTTTCGATATCATCGTAAATGCTTTTTCTCTCGGAATGAATACCATTTGCTTCCAGATAACTGATGATCTCTGCTGTTGTAGCAGGATGATTTTCATCGGTTTTTTCGGTGAGAAGCTTAATGATATACAGCAGCTTCAGTTTCTGTCCTGCAGACTTTGCCATTTACGCAATGCCTCCGTCAGATGATTCATGTTCTTCCTTTGCCTTCTTTTTCTTCGCCATATTGGAACCCAGGAAAAAAGCTGCTGCTCCTGCTGTTACGGTAATCAGAATCAAAAGACCATATGACAGAAACATTCTTCCAAACTCAATCAAATTTCCCATTTATCTTTACCAAACCTTTCAGAAACATTTGATTTCAAAATCACTCTTATATTTTCAGTATAACAACGCAATACTTCTCCGTCAAGGGCAAGAAGTCCTTACCGTTTCCATTCGCCGGTATTCATAAAGTCTTCTGCCCGTTTTAATGCCTTCTCAATGATTTCTTTTTCGTATCCCAATACCTCCAACAGTTTTATGGCATTTCTTGTCGAAGCTTTACCCGGTTGTAATTTGTAGTTGAACTCAATATCACCATCCACGATTTCTTCTTCAAAATGATAATTATCAAATTCCTTTTCCAACAGTCCGGTCAATTCGATATCATGAGTTGCCGCAAAACACAGAACACCCTTTTGACTCAGTGATTTCAGGATTTGCGCGGACGCTGCAATTCGTTCCACAGTATTCGTGCCTCTCAGGACTTCGTCAACAAAGCAGAAAACCCTTTGCTTCCGGTCTGCGGCATCCAGTATTCTTTTTAATGCTTTTATTTCAACTATATAATAGCTTTCTCCGTTTTTCAGATCATCCCTTAATGCCATGGAGGAATATATTGTATAAAAGGGACTGCTATAGCTATCAGCGGAACACGTATTGACTGTTTGGGACAATATCGCATTGACTGCTACGGTCTTTAAAAAAGTGGATTTACCGGAGGCATTGGAACCTGTAAGCAGGACACTCTTTGTGGAATCAATACTATTCTTTACGGGGTCCGGTATCAAAGGATGATAACCATGATACATCTTGATGCAGTTATCACCGGATTCCTCCGTAAAGACCGGACGACACCAACCATGTGTAAGACTTTGGCGGAAGATCCAAACTGCAACTGCAGTCTCAAGGTAACCAATCATGGTAATCATCCGGTCGATATCTTCTTTGTGTTCCCGCACTTCCTTCAGCATACTGTCAAACTTTATCAGATCCACATGAAATATCATACGGATATAGTCGAACAATATACTGAAGACATCCCCCGAGGTCAGATTGGCACCGTTTCCGGCCGACATAACCCAGAAAGCACCTCTTGACATGGATTTTACATTATTATAACATTTCTTGATACAATCCAATTCGCCCTGACATTCCGTCAGCTTCAGTTTTTCCACTTCACTGCAGGTATCCAGGAGCCTCAGTATATAGGCAAAGCTTGTAATGTATGCCTCAATCTCGCCTTTCTCCTTGAAATAGGATATGATATTATACATCATCAAACCTACAATTCCTGCAATTCCAAGTGAAAAATTTAGCCACAGCAAAGCTATAAAAGGAAGAAACATCAGGTCAGGTATCAGATGCTTACTTATCTTTCGTTCTCCCAGATAATCAAGGTTTTCAATGTATTCATACAACGAATATTTGCCCGTATAACCAAGCTTATGCATTTTATATTGAAAACGAACCCTTTCATCAGGATTCTCTTCAAAACATTTCATGACCTTCTCAAAATGCTCCAATGAGTCTCTATCCTGCTTAAGCGTTCTCAGCATATAATACAGATATTCTTCTCCGGAAGCGGACATCGTATAATTCATACGCTTAAAAATCTCATCCAGTCCAAGATCATTCCATGTGATATCATCAATCTGACACTCCGACTTGTGTCTCTCATAATAGCTTCCCATGCGCATAAATCGTTCGGGAGAATAACTTTTATCCGACAGTTTCGTATAGTTATGGTACAACTCCCCGATAAATTCTTTCTCCCGCTTTCTCGCACGATAAGCCTCCAATGCGATGATAAAAACCGCAAAGCCCACAAGCGAAGCCAGCATAATCACAAATTCCATAATATGATTTCATCTCCTATTTTAGATGGCAAGGAAAAACTTAAGCAGGAAAATCATTGACAAAACGTAAGTCAGTACTGATACCTCCTTTGCTTTTCCTGTAAATATCTTGATAATGGTAAATGAAATCAGTCCGAGACCAATCGCATGCCCAATGGAACCGGAAACCGGCATACCGATCAACATCAACGTTACGGGAACAGACTGTGATATATCATCCATGTCGATATTCTTAATACCTGAAATCATCAGCACGCCTACATAAATCAGTGCGGAAGAAGTTGCTGCCGGCGGGATGATTGCGGCTATGGGTGCCAGGAACATACATGCAAGGAACAATACACCTGTCGTAAACGCTGTCAGTCCGGTTCTTCCACCCGCTTCCACACCGGAAGCAGACTCCACAAAGGTAGTCACAGTAGAGGTACCTGTTGCAGAACCAACCACGGTTCCCACTGCGTCAGCCATAAGGGCTTCCTTCATGTTTTCCATTTTCCCGTCCTTATTGAGCATACCTGCTCTGGACGCAGTCCCGACCAAAGTTCCAATGGTATCAAACATATCGATGATACAAAATGTGACAATCAGTGTTATAATGGTAAACCCACCAATCTCTACAAAACCTGCAAAGTTAAATTTAAACAAGGTTGTATTCACCATATCCTGAACCGGTGGAAGGAATCCTTCCGCTTTTACGCCTTCAAACGGATTCACCTTCAGAAACAATGCCTGTCCTGCCCAGTGAAGTACACTTGAAACCAACATTCCCAGAATAACTGCCGCCTTTACTCCCCTATGCGCCAGCGCAATGATCACAAACAGACCGACAAACATTGTCACAACAGATAATACCATTGCCGGATAAGCCTCTCCCATGGTTTCTTTTGCCAGACCCGCTGTCAGTGAACCAAAGAAATCCCTCATTGCATAATAACAATTATTCCCTAATCTGTTACCCTCAGCATCAAAATATTCCTGTGCAAAATTTTGAATTCCGGCATTGGAACCAAGTCCGATATTCATCAGCATAAGTCCGATTGCCGGCGCAATTCCCTGCCGTATCCCGAGCGGAATGGACTCCACAATCTTTTCTCTGACGTTCAACAGGGAAAGCGCAATGAATATGATACCTTCAATCAGAATAATACACAGCGCTGTCTGATATGCTCCCAGATAAGTCATTCCCGTCATACCTGCAATGTTTGCAACAACAACTGCAAAGAAGCTGTTTAACCCCATACCCGGTGCCATGGCAAAAGGCTTATTTGCAAGAAATGCCATGGTAAACATTCCAACCGCAGAAGCAATGCAGGTGGCCATAAACACACCATTCCACAATTCATTACCGCCATTTGCCCTGAATCCTGTTAACAGATTGGGATTCAGCGCTATGATGTATGCCATTGTCATAAATGTTGTGAGTCCGGCAACAATCTCTGTTTTTACCGTGGTATGATTTTCTTCCAGCTTGAATACTTTTTGTAACATCTTTTTCTCCCCTCCGTTTGAAATACATGGAAACGAATAATGAACAGGTAACCTTTTACTGAAAACGCTTTAATAAGATCAGGATTGCAGGATACGTTTCGCAATCGCGTCACACCTATGGTAAATACTTTCTGCACTCTCTCCAACAAAATATTCACCATTCCGATACAATACCCTACCATTTACTATGGTCATCAGCACATTGGAATTATTACCGCTATACACAAGATTCTTGGGAATATTATTCAACGGATGCATATTGGGACGATTCATGTCAATCATGATCAAATCCGCATATTTTCCTCTCGCCAAAACATCCGCCGAATTCAAATGCATTGCTTTTGCACCGTGAACTGTTGCCATTCTCAGGGCTCGTACGGCATCCAGGCTGGAGGCATCCCCTTCTCTGACCTTACTCAATACCGAAACAAGATACATTTCTTTAAACATATCCAGGCTGTTATTACTTGCAGGACCATCTGTACCGATTGCCACTGCTATTTTCTTCTTATCCATTTCAGCAATCGGTGCAATTCCGCTTGCAAGCTTCAGATTCGAGGCCGGATTGGTGATTGCATACAGTCTGCGTCTCCGAAACACTTCGATATCCTCTGCTGTCATGTGAACACAATGAAAACAGCCGCCTCCAAAATCAAAAACACCCATTGTATCCAGGAAAACCGCAGGTGTCATACCATATTTCTTCTTGCATTCTTCCACTTCCTTAACGGTCTCTGCAAGATGAGTATAAACCGGTGCTTTATAGCGATGTGCGAGTCTTGACACTTTGTAGAGCAAATCCTTACTGCAGGTATATTCCGCATGAAATCCCATCTGATAACTGATCAGCGGATTCTTGGAATTCCATTTTATATACTGTTCTTCCATTTCCTCCGGGGAAGAAGTAAAATCGTTTAACCCACTGGTAAGCACACATCTCATTCCCATATCCATACATGCCCTTGCAGTAACGTCCGGCTTCAGATACATATCGAAAATTGATGTGATACCGGAAGACAAATACTCAAGGATTGCAAGCTTTGTCAATTCATAAATATCTTCTTCCGTCAGCTTTTCCTCCATCGGAAACACCATCTCATTCAGCCAACGCTGCAACGGAAGGTCATCCGCAAAGGAACGCAGAAAAGTCATGGCAGAATGAGTATGCGCATTCTTAAATCCGGGCATTAGCAAATTATTTTTACAGTCAATTTCCAATTCCCAGTTCGGTTTGACAACCACCTTGTCATTCTCATCTTCCTTATTGTCATTATCCACGATATAACATATTTTATCATTCTTTATCCATATTTCTCCATGAAATACAGCTCTGTTTCTTTCCATGGTCAGAATTCTTGCATTGTATAGTCTGATATTCAATTGATAGATTCACCTCCAAAAGCATACGGTAATAATTGTTCCAGTCTGTATTCTTTAAAATCTTCCTCGCTCTTTGCAACCAAGACAACCAGATCCTTTGTCGCAAATTCACTTAATGCTTGTCTGCAAATACCGCAGGGATAAGCATACTCAGTTGCAGCTTTCCCCTTCAGACCGCCGGAGATTGCAATCGCCTTGAATTCTCTTTCTCCTTCACTGACTGCCTTGAATAACGCTGTTCGTTCTGCACAATTCGTAGCTCCGAAAGATGCATTTTCAATATTGCACCCGTGATATATCGCGCCGTCTTTTGATATCAATGCCGCTCCGACGGTATATCCGGAATATGGAGCATAGGCTTTCTCTCTGGCCTGTATTGCTTCTCTTACAAGAAGCCTTTTGACATCCTCTTTCATTATGCTTTCATCCTTTTAACAGACTCCGTTATCAATCTGGCAAAGTTCGGTGCAGCCTTGTCTGCCGCTTCCTGTACTTCCTCATGCGTCAGCGGCTTCTCCGTGATCCCTGCCGCCATATTACATATACAGGAAATACCGCATATTTTCATTCCCATATGCCTGGCGGCTATCGCTTCCACGACGGTACTCATACCCACGGCGTCTCCTCCCAGGGTTCTTAACATACGGACTTCTGCCGGAGATTCAAAGGACGGACCGGTCACCTGTACATAGCTCCCTTCCTGAATAGGAATTCCATTTTCATCTGCAGCTGCTTTTATCATTTCCTGAAGCTCCGGCGTATAAACTGCAGACATATCCGGGAATCTGACACCAAGTTCCTCGATATTTGGTCCAATCAAGGGATTCGGGGCAAACAGGGAAATATGGTCTTTAATCATCATCAGATCTCCGGCACGGAAATCGTTGTTTATTCCTCCGGCTGCATTCGTAAGGAATAAAATCCCTGCCCCCATAAGCTTCATCAGCCTGACCGGTAATACCACGTCACTGATGGGATATCCTTCATAATAATGCACGCGGCCTTTCATGCAAACCACCGGGATCTCATCTATATAGCCAAAAATAAATTTTCCGGCATGTCCCGGTACCGTAGATACCGGAAAGCCTTCAATATCACCATAAGATAGTTCATACTCCACGCGAATATGCTCCGCATAGTCCCCCAGACCGGAGCCAAGAATAATCGCAATCTCAGGCACAAAATCCGTTTTACTTCTCAGACATTTGTAACAATTCATCAGCTTGTCATAAACAGTTCCCATTGATTTTGATACCTCCCCTTTTTATACTGTTATTATACAAAAGGAGCTGCAAAAAAGCAATGAATTTAATCATAGCCCCGAAAACACGATGCCGGTGTTTTCGAGGCTATTGATACTCCGCTGTCAGATGATGATACACACCATTCCGCCATTTGAATCATTCACTATTTTTTGCATGGTATCCTGGAGCTTCAGCTGGCTTTCCTCCCCGACAACAGCTACCTTGGCAGTGATGCCATCGTTTACAAGCTGCTCCACTGTTTTTCCAAAAATGTTCGTATCCCACATCCCCTTTGTTGCATCCGATTGGTTGATATAACTGATCAAATCCTTTGCCTGCTCTTCCGTACCCACGATCGGCGCGATTTCGGTCTCAATATTAGCACGTATCATATGTATCGAGGGACTGCTGGCTTTGATTTTTACGCCAAATTTACTTCCGTGCTTGATCAGTTCCGGTTTCTCTAACGTGATCTCTTCTTTCTCGGGAGTCACCACTCCATAGCCTTTGATTCTGACCATATTAACCGCATCCAATACTTTCGTGTATTCTTTCTTCATTTCAGCAAAATGCTTCAATTTCTGAATCAACTGATATTCATCACTTATGCTTTCTCCCACCATGTCGGTAAGCATCTGATAATAATAGGTTTCTTCCACATCCAGCAACACACGGATACAGCCATCTGAAAGGTTTACGGATTCCGTCTTACATTTTCTGATATATTCGCATTCCATTTGGATCGGATTCTCCAATACATCTCTGATGCTGGTATATTCCTTCATCAGATCTCTGACTTTCTCCACCAGCGTTACTTTCATATCATTATCTTCCGGCAGCATTTCCACCCATTTGGGCATATAAAACTCCATGGAGGAAATGGGAAACTCATACAGGACATTCTCAAGCAGCATGTTGATATCCTCTTTTTTCATCTGTTCACAGTTTACCGGAATTGCAGTAACCTCATACTTATTTTTGATCTCCATGGCAGTGTTCCTGGCATCTTCCGAATAAGGTTTTCTGCTGTTAACGAGAACCAAAAAGGGTTTCCCAAGCTTTTTTAATGCAACTATGGTTTTCTTTTCGGCTTCTATGTAGTTTTCTCTGGGAATCTCTCCAAAACTACCGTCAGTTGTTACCACCAAACCAATCGTAGAATGATCATTCATAACCTTATCCGTCCCGATTTCAGCGGCCTGTGTAAATGGTATCTCATATTCAAACCATGGTGTCCTGACCATTCTCTCTGTGTCCTCTTCCATATGACCGGCTGCGCCTTCAACCATATATCCGACACAGTCAATCAGCCTCACAGACACCTGAATGTCTCCGTTCAATGTGATATTTGCCGCCTCATTCGGAATAAACTTGGGTTCTGTTGTTGTTATTGTTTTTCCTCCGGCACTCTGTGGCATCTCGTCCTGTGCCCTTTGCTTCGCATGCTCATCCTCCATATAAGGAAGAACCAGCTCCTCCATAAATCTCTTGATAAATGTGGATTTGCCGGTTCGTACAGGGCCAAGTATCCCTATATAAATCTCCCCTCCGGTACGTTGTTGTATATCCCGATACAAGTCGTAAGTACTTGATACATGTTCCATAGCAAAAGCCTCCTGTCATATCCTATCAAAAGATATGCCGGGAGGCCTGAATTCATTCGATATTTCTTTACTATTCTTTAATTCTTAACAACTTTCTTGAAATTCTTTTTACCGCGTCTTACCATGATACCTTCTCCGGCAAATACTTCAGGACTATACGTAGTCTTGATATCTGTAATTTTTTCATTCTCTACCGTAACCCCGCCCTGTTCTACGGCACGTCTAGCCTCAGATCTGGATGCTGTCAGTCCCGCCTTAACAAGAACCCCGAGAATATCAATGGTTCCGTTTATGAAATCGCTGTCTTCCAACGCACAGGTAGGCATATCGGCTCCCTGTGCACCGCCTGCAAAAAGTGCTCTGGCGCTTTCTCTCGCTTTCTCGGCCTCCTCGGTGCCATGTACCAGCTGGGTAAGTTCAAAGGCAAGAATTTCTTTTGCCTGATTCAACTGGCTGCCTTCCCATTTTGCCATCTCATCAATCTGCTCTAAAGGAAGGAAAGTCAGCATACGCAAGCATTTGATAACATCTGCATCCGATACGTTTCTCCAGTACTGGAAGAACTCATAGGGAGAAGTCTTCTCGGGATCAAGCCAAACAGCACCCTTCTGTGTCTTACCCATCTTTTTGCCTTCGGAATTGAGCAGCAGGGTAATCGTCATTGCATATGCGTCTTTTCCCAGCTTTCTGCGAATCAGCTCCGTACCGCCCAGCATGTTGCTCCACTGATCATCACCACCGAACTGCATATTACATCCGTACTTCTCGTAGAGGCAAAGGAAATCGTAGCTCTGCATGATCATGTAATTGAACTCCAGGAAGCTCAGTCCCTTCTCCATACGCTGCTTATAGCATTCTGCTGTCAGCATTCTGTTAACGGAGAAATGAGCACCAATATCCCTGATAAACTCAATGTAGTTCAAATCTCTCAGCCAGTCGGCATTGTTTACCATCATGGCCTTGTCTTCACCAAACTCGATGAAACGGCTCATCTGCTTCTTAAAGCACTCACAGTTGTGATCGATGGTCTCTTTGGTCATCATGCTTCTCATGTCGGTTCTTCCGGAAGGATCGCCTATCATAGCGGTTCCGCCACCGATCAATGCAATCGGTTTGTTTCCTGCCATCTGAAGCCTCTTCATCAGGCACAAAGCCATGAAATGTCCCACATGCAGACTGTCTGCAGTAGGATCAAAACCGATGTAAAAAACGGCTTTCCCATTGTTGATCAGTTCCTTAATCTCTTCTTCGTCTGTCAGTTGCGCAAGCAACCCTCTTGCTTTCAATTCATCAAATACAGTCATTTTTTTCCTCCCTTTCTCAATTGTTCTACCGGTTTTCCTGCAGGCAATAAAAAAACTCACCCTTTCTTCAAAAGGGTGAGTTCTCACTCACGTTACCACCTAATGTTCCCGTACAACTCACGCTGCAACGGCTCTACAAGTATCAAACAATACTCTCGGCTGATATCGGTGCCTGCCGTCAAAGCCTACTCTGCGCTGAAATCTCATCAGTGCATTTGGGTTTGCTGCTCCAAGATGTATTCCCGTCCGACTCCTCGCGCCTCTCACCATCCGGCTGCTCTCTGTGAAAAGTTGATGAACAGTACTCCTTCTCTTCTACGCATTTAATATATTCCGTAAATATGGTGTTAATTATATCACGCATAAAGAACTTGTCAAGAAAAACTTTTCCAAATCAGCCCAAATCAGCTTCAAATGAGCTCCAAATTGGATTCAGAAACCTATATCTCTTATTCTGCATCAAAAAAACGATCCAAATTCACAAGGCATCGATACAGAATCTCCATTTCTTCATCACTCAGATTTTTCACAATCGCTTTTATCATGTTTTTGTGAAAATCTCTATGATGATAAAAAGCCTTTTTCCCCTTTTCGGTCAGAGTGACAAGCACCACACGTTTATCTTCAGAGCTTCTCGTTCTGATAATATAACCTTTCTTTTCCAAACCGTTCATATTTGTGGTCAGGGTACTTACGGTTACAGACAGTTTATGCGCAATTGCAGACATATTATTCTGTTCATCTATGCCGATAGCTTCGATAATGTGCATGTCATTATTGGTAATATCCCTGAATTCTTCCGTAATAACCGCTTCCGCTTCCATGTCCATAACATGATAGAATAGGTTTACAAGAAGCTCATTTATCGACCTTTTTGATGTCCGCGCCATGTTTCTCCCTCCCTTTTTGAAACAGCGTGAATCAGGAACGGCTTATTTCTTTACCATCTGAGTGCGCAAGCTCCCCACGTGAGACCCGCACCAAATCCGGATAATACGATACACATTCCCTCTTTGAGCCTGCCCGCTCTGTTTAATTCATCCAAAAGCACCGGAATCGCAGCAGAGGACATATTACCAACCCGGTCCAGATTAACTGGAAACTTGTTCACATCCTGTTTCAATCGTTTTGCAATACCCTCTATGATGCGGAAATTCGCCTGATGTAATACAAACAAATCCACGTCATCCGCAGTCATTTCAAGCTTCTGAAGAAGCTCCTCGACGCCTGCCGGAACCTGTCTTACCGCAAATGCAAAGACTTCTCTACCGTCCATCTGAACATAAGGGGCTTCCATGGGGCGGTCTACAAAGGGATTGACCAAAGAGCGGGTATCACACCTTAGAACCTCGCCTTTCCTGCCGTCAGAATGTTGTACAAAGCCAAGTAAACCGTCCTTTTCACAATGTTCAACAACCACTGCTCCTGCACCGTCTCCGAACAAAATACAGGTTCCTCTGTCATTCCAATCTACAATCTTGGACAAAACCTCTGCACCAACAATCAATGCGTTCTTATATATACCGGCTTCCATATATGCATATACCGTATGAAGTGCAAAAAGGAATCCTGCACATGCCGCATTCACATCAAAGGCAACCGCATTGTTCGCTCCGATTCTGGCCTGGACCTGACATGCCACACAGGGTATGGAAGTTTCAGGCGAGCAGGTAGCAACCAGCAGCAAATCTATATCCTCAGCATTCTTTCCGGCATCCTTTAATGCCTTTTCACAAGCTGAGGCAGACAGCTCTGTCACAGTTTCTCCCTGGGACACATATCTGCCGCCAATTCCTGTTCTCTCTCGAATCCACTCATCGGAGGTATCTACCAGCCTGGTCAGTTCTTCATTGGTCACATGTTTCTTGGGAAGAGTGCTGCCTGTTCCCACTATTCTGATTGACATTCCTAAAACCTCCGAAATCTTTCATATCTTTCCGCCGCTATGGCATCACCGTCCATACCATTGTACTTCTGTAGAAAATCTTTCATTTGTTCTTTCATATATCCGGCAATTGCCTCAGCTGTTTTGCTGTCGGCTCCGCCGAACTCCGGAATAATCTTTTCTACAACATTCAGATTCTTCAAATCCTGTGCAGTGATTTTCATTACTTCACTGGCTTCCTTTGCTCTCGAGGAATCCTTCCAGAGAATTGAGGCAAAACCTTCCGGGGAAAGGATGGAATACGTTGCATTTTCCATCATCCACACTTCGTTTCCCACTGCGGTAGCAAGTGCACCGCCGCTACCGCCTTCTCCGATCAGGATACAGAGAACCGGCACCTTCAGTGCAGACATTTCCATGAGATTTCTTGCAATTGCTTCGCCTTGTCCTCTCTCTTCAGCCTCAATTCCGCAAAACGCACCGGAAGTATTTACAAAACTGATAATCGGCCTGTTGAACTTTTCTGCCTGCTTCATCAGTCTCAAGGCTTTGCGGTATCCTTCCGGCATTGGCATACCAAAATTTCTCTCCTGGCATTCTTTAATGTCTTTTCCCTTGTGCTCCGCAATCACGGTAACCGGCTGACCGTCCAGAAATGCAATACCACCTATGATTGCAGGATCATCGCGAAAAGCCCTGTCTCCATGTGCTTCCACAAAGTAGTCGAAAATATATTCCATGTAATCGGCTGCCTGAGGACGTTCCACCTTGCGCACAGCCTTAACCTTTTCCCAGGCATCCTTGGGGCGCACAGTCCATGCCTGTTCCTTCAGGATCTCATTCAATACAAAGTGAAATTCCTTTCCGGGAGTAAACTCTGCATATTCCTTTTCCTTGCACTGATGTGCCTTTACCAGAAAATACATTGTCTTCTTAAGATTTTCACGCTTTACAATTCCGTCTACGATACCATGTTCCTGTAAAAACTCTGCTGTCTGGAATCCTTCCGGCAATTCCTGACCAATGGTCTGCTTAATGACCCTGGGACCTGCAAAACCAATCAACGCTCCCGGTTCTGCCATAATAACGTCACCCAGCATTGCATAGCTTGCCGTCACTCCGCCTGTCGTAGGGTCGGTCAGAACAGTGCAATACAAAAGTCCTGCTTCTCCCATCTTTTTGATAGCAGCCGAAGTCTTTGCCATCTGCATCAGCGAAATAATTCCCTCCTGCATTCTGGCTCCACCGGAACAGCAGAACATAAAGACCGGGAGCTTCTCCTCAATAGCCCTCTCGATTGCTGCAGTAATCTTTTCGCCAACGGTATGTCCCATGCTTGCCATGAGGAATCTGGAATCACAGATACCAAGTACGATATCCTCACCGAAAACTTTACACTTTCCGACCGTAACAGCTTCATCCAGACCGGTTTTTTCTCTTGCTTCCTGTAATTTCCCCTCATAGCCTTCATAAGAAAGAGGATTTTTGACAGGCATATCCGTAAACCACGGTTCAAAGGTTTTGGGATCAGCTACCATTCGAATTCGATTTGGTACCTTAACCCTGAAATATCCACCGCATTCATAGCAAATATATTTGCGCTTTACCACTCGTTCACGGTCAACGGTTTTGCCGCATTTGGGACATCGGATCAAATGAACTTCCTTTATTTCTGCCTGTTCCCCGTTTACTTCGGGACTAACATGCTGTTCCTCTTTTTCCGTTTCACCTTGTTCTGCTTGTACAGTCTCGTTATTTTTTTCACTTCCGGGCTGAATATAATTTGTTCTGTTAAGAAATCTAAGCTTCTTTGAAAAAAACTCGGCACGTTTCTTCTTCAGATTTATGTTCATATTATATCCTCCTCAACCGATGGCAAAGGTCAATTCTGCCTGTGCTGCCACCTTATCTCCCACTTTTGCAACGGCTTTTCCGATTCCGATGGGTCCCTTTACTTTGATAATCTCCATCTCAAGTGTCAGAACATCCCCGGGAATCACCTTTTGCTTGAATCTTGCTTTATCTATTCCTGCAAAATAAGCTGTGCGTCCTTTCCATTCAGGCTGTGAAAGTATGGCAACAGCCCCTACCTGGGCAAGCGCTTCCATAATCAACACACCGGGCATAACCGGATTTCCCGGGAAATGTCCCTGAAAATAAGGTTCATTCATGCTGACACACTTGGTCCCCACGGCACGTACTCCGGGTTCTAATACCTCAATTGTATCTATCAACAAAAATGGTGCTCTGTGCGGGAGGATTTCCATGATTTCTTTTGCTGTATACAGTGACATCTTTCTAACCTCAATCCTTATATTTACCAATCAAAATGCTGGCATTATGTCCACCGAAGCCAAGTGAATTGCTAAGTGCATAAGGCACCTCACAGTTACAGCTCTGACGGCAGTAATCCAGATCAAGCTCTTCTTCTGTATTCTTTAGTCCGACTGTTCTGTGAACAAATCCCTCCTGAACCTCCTTGACGCAGGTAATAAATTCAACTGCACCGGCAGCGCCAAGCAGATGCCCGATCATTGATTTGGTGGAATTTACTTTGATATTCTTTGCATGCTCACCAAAGGCAAGTTTGATTGCCCTGGTCTCAAACAGATCGTTATGGTGAGTTGAAGTTCCATGTGCATTGATATAGGTCAATGCCTCCGGTGCCACACCACCGTCTTCCAGCGCATTGAGCATTGCCTTAGCGGCACCGGCTCCATCTTCCGCAGGAGATGTGATATGATATGCATCGGAAGAGCAGCCATATCCGAGAACCTCCGCATAAATATGAGCCCCTCTCTTCTTTGCATGCTCCAGCTCTTCCAGGATTACAACACCTGCGCCCTCACCCATCACAAAGCCACTGCGTTCACTGTCAAAAGGAATGGAGCATCTCTCCGGATCCTGGCTGTCAGACAATGCAGTAAGCGCAGTAAATCCGGCAATTCCTACAGGAGTAACCGCACCCTCGGTACCACCTGCCAGCATTACATCCGCATCACCGTACTGAATCGTGCGGAATGCTTCTCCGATAGAGTTTGTGCCGGTAGCACATGCAGTTACAACATTCAGGCTCTTACCCTTCAGACCATACATGATACTTACATTCCCGGCCGCCATATTGGAGATCATCATAGGGACAAAAAGTGGTCCTACCCTTGAAGGTCCTTTTTCAACAAGTCTCCCATATTCTCTCTCAATTGCCTGCAGACTTCCGATACCGCTTCCGATGGCACATCCCACCTTCCAGGGATCTTCCTGTTCCATATCAAGTCCCGCATCCTTCATCGCTTCACCTGCAGCGGCTACAGCAAACTGGCAAAACAGCTCCATACGTCTTGCTGATTTTTTATCCATGTATTCTTCCGGATTAAAATCCTTGACCTCAGCAGCCAGCTTACACTTATAATCAGTGGCATCAAATCTGGTAATGGGGGCAAAACCGATTTTTTCTTCCTTCACGCCACTCCAGAATGCCTCTACATTATTGCCGATAGGAGTTACAGCTCCCAGTCCGGTCACAACTACTCGTCTCATATTACCTCACAATCCGTCGCATACAAGCGACTCTAACCTCTGTTACATTGCCATTCCGCCATCCACACAGATTACCTGTCCTGTTATGTAATCGCCGGCACTTCCTGCCAGAAAAGCTACCGTTCCTGCGATATCTTCAGGCTTACCCATTCTTCCCATGGGTATTTTTTCCAGAACGGCTTCCCTGGTTTTTTCTGCCATTGCCTGTGTCATCTCCGTATCCACAAAACCGGGGGCAACCGCATTGACACAGATTCCTCTGCTTGCCAATTCCCTGGCTACACTTTTGGTAAGTCCGATTAAACCTGCTTTTGAAGCAGAATAATTCGCCTGTCCTGCATTTCCCATAACTCCTGAAACAGAAGTAATATTGATAATCTTACCGCTTTTCTGTTTCAAAAACTGCCTGGAGAGATGACGGATTGTATTGAATGCACCCTTTAAATTAGTATTCAGAACCGCATCGTATTCCTCCTCTGACATTCGCATCAAAAGATTATCTCTTGTTATTCCTGCGTTATTTAC
>CALZBR010000013.1 GCA_945621435.1 uncultured Lachnospiraceae bacterium
ATACTTACAATAGAGCATTGGAAAGAGTTAATTGATTTGATAAAAAAGTTAGATTAGAAGCAGTCTGTAGGGTATTCGGAAAAATATTACGGATATGTGGCGAAGAAGGACAATTTTCATGTTTATATTTACTTCATGTTACTTCGTGTTATAATATTAGTATGGTAGAAGCAAAACAGATAGGAAAGGGGATTTTGAATGGACAAAAAAGCGATGTATAAGTTGAGCTACGGTCTTTTTGTGCTTACAGCAAGAGAAGGCGAGAAGGATAACGGCTGTATCATTAATACGGCGATTCAGGCCGCCTCAACGCCTAACCAGATGAGTATCTGTGTGAATAAGGCAAATTATACGCATGATATGATTATGAGAACCGGTGAGTTTACGGTTTCCGTTATCAGTCAGAGAGCATCATTTGATTTGTTTAAGCATTTCGGGTTCCAGACCGGAAGGGAAGTTAATAAATTTGCAGAATACACATCCTGTGTCAGAGGAAAGAACGGTGTTTATTATATTACCGAAGGAACCAATGCCTATATTTCCGTAAAGGTTGACAAGACGGAGGATCTTGGCTCGCATACCATGTTCATTGGTGAGATCACGGATATGGAAGTGCTGAGTGGGGATACTTCGGCAACCTATGAATACTATATGAACCATATTAAGCCCAAGCCGCAGGAAGTGGGGAAGACAGAGGATGGACAGACCATCTGGAGATGTACGATTTGCGGATATGAGTATGTGGGAGAAGAGCTGCCGGAGGATTTTATTTGTCCGCTGTGCAAGCATCCGGCATCTGATTTTGAGAAAGTGATTAAAAAAACGGAGGATAAAACAATGGCAAACAAGTACGCAGGAACCAAGACAGAAAAGAATCTTTGGGAGGCATTTGCAGGCGAATCCCAGGCAAGAAACAAATATACCTACTTTGCATCCGTAGCAAAGAAGGCGGGCTACGAGCAGATAGCAGCATTATTCCTGCAGACAGCAGAAAATGAAAAGGAGCATGCAAAGCTTTGGTTTAAGGCTCTTGGAGAACTTGGCGACACAGCGGAGAATCTGCTTCATGCTGCAGAGGGAGAGAACGCTGAGTGGACGGATATGTATGAGAGAATGGCTAAGGAGGCTGAGGAAGAGGGCTTCCCTGAGCTGGCTGCCCAGTTCAGAGGTGTCGGCGCGATTGAAAAGCTTCATGAGGAGAGATATCGTGCACTTCTCAAGAATGTAGAGGCTATGGAGGTCTTCAAGAAGAGTGGTGTGACCATGTGGGAGTGCCGTAACTGTGGACATGTGGTAGTCGGTCTCGAGGCACCGGAGGTTTGCCCTGTATGTAATCATCCTCAGGCTTACTTTGAAGTAAGAAAAGAGAATTATTAAGCCGAAACACGGCTTGTAATATGAGTGGGCAAAATAATATATCAATTTGGAGGGAAAAGTATGAATCGTTTAAAGGACAAGGTTATTATTGTAACCGGCTCAACAAGTGGAATCGGCATTGGCATTGCGAAGCTCTGTGCAAAGGAAGCAGCACAGGTGGTGGTTACCGGACGTAATGTGGAGAGAGGCCAGAAGGTAGTAGATGAAATCGCAGCAGAAGGCGGCAGCGCATGGTTTCACGCCTTCGATTTGACTGACAGAGAATCTATGCATGCGTTGATCGTTGATGTGGCAGAGAAGTTTGGCAGAATTGATGTCCTGATCAACAACGCTGCCGGAATGGGAATGAAGGACGGACGTGTGGACGAGATCAGCTTCGAGGAGTTCAATGCTGTGGTAGCTACGGATCTGGGCGGAACCTTTAATATGATCAAGGAAGCACTGCCTTTCCTTATGAAGAATGAGAAGGGTGGCAATATTATCAATATCGGTTCTATGGCCAGTGTAGGAGGAGATCTCGGAACAATTGCGTATGCCTGTGCAAAGGCAGGCGTTGACAAGCTGACTGAGTATGTTGCTTGCATGTATGGTCCCAGTGGAATTCGCTGTAACTGTGTCCGTCCCGGTCTGATTGTTACTCCTCAGAATGAAGGACGTATTCCGGATGTACTGAAGGATATCTTCCTTTCCAATATTCTCGGAAAACGCTGTGGTAACCCTGATGACATCGGACATTTGTGTGTATACCTTGCAAGTGATGAAGCTGAGTATATGAACGGACAGGTTCTCACATGCGATGGCGGACTTAATTCACACACCCCCACGGTTGCGCAGTTCAGACAGATGGCAGGCCGCACCTGGTAATAGGGAATTGTGGTATTATCTCTCAAGGTTTACAATTTTGTATTGAAATATCTGTGTGAGGAAGCTATAATACCTTTTGCAATTCAGGGTGAATTGGGGGCACCACTCTTCACCGACATCAAAGGCGCCGGATAAAATATCGTTGGTGAGATATATCCGGGCGCAGAATATGGTAATCGATAAGCGTTTATGGACCGGCATATCCATAAGCGCTTATTTTTATCCCTATTTTGAAATTACATTTCGGCAAAGGGTATATTTTATGCCGGGGAAGAGGAAAGGAGAAGAGAATGGTCACCGTCAACGGAGAAAAGAAAGAGATTGCCGGGAAGAATCTGTATCAGTATCTGAAGGAAGAGGGCTTTGAGATGAACAGGGTCGTAGTGGAGAGAAATCTTGAAATCGTGCCTAAGGAGGAATTGGAAAGGATTACGATTCAGGAGGAGGATTCCATCGAGGTCCTCCGTTTTGTGGGAGGCGGCTGATGAACCGGGAGATTTTAGAGCAGGCATTTGATGCCAGATTTCCAACAGAAATGAAGGATAAGCTTCGAAATGCGTTTGTTGCCATTGCAGGTCTGGGCGGACTGGGCTCCAATCTTGCGGTCATGCTTGCGCGGAGCGGCGTCGGTCATATCGGGATGGTTGATTTTGATGTGGTGGATGTTACCAATCTGAACCGGCAGGTCTATGGAATCCCCCATGTCGGTAAATACAAAACAGAAGCATTAAAGGAGATTCTGGATCAGATTAATCCGTATCTGGATTATCAATTCCGAAGGGAAAAGGTAACGAAGGAGAATATCCGGGAGCTGTTTACCGGATATCCGATTGTGTGCGAAGCCTTTGATCAGGCCGACCAGAAAGCCATGCTGGTGCAGGAATTGCTGACCGGATTCCCGGATACGATTGTGATATCCGGAAACGGAATGGCGGGATTCGGGGATGCGAATGACATCAGGACCCGAAAAATGATGAGGCGCCTTTATGTATGCGGCGATGAGAAAACAGATATCGCAGACGGAGTCGGACTGATGTCCCCCAGGGTGACGCTCTGCGCAGCACATCAGGCAAACAAGGTATTGCAGATTATTTTAGAGGAAAAAGGAGAATAGTGTAATGGAAGATAAATTGATACTTGGCGGAAAAGAGTTTAGCAGTCGATTTATTTTAGGCTCGGGCAAATATAATATCAATCTGATCAAGGCGGCAGTGGAACAGGGAGGTGCGGAGATCATTACCCTGGCGCTGAGAAGGGCAAATACCCGTGAAAGCGAAAATATCCTGGACTATATTCCCGAAGGAGTCACCTTACTGCCAAATACTTCGGGTGCAAGAAATGCCGACGAAGCTGTCCGTATTGCCAGATTAAGCAGAGCCATGGGCTGTGGGGATTTTGTAAAGGTAGAGATCATGCGGGATGCCAAGTATCTCTTCCCGGATAATCAGGAAACCATCAGGGCAACGGAGATACTTGCCGGGGAAGGCTTCGTGGTACTTCCTTATATGAATCCGGATCTGAATGTAGCCAGAGACCTGCAAAACGCCGGCGCGGCAGCAGTGATGCCGCTGGCGGCTCCCATCGGAAGCAACAAGGGACTTGCGACAAAAGAAATGATTCAGGTATTGATTGACGAAATTGACCTCCCCATCATTGTCGATGCCGGTATCGGAAAACCCTCCCAGGCCTGTGAAGCTATGGAAATGGGTGCTGCAGCCATCATGGCAAACACAGCCATTGCCACGGCGGGTGATGTGCCGGAAATGGCAGCAGCCTTTAAGCTTGCAATTGAGGCCGGAAGGAAAGCATATCTGACAGGCATGGGACGTGTCCTCGCAAGAGGAGGAAGCGCCTCTGATCCTCTGACAGGATTTTTGAGATAAAGGAGTTAGGAAGATGAACGAAGAGAACCGGGTTTACTTTATCGACAGTGATGTCCTCCCGCCCGAGGCACTGGAACGCAAACACAGACTGGAACAGGATCCGTCAAGCAGAACGAATCACATGGAATACATGCCGGGCATGCAGGTGATTGCTTCTGATATTCAGGGTAAGGTGTTAGCTGCTATGGAAGCTTATGATTATGATTCCTATACGGCGGCAGATGTACAGCGTGCCCTATCCAAGGCTTCCTGCGGTATCGAAGATTTTAAGGCGCTGTTATCCCCCGCGGCAGCTCCTTTTCTGGAACAGATGGCAAGAAAAGCGGAAGAGATTACGAAGAGCCATTTTGGAAATACAGTCTATATTTTTACACCTCTCTATATTGCAAATTATTGCCAGAACTACTGTGTATACTGTGGCTTTAACTGTTACAATAATATCCGGCGAAAGAAGCTTACCTTTGAAGAGATTGAACATGAGATGCAGGTCATTGCCAAGACGGGAATGGAAGAAATCCTCATGCTGACCGGGGAGAGCCGTACTTATTCCGATGTGCGGTATATCGGAGAAGCGGTAAAGATTGCAAAAAAGTATTTCCGCAATATCGGAATCGAAATATATCCTGTCAATGTGGATGAATATCAGTATCTCCATGAGTGTGGGGTGGATTATGTCACGGTGTTCCAGGAGACCTACAATCCCGAAAAATATGAAACCCTGCATCTTCTGGGACATAAGCGTGTCTGGCCTTACCGTTTTGATGCCCAGGAACGTGCCATCATGGGGGGAATGAGAGGGGCAGGCTTCTCAGCCCTTCTGGGTCTGGATGATTTCCGCAAGGACGCCCTTGCGACAGCCCTGCACGTTTACTATATCAATCGAAAATACCCTCATGCGGAGCTTTCCCTGAGCTGTCCGAGACTTCGTCCCATTGTGAATAATGACAAAATCAATCCCAGAGACGTGGGAGAGAGGGAGCTTTGCCAGGTGCTCTGTGCGTATCGTATCTTCCTGCCCTTTGTGGGAATTACGGTTTCCAGCCGTGAAAGCAGTGAGTTCCGAAACGGAATCACCAAAATCTGTGCAACCAAGGTATCCGCAGGGGTATCCACCGGAATTGGCGACCATGAAGAAAAATATGAAGGAAAGTCAGATGCCGATGTGGGGGATGAGCAGTTTGAAATCAATGACAATCGTTCCTTTGACAGAATGTACCATGATATGGAACAGGGAGGCCTTCAGCCGGTGCTGAATGATTATATCTATGTTTAAGGATACCATTGCCATCACAAACAGAAAGCTGGTCGCGGGTGATTATCTTGAGCAAATCCGCAAGGTGGTCTCACACCATCCTTATGCGTTGATTCTTCGGGAAAAGGATCTGACGGATGAGGCATATGAGGAGCTGGCAGGAGAGGTACTGAAAATATGTGAGACAGAAGGGGTGCCTTGTTTTCTGCATTCGAAGTATCGGATCGCAAGGAAACTGGGGTGTAGGAACATCCATCTGTCCCTGTCAGGCTTGAGGGAGTGCGAGGATTATGTGCGGGACTTTGAGCAAATCAGTGTGTCCTGTCACAGCCCGGAGGATGTGGCATATGCTACAGAACATGGTGCGACACAGATTATCCTAGGTACCATTTTTGAAACTGAGTGTAAAAAGGGGCTCAAGGGTCGGGGACTTTCCTTTGTGAGAGAGATTGCTTCTTATTGCAGGCTGCATGGTGATATCCCTGTCTTTGCAATAGGAGGTATTACACCGGATAATCTGCCATCCGTCAGAGATGCCGGAGCGCAGGGCGGATGTATGATGTCATATCTGATGAGGATGAACTGAAGCATCTGAAATGTACGCAGGCATTCAAGCTGTCAGGAAGGACAAGTATTCAAATTGTCAGGATGGACAAGTGTTCAGGCTCAGGATGGATATTGACAATCAGGAGATAAAAGAATACACTATAAGAAAAGCAAAGGCGCTTTGGGAGATTCCCGAAGTGCCTTTTTTTCTGCCTTGGGCGACAACTGATGTACGTTGTACAGGATTGTGTTCAGAGATAAGAGCACTCGGATTTTCAATAAAGAGAGGAAAGGATCGGTAGCCATTATGAATGATTGGATGGATAAACCACAGGAAGAATGTGGCGTGTTCGGTGTGTGGAGCATGGAGGATATCGATGCGGCGCAGTGGATTTATTATGGATTGGTTGCACTGCAACATCGCGGTCAGGAGTCTGCAGGCATTGTGGTATGCGATACGAAGGGACCCATCGGAAACATATGTGCACATAAGGGGATGGGTCTGGTCAGCGAAGTATTTCATACAGATGTTTTGAGCAGACTTCGGGGAAATATCGGAATCGGTCATGTGAGATATTCCACCGCAGGAGCCAGCTGTGTGGAGAACGCCCAGCCTTTTTTTTACAACTATTCCAAGGGAACGCTTGCCCTTGCCCACAATGGGAATATCACCAATGCAGAGATACTGAGGAAAGCTTTGCAGGCGGAGGGGGCGGTGTTTAACGGTACTTCGGATTCGGAGGTATTGGCCTATGCGATTGCAAAGGAGAGAATGAACTGCTCCAGCATTGAAGATGCGGTATGTAAGGTGGCACAGGCAATCAAGGGCGGATATGCTCTCCTGATTATGAGCCCTCAAAAGCTGGTAGGAGTCCGGGATCCCTGGGGGCTGAAGCCTCTGTGTATCGGGAAGCTGGGGCAGACTTATTTTATGGCTTCCGAAAGTGCAGCCATCACTGCTGTGGGAGCTGAGTTTGTGAGGGATGTGGAGCCCGGAGAGATAGTGACCATAACAAAGGAAGGCTTGCATACGGAATTGCGCCTGCATACCGAGGAAAAGGCACACTGTGTATTTGAGTATATTTATTTTGCCCGGCTGGATTCCAAGATGGATGGAGTCAGTGTCTATGAGGCACGGCTGCGGGGAGGTATGGCTCTGGCAGAACGGTATCCCGTGGAGGCGGACGTGGTCACCGGAGTACCGGAGTCCGGTCTGACTGCGGCGGTGGGCTATTCGGAGAGATCAGGCATCCCGTTTAAACCCGCTTTTTCGAAAAACAGTTATGTTGGACGTACCTTCATTAAGCCCACACAGAAGGAGAGAGTCTCCGCGGTACAGATGAAGCTCAGCGTCATTGAGAGTGTGGTCAGGGGTAAGAGGATTGTATTGATTGATGACTCTATTGTACGAGGCACCACCATTGCCAATCTGATACAAATGATGCGAAAGGCAGGGGCTTTGGAGGTTCATGTGCGGATCAGTTCGCCACCCTTTTTGTATCCCTGCTACTATGGTACCGATGTGCCTGACAATTCGGAGCTGATTGCCAATGAATATTCCACTCAGGAGATTTGCGAACGAATCGGGGCAGATTCCCTGGGCTATATGCTTCTGGAGGATCTTCCCAAAATGACAGGAGACCTGCCTCTCTGCAAGGCCTGCTTCGACAACCATTACCCGGTTTGATCAATCCTAAGTGTAAATGTGCCTGTAACAGACACACAGGGCATAAGTCGAGGAACAGAATCCTCCAGAAAAATGCTCAGAAAAAAATTTACAAAAGGGGATTGACACCCGGAAAAATATGAGTTATAGTACATGACATAAAAGCAAAGGCGCTTTGGATGAGTCCAAGGCGCCTTTTTCTTATTTTTTAAAAGTACTACGGAATGCGCAACCGTAAATGAAAAATGAACCCTGGAAAGGAGAACAGTTATGGGAATGACAGTTCCGGAGATGTATGGAAGTTTAGTTTTTAATGATAAGGTTATGAGGGATAAGCTTCCCAAGGATATTTACAAGGCACTGAGAAAGACTATTGATACGAATACGCATTTGGAAATAGATGTGGCAAATGCAGTAGCAATCGCCATGAAGGAATGGGCAGTGGAACACGGAGCAACGCATTTTACCCATTGGTTCCAGCCTATGACAGGATTTACGGCAGAGAAGCATGACAGCTTCATCTCTCCCGTGGAAGGCGGAGAAGTCATCATGGAGTTCTCCGGCAAAGAGCTGGTTAAGGGTGAGCCGGATGCTTCCAGCTTCCCCTCCGGTGGTCTGAGAGCTACCTTTGAGGCAAGAGGATATACCGCATGGGACCCTACTTCCCCGGCCTTTATCAAGGATGGCACTCTGTACATACCTACCGCGTTCTGCTCTTACAGCGGAGAGGCACTTGATAAGAAAACACCACTGCTTCGTTCCATGGAGGCACTGAGCAGAGAGGCCACCAAGATTCTTCATGTTCTCGGCAATCAGGAGGTTTCCAGTGTATCCACTACAGTGGGACCCGAACAGGAATATTTCCTGGTGGAAAAAGAAGCATTTAAAAAGAGAAGAGACCTGGTATTTACCGGCAGAACCCTTCTGGGCGCAAAACCTCCCAAGGGACAGGAGATGGAGGATCATTACTTCGGTACCCTGAAGCCCAGAGTCGCAGCTTATATGCATGAGCTGGACGAGGAGCTTTGGAAGCTGGGAATTCCTGCAAAGACAAAGCATAATGAAGTGGCTCCCTGCCAGCATGAGCTTGCGCCGGTCTTTGATACCACCAACGTAGCGGTGGATCACAACCAGCTGACCATGGATGTGATGAGAAAGGTTGCGGACAGACATGGATTTGTATGTCTGCTTCATGAGAAGCCCTTTGAGGGAATCAACGGCTCCGGTAAGCATAACAACTGGTCCATGACAACGGATACCGGAATTAATCTGCTGGATCCCGGGAAAACACCGGCTGAAAATATTCAGTTTCTTGTATTCCTGATGGCAGTCATCACAGCGGTTGACAATTACGCTGATTTGATGAGATTGTCCGTGGCTAGTGCGGGAAACGACCACAGACTGGGAGCAAATGAAGCGCCTCCCGCAATTATTTCCATCTTCCTTGGAGATGAATTGACAGCCGTTCTGGATTCCATTGAAAATGATACCTTCTTCGGAGATCAGCAGAAGGTGCGTATGGAAACGGGTGCAACGGTATTGCCTCATTTCTTTAAGGATACCACAGACCGCAACAGAACCTCACCTTTTGCCTTTACGGGTAATAAGTTCGAATTCCGTTCCTTAGGTTCTTCCTTCTCCGTATCCGGACCCAATGTGGTTCTGAATACGGCAGTTGCAGAGGCACTCAGCGAGTTCTATGAGACTCTGAAGGATGTAACACCTGAGAAGATGGTAGAAACCGTACATGCATTATTGAAGAAGGCCATCAAGGATCACAAGAGAGTCATCTTCAACGGAAACGGTTACACCGATGAATGGGTGGCAGAAGCTGAGAAGCGTGGATTATATAATTATAAATCAACCCCTGATGTTCTCCCTGTTTTCATCCAGGATAAGAATGTGAAGCTCTTTACAAAGCATCATATCTTTACGGAGAGCGAGATTCGTTCCAGATATGAGATTTTGATTGAGAATTATTCCAAGACCATTCATATCGAAGCAAAGACTATGCTGGATATGGTAAATCATCAGTTTATGCCGGCAGTACTCAAGACCATGGATGAAACGCTTACCGTGGCAGCCAAGAAGAAAACGCTTGATGAGGGGCTCTCCTGCAAGGCAGAGAAAGCAATCATTGATAGATTATCATCCAAGTATGATGCGCTGTACGATGCAGTACAGATTCTGGAAAAGGATACGGCAAAGGCTGAGAGCATGAGTGATGGTCTGGAGCTTGCGAAGTATTATCAGTCCACCATTCTTGAGGATATGAGCAAGGTGAGAGAACTGGCGGATGCCGCTGAGGAATTGATTCCCGAGGGAGTGCTTCCTTATCCCGGTTATGCAGATATTTTGTTTTATGTATAGTGAGTTTATATGACGCAAAGGCGCGTCCCCAAGGGGGACGTGCCTTCTGTGTTTATCAGAAATGGAGGGAGTAGTATGAGTGAAGAAGTATTACAAGCGATAAGCGGTGAAGTATTTGGAGTCTGGTTTTTGATCGGTGCAGCATTGGTGTTCTGGATGCAGGCCGGGTTTGCTATGGTAGAAGCCGGTTTTACCAGAGCGAAGAACACAGGTAACATTCTCATGAAAAACCTGATGGACTTCTGTATCGGCACTGTAGTATTTATCCTGATCGGTTTTGGGCTGCTTTTGGGAGAAGATTTGTTTGGCTTTATCGGAAAGCCCGGATTTGATATTTTTACCTCCTATGAAAACTTTGATTTTTCTAGTTTTGTATTTAACTTAGTGTTCTGCGCTACCACGGCAACCATTGTATCCGGTGCCATGGCAGAGAGAACAAAGTTCCTTTCCTACTGTGTATATTCCGGAGTTATCTCCGCTCTGATCTATCCAATCGAGGCTCACTGGATCTGGGGCGGCGGATGGCTTTCACAGCTGGGATTCCATGATTTTGCAGGTTCCTGTGCCATCCATATGGTAGGTGGTATCTCCGCTTTGATCGGAGCAAAGATTCTGGGACCCAGAATTGGTAAGTTTGTAAAAGACAGCAAGGGAAAAGTAACAAAGATCAACGCATTTCCCGGACATAACCTGCCCATCGGTGCACTTGGTGTATTCATTCTCTGGCTTGGCTGGTATGGCTTCAATGGTGCGGCTTGTACCTCATTACCTCAGCTTGGTTCCGTATTTGTAACTACAACCATTGCTCCTGCCATTGCCACGGTAGTATGTATGATTTTTACCTGGATTAAGTATGGAAAGCCTGATGTTTCCATGTGTCTGAACGCTTCTCTGGCAGGTCTGGTAGCAATTACCGCTCCCTGTGATGTGACAGATGCCTTTGGTGCAATTGTGATTGGTGCGGTAGCAGGACTTCTGGTTTGCTTCGGCGTATGGTTTCTGGATTACAAGCTTCATATTGACGATCCCGTGGGAGCAGTTGCAGTGCATTGTTTGAACGGTATCTGGGGAACCATTGCGGTAGGTCTCTTTGCAACCAACACTGCACCCGGATACAGCATTGCGGATGCGGCAGGCAATGAGTTGGTTGGTCTGTTCTACGGCGGCGGTTTTAAACTTCTTGCCCTGCAGCTGTTGGGTGCCGGTTCTGTCATCCTTTGGACAGCAGTTACCATTACCATCACCTTCCTGGTAATCAAGGCAATCTTTGGTCTCCGTGTTACCGAGGAGGAAGAAATCATTGGTCTGGATGCAACAGAGCATGGTTTGCCCAGCGCATATGCAGGATTCAGTATCATGGATATCTCCAATACCATGACAATGGATGTGAACGAAAACACAAGCCTTGGTACCGAAGATTATGATGAGGCAAGTGAAGCAAAGAAAAATGCGGCAGTGCCCGTTGTCAATCCCATGCCTGCAACCGGCATGAGCAAGGTAGTCATCATTGCAAAGCTGAGCAAATACGAGCAACTGAAGAAAGCAATGAACGATCTGGGCGTTACCGGAATGACGGTTACACAGGTGATGGGCTGCGGTATCCAGAAGGGTGCCGGAGAAATGTACCGTGGTGTTGAGATGGATGTTACCCTGCTTCCCAAGGTAAAGGTAGAAGTGGTTGTCAGCAAGATTCCTGTTTCTGCTGTTGTTGATGCTGCTAAGAAGGCTTTGTATACCGGACACATCGGCGATGGCAAGATCTTCGTATATCCTGTGGAAAAGGTTGTCAAGATCCGCACCGGCGAGGAAGATTTTGCGGCACTGCAGGATGTGGAATAAGCTCTGAAACATAAGAAATACCAATATTGGAATACAAAGAAGTACGAAAACGATTTCACGGAGGGTACTATTGCTACTCTTCGTGAAATCGCGTTGGTATTTGAAAAAGAATATAAGAAAGGCTTGGTAAATTGTTATGTGCTCAATCATGGGTTATAAAGGATGCACGATTGCACCGGAGGAATTGAAAGACTGTTTTGACAGAACCATATCCAGAGGACCGGATATGCAAAGAATCATAGAAGTGGGAAGTGTGACGCTGGGCTTCGAACGCCTTGCCATAATGGGATTGACAGAAGAAGGAATGCAGCCTTTTACCTGTGGGGAAAACGCAATTGTCTGCAACGGCGAAGTATATGGTTTCCGAAAACTGAAAAAAGAGTTAGAGTCGGAGTATTCCTTTAAAAGTGATTCGGACTGCGAGATACTGTTGCCACTCTACGAAAAATACGGTCTTGAAATGTTCCGTAAGCTGGATGCGGAATATGCCTGCATTATCTATGATGCAAAGCGGAATGATCTGGTGGCAGCGAGAGATCCCATAGGCATCCGTCCTCTGTTCTACGGATATCCCAAGGACGGGGAAATCATTTTTGCCAGTGAGGCCAAGAATCTGACAGGCCTGGTGGACAGAATCTATCCCTTTCCTCCCGGCTATTACTATGCGGATGGCAAATTTACCTGCTACAGAGATATGACGAAGGTAGAGAAAGTCAGCGGTGATTCTCTGGAGGAGGTGTGTAAAAACATTCACGACAAGTTGGTCGCAGGCATTGAAAAGCGCCTGGATGCAGATGCACCTCTGGGATTTCTGCTGAGCGGAGGACTGGACAGCTCACTGGTATGCGCGGTATCCGCAAAAATCTTAAAGAAACCCATCCGTACCTTTGCCATCGGCATGAGCACGGATGCCATTGATTTGAAATACGCCAAGGAGGTTGCAGACTTCATCGGAAGCGATCATACCGAAATCATTATCACCAAAGAGGATGTCCTCGCTGCGTTAAGGGAAGTTATTTACGTGCTTGGTACCTTCGATATCACCACAATCCGCGCAAGCATCGGTATGTATCTGATCTGCAAGGCGATTCATGAGACTACGGACGTTCGCGTGTTGTTGACAGGCGAAATCTCAGATGAGCTGTTCGGGTATAAATATACCGACTTTGCTCCGGATGCCAAGAGCTTCCAGGAGGAGTCCGAAAAACGAATCCGTGAGCTCTACATGTATGATGTTCTCCGTGCTGACAGATGTATCTCCTCCAATTCCATGGAAGCAAGAGTACCTTTCGGCGACCTGGATTTTGTGGAATATGTCATGAGCATTCAGCCTGAGCTGAAAATGAACAAGTATAACAAAGGAAAATATCTGCTGCGCCATGCTTTTGAGGGAGACTACTTACCCGAGAGCATTCTCATGCGTGAAAAGGCAGCCTTCTCCGATGCGGTAGGACACTCCATGGTTGACTACCTGAAAGAATATGCAGAATCCGTATATACCGATGAACAGTATGAAGAAAAAATTGCAACCTATAGCTATGTGCCTCCCTTTACTAAGGAATCCTTACTGTACCGTGAGATATTCGAAAGCTTCTATCCCGGTCAGGCCGAAATGATCGTGGACTACTGGATGCCCAACAAATCCTGGGAAGGCTGCAACGTAAACGATCCTTCCGCCCGCGTCCTTTCCAACTACGGCGCAAGCGGACAATAAACATTTTGAAAGAGGCAGGCAGATGATTAAATATGTATTTGTGACAGGCGGTGTGGTATCCGGACTGGGAAAAGGAATAACAGCAGCCTCTCTCGGCAGACTTCTGAAGGCAAGAGGCTATCATGTGACCATGCAGAAATTTGATCCCTATATCAATGTGGATCCGGGCACAATGAATCCCATACAACACGGAGAAGTGTTTGTAACAGATGACGGTACGGAGACGGATCTGGATCTGGGACATTACGAGAGATTTATCAATGAAAACCTGGATAAGAATTCGAACGTTACCACAGGTAAGATTTACTGGTCTGTTCTCCATAAGGAGAGACGCGGAGATTATGGCGGCGGAACCGTGCAGGTGATACCGCACATTACCAATGAGATAAAGTCCAGATTTTATCGGGCAAAAAGCGAGACGGAGGAGACTATCTCCATCATCGAGATCGGCGGTACCGTGGGGGACATCGAGAGCCAGCCCTTCCTGGAGGCCATCAGGCAGTTCCAGGCAGAAGTTGGAAGAGAAAATGCCGTCATGATTCAGGTGACCCTGATTCCTTATCTGAAGGCCTCCGGGGAGATGAAGACGAAGCCGGCGCAGATGAGTGTGAAGAGTCTTCAGAGTATGGGTATCTGGCCGGACATTCTGGTATGCAGATCGGATTATCCGGTAGATGACCAGATGCGTGAAAAAATAGCTCTGTTCTGTAACCTCCCAAAGGAGCATGTCCTGCAGAATCTGGATGCCCAGTCTCTGTATGAAGTGCCTCTGATGCTGGAGGAGGAAGACCTGGCAGGAGCGGTCTGCAGATGTCTGCATATTCCATGCCCGGAACCGGATCTGGTAAAATGGAAGCAGATGGTGGATGCTTTTCATCATCCGGAAAAATCCGTGACGATTGCAATCGTGGGAAAATATGTTGCCTTGCACGATGCCTACCTGAGTGTGGTGGAGGCCTTGAAACACGGCGGTATCGCCAATAAGACCAGAGTCAATATCCGTTGGGTGGATGCGGAGGAGCTGAACCCCAACAATCTGGAAGAGTATCTGCATGATGTGGAGGGGGTTCTGGTGCCGGGCGGATTCGGAACCAGAGGAACGGAAGGAAAAATATTGGCAGCAGAGTATGCCAGAACCCGGAAGATTCCCTACCTTGGTATCTGTCTGGGAATGCAGCTTGCCATCGTGGAATTTGCAAGAAATGTATGCGGATTGGCTGATGCCTCCAGCATGGAACTGAATCCGGAGACGACCAATCCCGTGATTTGCCTGCTGCCCGACCATACAAAGGAAGAAGACCTGGGAGGAACCCTGAGGCTGGGGGCTTACCCCTGTACCCTGCAGGAGGGATCAAAAGCATATGAAATGTATGGCTGCAAGGATATCTCAGAGAGACATCGCCATAGATACGAAGTCAATAATGAATATCGTAATGTGTTGCAGGAGAATGGAATGATTCTTTCCGGACTGTCTCCGGACGGACGCATTGTGGAAATGATAGAGCTGAAAGAACATCCTTTTTATGTTGCCACGCAGGCACATCCGGAATTCAAATCCAGACCGGATGCACCTCATCCGCTGTTTGCGGGATTGATCAGGGCGGCATTAAAGCTGAAAGAGAGGGCTGATTATGAGTCAAATGATGAAGCAAGAGAATGAACAGAAAACCTTATATGAATCTTCTTTCGAACACGACAACTGCGGTATTGGAGCCATTGTAAATATCCGTGGGGAGAAGAGTCACGCAATTGTGGATGATGCTCTGAAAATCGTGGAAAATCTGGAGCATCGTGCGGGAAAAGACGGAGAGGGCAAGACCGGAGACGGTGTTGGAATTCTGACGCAGATTCCCCATAAATTTTTCAAGAAGGTGTTGAAAGATACCGGTATCACTATTGGAGGTGAGCGGGAATATGCGGTGGGTATGTTTTTCTTTCCGCAGAATGAATTGAAGAGAAGTCAGGCGAGAAAGATGTTTGAGATCATCGTGGCCAAAGAAGGTCTTACCTTTCTCGGCTGGAGAAAACTTCCTATAGTATCTTCCGTTTTGGGACAGAGAGCGCTGGAGAGCTGTCCTCAGATTTATCAGGCATTTATCAAACGTCCCGCGGAATGCAGAGAAGATCTTGAATTTGACCGCAAGCTTTATGTGGTGCGCCGCGTGTTTGAACAGAGCAACGAAAATACCTATGTGCCCTCCCTTTCCTGTCGAACCATTGTCTATAAGGGAATGTTCCTGGTAGGACAGCTTCGTACCTTCTTCCTGGATCTGCAGGATGAGGACTATGAATCCGCCATCGCCATGGTACATTCCAGATTCTCTACCAACACCAATCCCAGCTGGCTCAGGGCGCATCCCAACCGTCTGGTGGTACACAACGGCGAGATCAACACCATCCGAAGCAATGCGGATAAGATGCTGGCACGGGAGGAAACCTTGCAGACCAGCCGTTTCAGTGACGAGGATCTGACCAAGGTACTGCCTGTGATTTCCACGGAAGGCTCCGACTCTGCCATGCTGGATAATGCATTGGAATTCATGATCATGGGAGGCATGGATCCGGCACTGGCTGCCATGATTCTGATTCCGGAGCCCTGGGAACACAATGATACCCTGTCTCAGAAGGAAAGGGATTTCTATCAGTATTATGCTACCATGATGGAGCCCTGGGACGGACCCGCTTCCATTCTGTTTTCCGATGGAGATGTGATGGGAGCAATCCTGGACCGTAACGGTCTGCGGCCCTCCCGTTACTATGTGATGGACGATGACAGACTGATCCTGTCCTCCGAAGTCGGTGTGTTGAAACTGGATGAGAAGCACATCCTGAAAAAGGAAAGACTGCATCCCGGCAAGATGCTTCTGGTAGATACCAAGGCAGGCAGAATCATTTCCGATGAGGAGCTAAAGGACCGTTATGCAGGACGGGAGCCTTACGGCGAATGGCTGGATTCTAATCTTTGTACGTTGAAGGATCTGAAGATTCCCAATGAAAAGGTACCTTCCTTCAAGAGGGAGGAGCTGGTAAAGCTGCAGAAGGCTTTCGGCTATACCTATGAGGATTACCGGGAAGAAATCGGCACCATGGCATTACAGGGAGCAGAGCATGTGGGCGCTATGGGTATCGATACTCCCATCGCAGTGCTTTCCAAGGAATATCAGCCTTTGTTTTATTATTTTAAGCAGCTTTTTGCCCAGGTGACCAATCCCCCCATTGATGCGGTAAGGGAAAAAATCGTAACCGCCACCACAGTCTATGTGGGTAAAAACGGTGACCTGCTGTCGGAGAAGCCATCCAACTGCCGCGTGCTGAAGGTGCAGAATCCCATCTTGTCTGATCTGGATCTGTTGAAGATTTCTCATCTGCGGGAGGAAGGTCTGAAGGTAGAAAAGGTGTCTATGCTGTTCTATAAGAGCACCCCTTTGGAGAGAGCAATCGACCATCTGTGTGTGGAGGTGGACAGAGCTTATCGCGACGGTGCAAATATTTTGATCCTCTCTGACCGCGGCGTGGATGAGAATCATGTTGCCATTCCCTCTCTTCTGGCAGTGGCAGCAGTTCACAATCATCTGGTTCGTACCAAAAAGTGTATGGCAATGTCTCTGATCGTGGAGACTGCGGAGCCTTGTAAGGTACACCACTTTGCAGCCCTTCTGGGCTATGGTGCCTGTGCGGTAAACCCTTATCTGGCGCATGCCTCCATAGCCAGGCTGATTCAGGACGGTCTGCTGGAAAAGGATTATTATGCGGCAGTCAATGATTATGATAAGGCAGTGATTCAGGGAATTGTCAAGATTGCCTCCAAGATGGGTATCTCTACCCTTCAGTCTTATCAGGGCAGCCGGATTTTTGAGGCTGTGGGAATTGATAAGAGTGTGATTGACAAGTATTTCACGGGAACCGTTTCCAGAATCGGCGGTATTACCCTGGAGGATATTGCACTTCATACGGACCAGCAGCACTCCAGGGCATTCGATCCCCTGGGACTGACCACGGAGATGTCCATTGATTCCATGGGACGCCACAAAATGCGTGCCCAGGGTGAGACCCACAGATATAATCCGGCTACCATACATATGCTCCAGATGGCTACCAGAGAAGGGGACTACAGCAAGTTTAAGCAATATACCCAAATGGTGGATAAGGAAGAAACAGGTTACATCCGGAGCCTGATGGATTTTGTCTATCCCGAAGCCGGGGTATCCATAGAGGAAGTGGAAAGCGTAGAGGAAATCGTTAAGAGATTCAAGACCGGAGCCATGTCCTACGGCTCGATTTCCGAGGAGGCTCACGAGGCTCTGGCCATTGCCATGAACAGACTTCACGGTAAGTCCAACAGCGGTGAGGGCGGTGAGAGCGACGAGAGACTGGAAAGTGCGGGAACGGACAATGACAGAAGCTCTGCCATCAAGCAGGTGGCAAGCGGACGGTTCGGTGTCACCAGCAGATATCTGATCAGTGCACAGGAAATACAGATTAAGATGGCACAGGGAGCGAAGCCTGGTGAGGGCGGTCATCTTCCGGGGAAAAAGGTTTATCCCTGGATAGCAAAGACAAGACATTCTACTCCGGGTGTGAGTCTGATATCGCCGCCGCCTCATCATGATATCTATTCCATCGAGGATCTGGCGCAGTTGATTTATGATTTGAAGAATGCCAACGACCGTGCCAGAATCTCCGTGAAGCTGGTATCTGAGACAGGCGTGGGAACCATCGCGGCAGGTGTTGCCAAGGCCGGTGCCGGAGTCATCCTGATCTCGGGTTATGACGGAGGAACCGGTGCAGCGCCCGTCAGCTCCATTCACAATGCGGGACTTCCCTGGGAGCTGGGGCTGGCAGAGACCCATCAGACATTGATTCAGAACGGACTTCGTGACCGTGTGGTTGTGGAGACGGACGGAAAGCTGATGAGCGGGCGAGATGTGGCCATTGCGGCGATTCTGGGTGCGGAGGAGTTTGGTTTTGCCACAGCTCCCCTGGTAACGCTGGGCTGCGTCATGATGCGTGTCTGCAATCTGGATACCTGTCCTATGGGTATCGCAACCCAGAATCCGGAACTGCGCAAGCGCTTTGCGGGCAAGCCGGAATATGTAGAGAATTTCATGAGGTTTATCGCAGAAGAGCTTCGTGAGTATATGGCAAAGCTCGGCGTCAGAAGTGTGGATGAGCTGGTGGGAAGAACAGACCTCCTGTGCAAAAAGAGTTCCCTTACCGGCATGGCTGCCAAGATTGATCTGAGCCGGATCCTTGGCACCTCCAGCAAGGATACGGAGAGCTTCCGTGACAAGTGCTATTATGATTTCGAGCTGGAGCAGAAAAAGGATCAGCTTCTGCTTCGGACAGAAAAGAAGCTGCAGGAGGCCATTGCCACAGGAAAGCATGCTGTCGTGGAGGTGGAGCTTACCAACACCGATCGTACCTTTGGAACCATGATTGGCGCAGAGATCACCAGAGCGCATCACGAGGGGATGCAAGAGGATACCGTCACGATTCAGTGTCGGGGTGCCGGAGGACAAAGCTTTGGGGCATTCATACCGGCAGGTCTTACTCTGAATCTGACCGGTGACAGCAATGACTATTTCGGGAAGGGGCTTTCCGGCGGTAAGCTCATTGTAAAGGCGCCAAAGGATGCAGCCTATGATGCAGAGAACAATATTATCATAGGTAACGTGGCACTGTATGGCGCAACCTCCGGCGAGGCTTACATTGCCGGTATGGCAGGCGAGCGATTCTGTGTCAGAAATTCCGGAGCAAAGACCGTAGTCGAGGGTGTCGGTGAGCATGGCTGTGAATATATGACCGGCGGTGTGGCTGTGATTCTGGGACCTACCGGTAAGAACTTTGCGGCAGGTATGAGCGGTGGTATTGCTTATGTGCTGGACGAGAAGAATTCTCTCTATCGCAACCTGAACAAGGAGATGATTCTGATGGAGGCAGTGGAACATAAGGCAGACAAAGAAGAATTGAGAAACCTTCTGGAAAAACATGTGAAGTATACGGATTCCGCAAAGGCGCGTATGATTCTGGAGAATTTCGAATCCTATTTACCGAAGTTCAAGAAAATCATTCCTGCGGATTACAAGAAGATTGTTCAGCTGACGGAAGACTTCATCGAGCGTGGTATGAGCATCAAGGAAGCACAGATTGAAGCCTTTTACGAGAGTCAGAAGATCAAACAGTGACGGGAGAGGGGTGAAAATAATGGGAAAACCGACAGGATTTATGGAATATGAGAGAGAGGATTCGATTACCGTCGAACCTGAGAAGAGAATACAGAATTTTGAAGAATTTCACATTGGACTGCCCTTGGAAAAACAAAGGAAACAGGGAGCAAGATGCATGGATTGCGGAGTTCCGTTCTGCCAGTCCGGAACCATGATATCCGGAATGGTTTCCGGCTGTCCCTTGCATAATCTGGTTCCCGAGACCAACGAGCTGGTGTATGAGGGTAATTTTGAGCAGGCATACTACAGACTGAGCAAGACACACAGCTTCCCGGAATTCACCTCCAGAGTGTGCCCTGCCCTGTGTGAAGCGGCATGTACCTGTGGGCTTGAAGGACATCCGGTTGCGACCAAGGATAATGAGAGAACCATCATTGATTACGCCTATGAGAATGGTCTGGTGACAGAGGAGATTCCCAAGGTGAGAACGGGGAAGAAAATTGCGATTATCGGCAGCGGTCCCTCAGGTCTGGCGGCAGCGCAGCTCCTAAACAGGAGAGGTCACAGCGTGACGGTGTATGAGAGAAGTGACAGACCCGGTGGTTTGCTGCGATATGGCATTCCCAACATGAAGCTGGACAAGAGAAGCATTGACCGGCGGATTCAGCTCATGGAACAGGCCGGAGTCGAATTCAAATGCGGCGTGAATGTGGGAGCAGACATTTCAGCTGAAGAGATCCGGAAGAACTACGACAGAGTGATTTTGTGCTGCGGCGCTTCCAATCCCAGAGATATTGCCGTGGAAGGCAGAGACGCAACGGGTATTTATTTTGCGGTGGACTTTCTGAAGGAGGTCAGTAAAAAGCTGATGGATTCGGAATATGACCACGAAGCTGTCATCAAGGCAAAGAATTTCTCCTTCGGAAGTCTGAAGGGGAAACATGTGGTGGTCATCGGTGGCGGAGATACCGGCAACGACTGCGTAGGTACCTGTATCAGACTGGGGGCAAAGGGAGTCCTTCAGATTGAGATGATGCCACCGGCTTCCCCTTGCAGGGCGGCAGACAATCCCTGGCCGGAGTGGCCCAGAGTTCTGAAGACGGACTACGGTCAGGAGGAGGCAATCTATAAATACGGCAAGGATCCCAGAGTGTTCTCCACTACGGTAACGGAGTTTTTAAAGAACGAAAGCGGCGCACTGCGTGGCGTAAAAACAGTGGAGCTGGAGCGCAAAAAGGATGCGAAGACGGGGCGTGTCTCCATGGTGACGAAATCCGGAACCGAAAAGGAAGTGAAAGCCGACCTGGTATTAATTGCGGCAGGCTTCTTGGGAAGTGAGGAGTATGTCACCAAAGAGTTCGGCGTGGAACGCAATCAGAGAACCAACGTGGCAACCGGTGTTTTCAGGGACGGGGCTTTTGTCACGGTTGAGAATACCTACCAGACCAGCAGAGAGAATATCTTCACCGCAGGAGACATGCACAGAGGGCAGTCGCTGGTGGTATGGGCGATAGCGGAAGGCAGAGGAGTTGCGGCGGAAGTGGACCGGTCCCTGATGGGATATACCAATTCGTGATATGGCAGGTCGGGAAGAGGTTTGTCGATTCTTTCGCGTAATACGGCATCCCTCAAAATCGGCATTCCCAAAAGAAATTCTTTACAAATAATCAAAAAAAGAATAAAATAGTCACATAATGAATTATGTGACAAAGGCGTCGACATAACTTGTATCGTACAGGTCTGTTTGGCGCCTTCCTTTATTTGAGGACCGGTGATAAATAAGGACTACAATGTCAAAATGATGAGAGGAGACAGGTATGCAGACAAAACAGGAAATATTGCAGATGATCGAGGACGAGGATGTAGAGTTTATTCGGTTACAGTTTACGGATGTGTTTGGAAATCTCAAGAATATCGCGATTACTCCCCGGCAAATGGAGAAGGCAATTGATGACAGATATCCTTTTGACGCTGCGGCAATCTATGACAGCTTATATGATCCTCAGGAGGATCTCTATCTGCGGCCGGATCTGGATACTTTTGTGATTCTTCCCTGGAGACCTCAGCAGGGCAAGGTTTGCAAGATCATCTGCGATGTCTGTGACAGAGATGGACATCCATACGAGCAGAGTCCCAGAACGATTTTGAAAAAGGTCTTGGAGGAAGCAAAAAAAGAGGGCTATACTTTTATGGTGGATCCCGAATGCGAATTCTTCCTGTTCCATACGGATGATAACGGAATCCCAACAACCATTACCCATGAGAAGGCAGGTTATCTGGATGTTGGACCCATTGACCTGGGAGAGAATGCCAGAAGAGATATGGTGCTTACCCTGGAGGAAATGGGATTTGAAATCGAATCCTCTCATCATGAGAAGGCACCGGCACAGCACGAGATTGATTTTGCCCAGGGAGATGCGCTTGACATTGCAGATGCCCTGATGACCTTTAAATTTGCTGTGCGATCCATTGCCAAAAGATTCGGGCTCTATGCCACCTTTATGCCAAAACCGAGAACGGGGATTGCCGGTTCCGGACTGCATTTTAATCTGTCCATGTATCGGGACGGTAAGAATCTGCTGGAAGATTCTGACGGTTCACCTACAGAGACCGCACTGCACTTTATGGGGGGAATCATGGAACATGCCGCAGCCATGTGTGCCATTACCAATCCCATAGTGAATTCGTATAAGAGGCTTTTGTCCGGATTCGATGCGCCTACAGGTGTTAATTGGGCGAAACACGGAGAAAAAGCCTTGTTGAAGTTCCACACCATCAATGAGGAAGCAAAGATAGAGCTCAGATTTCCCGATCCGGCAGCAAATCCTTACCTGGCATTGGCAGTCTGCATTTCTGCGGGGCTGGAAGGAATTCGTAAAGGAACGGAGCCCGGGGAACCGAATGCAGAGTACGGAAGTGTATTGCCCGGCAATCTGAAAGAAGCCACTCATCTGATGGAAGGAGATGAGCTGATGAAAAAGGTGCTGGGGGAGAAGCTGCTTCATACTTATGCCTTGCTCAAGAACCGGGAATGGGATGACTACATGTTGCAGGTATCAGATTGGGAGATTGAAAAATACCTTGTGAAAATGTAGGAGGAGCATGCATGGGCAGCATTTTGATAGCAATGCCCAAAACAGAAGATGCAAACCGAATAGCCAAAATGATTCAGAGCAGCGGTCTGGTATTTGAAGTTGAGATTTGTTCCAGCGGTTCGGAGATTCTCAGAGTGGCAAATGAGAGAGAATTCGGTGCGGTTATCTGTAGCAAACGCTTAAGGGATATGAGCTTTACCGAATTAGAAGAATACCTGCCTTCCTTTTTCGGAATGATTGTACTGACAGGGGACGCTTCGATTGAGACCTATTCGGAACGATGTGTGAAACTGATGTATCCCCTGAAGTGGTCGGATCTGATTGCAACGATAGAAATGATTACATCCGGTTTCTATCGGCAAAGGAAGAAGAGCAGACAGATTCCCAAAAAGAGAAGCGAGGAAGAAAAACAGATCATCGATCAGGCCAAGGCTGTTTTGATGGAACGAAACGGTATGAGTGAACCGGAGGCCTTCAGATACCTGCAAAAGACCAGCATGGATTGTGGCAGAAGTATGGTGGAATCGGCGCAGATGATTTTGGTAATGACAGGTTCCTAGGAGGTTTGTCTGTTATATTGGGTAAATGGACATAAAATTGAGGGAAAAAGGGGCTGTATAAAACAGCTTGAGATTGGGCAAGAGGCGAATCAACTAATGATTCGCCTCTTGCCCAATCAGTTATTCAAATAATCCCGAGCCTTATCCTTGAGTTCCTCCAGGGAATAAATCGGTAAGCTAAAGTAATGCTTTGCAGAGGTTTCGTCACGACCATAGAGAACCACTTGTTTTCGATCCTCTGTCAGCCCCTGAAATAAATCGATGTCAGCACACAGTTCGCCGTTTTTGTTAAAAAACAGCCCACTGATGGAATTAGTCAGGATATAGTAATCCTGTTCATTCCCCAAATAATCAAGACGTGAATACTCTATATCGTAGGTATAAAGCAGCTCCATGGAATCGCTTTGATATACCTCCAGAGTATTGTCCAGATAGCTGACGAAGGTTTTGTTTATCTCAGGCAATTCCAGATAAGAGACAATATAGGAAGCCTTGGGTAAGCGATTCTCTGTTGCCCAATTGAGATTGACAGAATCTTCATGGCTGCCCGGAATCAGAGGTTCCGCGATAGCTCCTTCATAGAGGGCTGCCGATTCATTCTTTCGATAGGAATAGAAAACAACGCGGTTTTCTCCGTCAGGAACGCCAAGAAGTAAGCCTTTGCCCATGGTGAGCAAAGAGAGCTCAGTGCAATTCACGGTAGAAAGCTCGAAGAGCAAATGATCAGGATTGTTGGAGAGAACGCTGCAATTTCCGGCGGAATCATATGCAAGAAAATCTCCCCGGCTCTGATTGCAGTAGAGAATGTCTCCTGTCAGGGTCATGCTGACAATGGTTTCTCCGGTATTTGCATCAATTAGCCAGACCAAGTTATCAAAGGTACATAACAGACATTCTCTGTCTGAGGATACTGTGTAGTATAAATCGCTTGCCATATAGCCAAGCTCTTCTTTTTCCCATAAGATGCTTCCTGTGGTTTTGTCAAGAGCGACAACATGGGAAAGTTCATTAAAGTTATTGGCATATTCATAACTGGTCACATAAAGAGTATTGTTCACACTAAGGCACCTGACAATCGTACCCTTTATGGCATTTGTGGAGAAATGAGTCTCTCCGCTTATGGAGTCAATACCGTAGAAGATGAGGTTGTTTGTTTCCTCGTCATTGAGAAAGCAGTAAAATTCATCCGGAGCCTCAGAAACAAAAAGCTCGTTCTGGTTGGGAGCGAAGGAACAGGGGAGCTGTGTTTCCACTGTCATGGTTACTGCGTCAATAACATATATCGAAGTCATGGTTCTTGCATAAAGCCGGTTGCCGTCAATAGAAGCGGTGACATTTAATATGGTCTGAAGCGCCGTGGCCGGCAGTTCCAGAGCTGTCTGCTCCAAAGTCGCGATATCCACCTTGACGACATGACTGTCCTCGGACAGATAATAAAAGGCTGCTTCGTTCAAGAAACCGTATCCTGAATTCTTATCATCGGAACGCAAAGCATTTCTCTGAGACCGATTGAGATTAATTGTGGTGAGCAGATTTCGAGTCTCAGTATCCCAGAGCGTCAGGTTTCCCAGATTGTCGGAGACAAGCAGATAGGAAGCATTGGGAGATAGCTGCATGCTCTGGACAATCCCCGGGGTTTCAATCTGATCACGGGCGCTTATCAGCAATCCGGCATCGTAGATACCCAGAGACATGGTCAAGACCTTCTGGGCCTCTGCGGTATCGGGGAATGAGACACCGTTCCGTTCCGTCATGGCTTCATAGGCCAGTCGGACTGCATCGTAACGATTGTCCTTGGCGAAGAGTTCAGCAGCTTCTTTGGACAAGCTGATGGCCTGTTCACGCTTTAAGGATTCATTTTGTGTTTCAAGAATCGTTGCCTGTTCTAAAAGCTTGTCCGCCTGGTTTGATAAGGTCTGTGACTGGGTCAGGATAATGTTGTTCTGGGCTTTGATCTGCATGGCGGTCAATGCGAAATAACAGCCAAGCAACACACTGGAAACAGCAATTATCGAAGCGCTCCCGAACATACGCTTCATTTTGCGTTCTCTTTGTCTTTGCTTCAGATCGTCATAGTTAACGCCAAGCATGGGAGCGAGCAGGCGAAGGATTTCTTCCTTCATGGCTTTTTTCATTTCTTTTTTTGTGCTTCCGCGGATGTCTGCTGCCAAAGGCTCTACTTTTCTTTTGTGATATTCTACTGTCCCGTCTGCGGCAGTGACAGGCTCGTAGTCGTATTTGAGCTCTTCCGGGAAGGAATCCTCCGGCTCTCCTTCAATTAAAACGGCCAGTACATTCTGACGTCCGTGCATGGAAATAAAGGTCTCAATCTCTTTGCGGCACCAGACGGATTCTTTTAGTCTGGGTGAGCAGATAACAATCAAAAACTCTGAATTGGCCAGTGCTTTCATGAGAGGATCTTCCAGATTGTTTGTGAGAGGCAATTCATCCTTGTCGCGGAAAACTCTGGTGATTTTTGACTTGCTTATGGCAGCATTTTTTTTGAGTTTTTTGGGTGGTTTATAGGACTCGAGCATCTCGTGCAGTTTTTTTGCGACAAATCCATCCGGTTCACAGTGCCTGTAACTGATAAAGGCATCATATTTTATTTCGCTTCCCATACAGATTCCCTTTATACTTCACTATAACTGATACCAAAAATCTTTTTCTCCACGACATAGACATCGTGAAGATCATCTGTTCTGGCGGCCAGATAGTCGCCGGGTTTACCTACCATGTATTTCTCTTTGTCCCAGGCAGTGAATACTTTTACGGATTTATCCAGTGGTTTGGCATAGATTTGAACCTTGCCTGTGGGGACACAGGTTTTTGCATATTGTAGAAGATTTAGTATCCTGCCGTCTCTCCGGTTGATAATCTGTGGTTCATATTCATCGTTTACCACACATTTGTGAAAGTCATAGGTATGGGAAATCACCTGATAAGACTTTTGGAATTTCTCCAGACGGATGGGGTATACTTCTCCTTTGATTCCGATGATGATGATGATGTCATCAGTTACATCCAAATCAATATCGCCTTCCAAAGTACGCACTGTGATGGGAGTACCCACGTCCAGAAAATCGGTAGCCTTGGCAAAGCCGATGGGAATATTTTCCTTTTGATACAGCTTCATCTCCTCCACTTTTGCCTCGTAGGTATCGGCATAGATCAGTTCATAGCTGCTGAAATACTCAATCATTTTGTTGTTGAAATAGTTATCCGTGTAGGAATTGCCATAGACTTCCGCATATTTTTTACCACTGATGAAGCCGCCTGCTTTGATGTAGTGGCCTCCACCGGAACCTACATCCTGTGTCAAAAAGGAAGCCAGCTCTCCGGCATTTACCTCGCGGATACAACTGCGGACGGAGAGTTTATATCCGCCTTGGGTCTCGTTATAAACAACACAGGTATGTATCTGGTCTACCTGAAGAAGAAAATCACTGATCAGTCCTAATATGTTAGGGTCACAGGGCTGAGCCTTTATCACTGCAAAGTGATAGGTGTCGTTGTACTGATAGCGCAGCATTGCGATTCCTGCTATCTCAAATTCCTGAAGGGAGATATTGGAATTATCAAACAGGGTAATCAGAGAATCGTTGTGGGGAATTAAGTCTCTGGCATCGCGATCCAGAGGTTTGTTTGCCTCCACAAAATGGTTGGTATCGGTGGAAAGACCATAATACAAAGCAGTTCCGAGATTGTTGTCATCCGTCACCTCATAGCCGGCCTCGGTCAGCATTTTCCAGACAATGGTAGAACAGCTGCCGACGCCCGGTATAATGTGACTCAGCTCAATGTCTGTAATTTCTATCTGATGATGATCGATGATAGCGATATAATCGGCTTTGAGTTTTGTGACATTTCCCGCACCGTATTGACAGTCGACGGTGAGTAACAACTCATCGGCATGAAAAATTTCCGCCTCCGGCGGAGAAATATATTCCAGAGGAATATGAAGCTTCTCTGTCATGAGACGCAGGTTCGATTTCTGCATCTCGTTTCTTCCGCTATATATTAGCCGGGTATTTTTCTCTTTTGATTTAAAATAACAATACAAACCATAGCCTGATGCAATGGTATCTGCATCGGGATTGTCGTGGCACTGTATGGTAACGGAATGAAACTTTAAGAGCTCTTCTAATCGCATTTATCTTCCCCCGGAGGATTTATTGATGTAAATACACATTCTAAATTTTACCATACATTTCGCCCAACGACAATTGTTTTAGTCAATATCGCCAACGGTTTTCGTTGCATATTTTGTATGGATAAATTATAGTAAGGTAAAAGAGATGCAAAAACCTGTGAGGGATACATTTGACGGAGGAGAAAGGCATGAATTTCTTGGAGGAAAGAATCGTTAAGGACGGTATTATCAAAGAAGGGAATGTACTGAAGGTCGACAGTTTTCTGAATCATCAGATGGATATTGAGCTCTTTGATGAGATGGGTGCTGAGTTTAAGAGGAGATTTGCCGGTAAACCGATTAATAAGATCTTGACCATAGAGGCCTCCGGTATCGGAATCGCCTGCGTGGCTGCAATGCATTTTCATGTGCCTGTGGTATTTGCAAAGAAGTCCAAAAGTATCAATATTGACGGGGATATGTATATTGCGGAGGTGGAATCCTTTACCCATAAATGTAAGAATCAGGTGATTGTTTCCAAAAAGTTCCTGTCTGAGGAAGACCATGTTCTGATCATCGATGATTTTCTTGCGAACGGTTGTGCACTGCAGGGATTGATCTCCATAGTGAATCAGGCGGGTGGAACTGTTGAAGGTATCGGAATTGCGGTGGAGAAGGGCTTCCAGGTTGGCGGTCAGGTGATTCGTAATCTTGGTTACCAGTTGGAATCTCTGGCAATTGTAGAATCCATGGATGCCCAAAACGGAACGATACGGTTTAGATAATCCTGTTGCAGAAAGGTATGGGAGATGGGAGTAACGAAGGTAAAGTTGAACAGGGAACAGCTGGAGGCTGTTGCAAGCGTTTCCTTTCCCGGGAAAAAGCTGGCGGATTACACGGAGCTGACGGAAGGATTCTGTAATACGGCGTATCGTCTGATCTTGGATGACGGACAGAAAATAATTCTGAAGGTCACCTCCGGCAAAAGGGATGGATTCATGTCGAATGAAGTGGGCATGATGGATTCTGAAGTGAAGGCGATGCGGATTGTGGGTGAGCAGACGGATATCAGGGTGGCGAAGGTGTATTGCTACGACAAATCCCGGGAGCTCATCGACGGACAGTATTTCCTGATGGAGAATCTGCCCGGTGACAGCTGGTACAGCCTGGGAGATACCCTGTCCGCGGAGGTTCGTGCGAAGCTGAGCAGGGAGACCGGGCAGTTGCAACTCAAATTGTCACGGATTCATGGGGAAAAATTCGGTATTCTGGGAGAGGAAGAGCACCGGTTTGACAGTCAGTATGAGTTCCTGGAATATCTTATGAATAACGTGATATCGGACGCAAAGGCGATAGGCGTGGAATTTGGGGTGCCCGGCGAAGAGATCCTGAAGGCACTGCAACAGGATAAGGAGCTTTTTGAGGAAATTCTGTGTCCTTCCCTGGTACACTGGGATATGTGGGAAGGCAATATATTTGTGGAGAAGGATACCATATCCGGAATTATAGACTGGGAACGTGCCATGTGGACGGATCCCATGATGGATGACAGATTTCGCCATCACAACAGAAACGAAGCGTTCCTGGAAGGATTTGGCATTGCTGAGCTGTCGGAAAAGGAACAGAGAAGAATACTCTGGTATGATGTATTCCTGTATCTGACTATGATGACGGAACCTGCTTATCGTCAGTATGAAGATGATTCCCAGTACAATTGGGTAAACCCCATGTTTTTAGAGGTATGGGGACAGCTGAGAGAGAAGTAACATTTAGGGATGATGGGAATAGTTGCAGGTGAAAAGAAGTTAGAAAAAGAAGTAAATGGAGCGGCGTGTGAGTAATACGAAACGGAAAGAAAAAACGGAAGAAGAGAAAAAAATATCTTCCCTGGCAAAACAGGTTATGGGACTGGCCCATGATGAAATTCTGATGCATCTGCGTTTTTTTGACATGGCAGTCTCTAAGCTGAAGCTGAGGGAGAGAGAACAAACAGGCTGTCTTGCAACGGATGGGGATACCTTGTTTTATGATCCGGTCTATGTGCTGATGTTGTATCGCCTGGAGCCCAGGGCGGTTGCGCGAACCTACCTTCATGTCTTGTTGCACTGTATTTTTTCTCATGACTATCAGTATGACAGATTAGAGAGAGAGCTGTGGGATCTGGCTGCGGATATCGCAGTGGAAAATGTCATTATCGGCATGGATTTGGCGGGGGTTGCGCTGGATACCGACGCAGATGCTAAGAGAAAACTAAAGGTTCTGCAGGAAGATGCAGGAGGGCTCACGGCAGAAAAAATATATCGGTATTTCAGACACGGCATGCTGACTCCCGGTGCGGCAAAGGAGTATCGGGAATTCTTTACGAGGGATGTTCACACTCTTTGGAAACCTGCGGAACAGTTGGAGATCACCAAGGAGCAGTGGAAGAAAATCAGTGAGCGCGTCAAGGCGGATCTGAAGTCTTTTTCCAAGGACAAAAAGGGCGCGGAAGCATTGGAGAAGAATCTGGAGGAAACCACCAGAGACCGCTATGATTACAGTGAGATACTACGGCGCTTCACGGTGATGGGTGAGGATATTACCGTGAACGATGAGGAGTTCGACTATATTTACTACACCTATGGATTGGAGCATTATGGCAATCTGCCGTTGATTGAGCCCTTGGAATACAAGGAGACGAATAAGGTCAGGGAGTTTGTGATTGCCATTGATACGTCGGCCTCCTGTCGGGGTTCCGTCGTAAGGGCGTTTCTGCGAAAAACTTATTCTATCCTGAAGGGAAGCGAGAATTTCTTTCACAAGATAAATGTTCACATTATTCAGTGCGACAGTGAAGTACAGAGTGATACGAAGATTACCTGTGATGACGATTTCGAGACCTTTATGAAATACGGAAAATTAAGCGGCTTCGGTTCCACGGATTTCAGACCTGTTTTTCAGTATCTTGAGGACTTGGAAAGACAGGGAGAGTTTGAAAATCTGAAGGGATTGATTTATTTTACCGACGGCTATGGAATCTATCCGGAGAAGATGCCGGATTTCGATGTGATTTTTGCTTTTTTGGATGAGGATGAGAATCGCGAACCCATACCGCCCTGGAGCATGAAGGTGGTTTTGGAAAGTGATGTGCTGGAGGATGAGGATTCATAGGAACCGGACGGACTGCAGCAGACAGTGTGAACTTGAGATTGGTAGAAGGAAGGAGTACAGAGACGGATGAATATCAGACAAGCCAAAGATTATATAAAGAATTCAGTGAATTTGTATCTGAAGAAGGATGAGTTTGGTGCTTACAGGGTGCCGGTTGTGCGCCAGAGACCCATTTTCCTGCTGGGAGCACCGGGTATCGGTAAGACGGCGATTATGGAACAGATTGCCCAGGAGATGGGGATTGCCCTGGTGGCCTATTCCATGACCCATCATACCAGACAGTCAGCCCTGGGTCTTCCCTTTATCACCGAGAAAACCTATGGTGGAGAAAAATTCAGCGTTTCGGAATATACCATGAGCGAAATCATTGCTTCCGTCTATGACACGATGGAGGAAAGCGGTATAAAGGAAGGGATTTTATTTCTGGATGAGATCAATTGCGTCTCAGAGACTCTGGCTCCGTCCATGCTGCAGTTTTTGCAGTACAAGGTATTCGGTCGTCATAAGGTGCCGGAGGGCTGGGTGATCGTGACTGCCGGCAATCCTCCTGAGTACAATAAGTCCGTAAGGGAATTTGACGTGGTCACCATGGACCGTTTGAAGGTGCTGGAGGTGGAGCCGGATTATCGCATCTGGAAGGAATATGCCCGGGGCAGAGGGCTACACAATGCAATTATTAACTACCTGGAGCTGAAAAAGGATCATTTCTATTGTATGGAAATGACAGTGAAGGGGCGCAGCTATGTGACTGCCAGAGGATGGGAGGATCTGTCGGAGATCCTGTTCCTTTATGAAGAGGAACAGTTGCCGGTGGATGAGACTCTGGTGGGACAATATTTGAGAAATGAAAAGGTGGTAAAGGAGTTTACTGCTTATTACGACTTATATCAGAAATACAAGAAAGATTATCATATTGCAGAGATTTTAAGCGGAAATGCATCGGTACAGGCCATTGTGCGTGCCAGGGAGGCAGCTTTTGACGAGAGGCTTTCTCTGCTTGGCATGCTTCTGGATAAGGTACAGGCAGACATGAAGGAAGTGATGGAGCGGGGAGCTTACCTGACGGAGCTTAAGAATTCCCTGAAGGCAGTGGGCACGGTCTGCGGTGAGGGCAGTTTTGTGGAGCAGGCGCTGACAGGGCTGGAGAATCAGGCGGAGGCAAAGCGAAAGCTGATAGAAAAAATGAGAAGTGCCAATTCCCTGTCGGACGTAGAGTTAAAACGTCACAGAAGAGTGATTCAGTTCCTGGAGGAGAAGCGCAAAGAGCTGTATGTGAGCGGACTGACCAGGGGAGAAGAGGCCTACGGTCATTTGAAGGAGAACTACACTGCCCTGGTAACACGAATGAAACAGAGGACAGGGGAAGTGCAGGAGGAACTCCGGGCATTGTTTGCTTTTGTGGAGGAAGCCTTTGCTGAGGAGGATATGGGCGGGAATGAGCTTCTGATCCTCATGACAGAACTGACGGTAAACGATGCTTCGGCCCGGTTTATTGCTGCCTTTGGAAGTGAAGATTATAGCCGTCACAAAGACGAAATGATGTTAAGCGAGCGCGGTGAAGACATTAAGTCTCAGATTGCGGAACTGAAACTGTAGGAGTGAACCGGTATATGCAGGAAAGAACATTTGAGTTGGCGGGCGGAAGCCTGCATTATGAAGTGAAAGACGGTAAGGCTTGGATCAACGGCTATGCCGGGACAGACTCGGAGGTGGTGATTCCGGGGGAACTGGACGGATGCCCGGTTACCGTCTTGGGGAAAAAAGCATTTCTCAGCAGAAAACAACTCAGAAAAATAACTTTGCCGGATACCCTGGAAGAAATCGGAGATTGGGTCTTTGCCTATTGCAGTAATCTGAGAGAGGTGAGCCTGCCGGACAAGAGGTTGGTATTCGGAAAGACGATTTTTCAGGAATGCACAACGCTGGAGCGAATTGCAATCCGAAGGAAAGAGAGTGATACGACGGCTGTCGGGCAAGGTAATACCGATCAGGGGACAGCGGAGCTTTTAGCAGCGGCAGTGACAGCGATGGACAGCTATTATCTGTTGGATACAGAGGCGGCAGGCAGTAAGGAGTGGCTGAGAAAGTGGGATGCCCGGCTGCTTGCGCTGATGCATGCTTCCGACACCGATGGGTATTCCAAACAGGTACTCTGTGGAGAAGAGGATTACGGGAGTACGGACCTGAACAACTTTATCAGAGAAAAACGCAAGGGTAAGGTAAGACTTGCGCTGCTTCGTTTGTTGTATCCGATGGAAATATCTGCAGACTTGCGAAAAGAATCGGAACAATATTTATTGGCCCATACTGCCGGGAGCGAGAGCGATGAAACCTGGCAGGTCATATGGAAAGAACACGGGGACGACAGGGCATACTACAGTCTGTTTCAGAAACTGGGCTGTGTGAACAATGGGAATCTGGACAAGATTCTGTCTGATGTGGGGAACAATTATCCCGAAATGAAGGCCTTTTTCTTAAGCGGAAGCAATACTGCCGGGAAGGCAGAGGCTTTTTTCGATGATTTGGATTTATAACCTGTAACGAATATTTTGAACTTTTTTGGAAGAAATTCTTAATTTCCGTAGGACCGGTTGATTACATGATAGGGTTTTGTTATACTGACATGGAATGAAGAGAAGAAACCGGAGGATTGCTGCGCGTCCGTGCCGGATTGGAGAGAAATACTCCTTAAAATAAGACGCAGCAGGGAGGCTGTCATGAGTGCAACATTATCACAAGTGAAGGAAAAACTTGCAAAATACGGACAGGAGCAGGTATTGAAGTATTATGAGGAACTGAATCCCCGGGAACAGCAGGAACTTTTGGATCAGATTGATGCTACGGACATGAGTATTCTGGATGCATGCAATCACAAAGAGGATCTGGTAAAAAAGGGTGTCATCACTCCACTGGCTGCCATGCAGCTTCCGGAAATCGAAGCCAACAAGGCTGCTTTTACCGCTACCGGCTTGAATGCAATCAGGACCGGGAAAGTGGGAGCGGTACTCCTGGCAGGAGGAATGGGTACCAGACTGGGTTCCGATAATCCCAAGGGTATGTACAATGTTGGCGTGAACAGAGAGCTTTATATTTTTGAGTGCCTGGTGAACAATCTGATGGATGTGGTGAAACAGGCGGATGCCTGGATTCATCTCTTTGTGATGACCAGTGATAAAAACCATGAGGCGACAGTAAACTTTTTGAAGGAACATGATTTCTTCGGTTATAATGCAGACTATGTTCACTTCTTCATGCAGGAGATGGCAGCTGCTACCGACTATAACGGCAAGATATATCTGGAAGGCAAGGGCAGGCTTTCCACCTCTCCAAACGGTAACGGAGGCTGGTTCATTTCCATGCAGAGAGCGGGATTGCTGGAAGTGGTGGAGAAGGAAGGTATTGAATGGCTGAATGTATTTGCGGTGGACAATGTGCTTCAGAGAATTGCGGATCCCTGCTTTGTGGGTGCCACCATTGAGAAGAATTGTGTGGTGGGTGCCAAGGTGGTAAAGAAGAACGCTCCCGATGAGAAAGTCGGTGTGATGTGTCTGGAAGACGGAAGACCTTCCATTGTTGAATACTATGAGCTGACCGAGGAATTGATGAACGCAAAGGATGTAAACGGAGATCCCGCCTATTACTTTGGTGTGATTCTGAATTATCTGTTCAAGGTGCAGGAACTGATCAGGGTGGTGGAGAAGAACCTTCCCCTGCATATCGTAGAGAAGAAGATACCTTATCTTGATGAAAACGGGGAGCTGGTGAAGCCCGAGGCTCCCAATGGCTATAAGTTTGAAAGCCTTGTGCTTGATATGATTCATCAGATGGACAGCTGCCTTCCTTTTGAGGTGGTGCGCGAGAAGGAGTTTGCCCCCATTAAGAATAAGACCGGAATTGACTCTGTAGAGAGTGCAAGAGCCCTGCTTGTGAAAAACGGAGTGGAGGTATGAGAAATATGAGAATACTGGTTACGGGAGGCGCCGGGTATATCGGCAGTCATACAGTTGTAGAATTGCAGCAGTCCGGATATGATGTGGTGGTATTGGATAATCTGTCCAATTCCAGTGAGAAATCATTGGAACGTGTGGCAGCAATCACCGGCAAACAGGTTCCTTTTTACAAGGCAGATATTCTGGATCGCGAGGCTTTGGAAGAGATATTTTCCGGGGAACAGATTGATGCAGTCATTCACTTTGCGGGTCTGAAGGCGGTCGGGGAGTCTGTGCAGAAGCCATGGGAATACTATGAGAACAATATTGCGGGCACGTTGACCCTGGTGGATGTGATGAGAAAGCACGGAGTCAAGAATATGATCTTCTCCTCCAGTGCTACGGTATACGGCAACCCTGCGTTCATTCCGATTACAGAGGAATGTCCGAAGGGACAGTGCACCAATCCCTATGGCTGGACAAAGTCCATGCTGGAGCAGATCCTGTCAGACATTCAGAAGGCGGATCCGGAGTGGAATGTGATCCTGTTGAGATATTTCAATCCGATCGGAGCACACAAGAGCGGGACCATCGGAGAGAATCCCAACGGAATTCCCAACAATCTGATGCCTTATATCACACAGGTTGCTGTGGGAAGATTAAAGGAACTGGGTGTGTTTGGAAATGATTATGATACTCATGACGGAACCGGTGTCAGAGATTATATTCATGTAGTTGATCTGGCGCAGGGACATGTGAAAGCGCTGAAGAAGATTGAAGAGAAAGCCGGACTGAAAATATATAACCTTGGAACCGGTATCGGATACAGCGTTCTGGATATGGTGAAGAGCTTCGAGGAGGCGACGGGAGTAAAGATTCCTTACAGTATCAAGCCCAGACGCGCGGGAGATATTGCGACCTGCTATTCGGATGCGGGTCTTGCCAAAGAAGAGCTGGGTTGGGAAGCGCAGTACGGTATTAAAGAAATGTGTGCCGATTCCTGGAGGTGGCAGAAGAACAATCCCAATGGTTTTGAGGATTAATCTTCTTCAATCACCTGAATCTCCAGAAAGTCAAATTCTATTGTGTCAATGAAATTATCCTTGGTAAAACGGGCTTTGCGGTGCCGCTTGAATTCATGGATGGTCTTGTCCAGCCAGATGGGCTTGCTCAGATCAAATTCCATGCATACACGGTCCAGAGCCCGGAACACCTTGTGGGTGCGGGTGTCATCGCTGCCGTCTTCTATGCAGATGTCCTGCAACATATGATTATCCTTGAAAGTTCTGGCCCATAATCGAAACATCTGAATCTCTCCTTTTTGTTTTCTAAATCTTAATCTATTTTTTCTTTTTGTGCAAGCATATTTCCCTTGAAACGGCATAAATATATAGAATGTCTGCAGGCTTTAGACTTGTATTAAAAAAAGTTTAAAAATTGTTGAATTTTATGTATTTTGAGGGGTGTTTGTGTTATACTGGGTTTGTAGGTATGATTATTTAAATGAGGGTACATATATGGAGTTGAATGCAAACAACGGAGAGGGTATTGACAGCTGGAAAGAGGTCACGCTGATTTACAGTGCAGCACTGCGTCAGGTGGAGACCAAAATGCAGATTCTGAATGATGAGTTTCAGCATGTGCATCAGTACAATCCCATCGAGCACATCAAGGCGCGCATTAAGACGCCCGAGAGTATTGTCAAGAAACTTAAGAGAAGCGGTTATGAGTCCACGATTGACAATATGGTCAAATATGTAAATGACATTGCCGGTATTCGGATTATATGCTCTTTTACATCGGATATTTTCAGAATCGCAACGATGATAGGAGAACAGAGAGATATTAAGGTTATTACGGTGAAGGATTATATTACTTTTCCGAAGACCAGCGGGTATAAGAGCTACCATATGATAGTTACGGTGCCGGTTTATTTGTCAGATCGGACTGTTGAGACAAAGGTGGAGATTCAGATCCGTACTGTTGCCATGGATTTCTGGGCCAGTCTGGAACATAAGATCCATTACAAATTCGAAGGGGATGCGCCTGAGCATATTCGTTCGGAGCTGGTAGAGTGTGCCAAGCTTGTTTCTGATTTGGATGCGCGAATGCTTTCTCTGAATAATGAGATTTCAGAACTGAGTCAGGTGAGGGATGAGATTCCTGCGGCAGACAGCAAATAGCCCCTAAAATGAGGAGTGCCCGGGCATCTTACGACACCCGGGCTATTATGAAAAAATTGTCTTATATGCACATTCATGTTTATAGATTATATTATAATCATCAAATATGAACAAATCGTGAACATAATATTAATTATTGGTTAATATTACAACACATGTCAATAATTGAATGATATATTTGTGCATAATGTACAAATTTGGTGGTGGATTTGTTAGGATTGTTTTTGGAGAAAAAACATGATAAACTTATTTTGTTGATGGTGAGCATAACGGACAGACAAGAGAATTCTCGAAATCGTGGAGGAGAGCAGATGGATATGTTTATTGATAAGCTTGCACAGAAATTTACTGCCCAGGAGATCATTAAAGCAAATACAACCGCAGAGGCGGAGGAATTAAAAAACCTTCGCGAACAGGTGGAACAGTATACCGCCTGCCTGGACAAGCTGAAGAAATTGGTGGACGAGAGTGCTGAGAAGCTTCAGGGGAATGAAGCTTGCAGTGAAGAAATCCAACGTCTGGTAGAAGAAAGCATCGTTAAGATTCAGGCGATTCAACAGGACAGCGCGGGATTGGAAGAATTAGGAGAGAAGCTTGAAACGGAGATCAGAAATCTGCTTGAGTCAGAGTTGACAGAGCGTATGGCAGATGAGATCGGAGATAAAGTCGAGGGACGCCTGGAGACTGCAGTGAACCGTCAGCTGGAGAGCCAGGTAGAAGGCGTACTGAGCCGTCAGCTGGAGAGCCAGGTAGAAGGCGTACTGAGCCGTCAGCTGGAGAATCAGGTAGAAGGCGTACTGAGCCGTCAGCTGGAGAGCCAGGTAGAAGGCGTACTGAGCCGTCAGCTGGAGAATCAGGTAGAGGGCGTGCTGAGCCGTCAGCTGGAGAGCCAGGTAGAAGGCGTGCTGAGCCGTCAGCTGGAGAACCGTGTGGAAGGTGCTATCAGAAATCAGCTTCAGAGCCAGTTGAAAAACCAATTGGACGCATCTCTGCAGGGCAGGCTGGAGAAGGAATTCGAGAAGCAGGCTGAGAACCAGGCGGCAGCGCTTGAGGCTGGCATGGAAGGCAAAACAGCTGCAGTCAGTGATGCCATTCATAAGGAATGTGTGAAAGTATATCGCAATGTTCAAGCCGTGATTTTGGAAGAAAATGAAAAACAGAAGTCCGAAAATGCAGAGGTGGGAAGTGCAGTCAGACTGATGAAGGGCAAGCTGGGAAAAATTTTCGGTGTTTCTGTTGTTGCCTTGATTGCCTCTTTACTCAGCGTGGCACTTCAGATCATGAATTTACTGAATATTAAACTGTTTTAATAATATCGTTATAATATCAAGGAGATAAGCCGATGGCAAAGGAGCTTTGGAAACCGGGGAATATGCTGTATCCGTTACCTGTTGTGATGGTAAGTGTGGCGGATAAAAACGGGAAGAACAATATTGTGACCATTGCATGGGCAGGGACAATCTGTACCAATCCTCCCATGGTCAGTATCTCCGTGAGACCGGAACGTTATTCTTATCAGATCTTGAAGGAGACCGGAGAGTTTGTGATCAATCTCACTACCAGGGAGCTTGCGTATGCGACAGATTATTGCGGAGTGAAAAGCGGTCGGGATACAGATAAGTTCAAGGATATGGGGCTGACCCCGCTGCCGGGAGAGAAGGTCAAAGCACCTTTGATTGCAGAAAGTCCGGTGAATCTGGAGTGCAAGGTTACTCAGGTATTGGCGCTGGGGTCTCATGATATGTTTCTTGCGGAGGTAGTAGCCGTTCATGCGGATGAAAAATACATGGATGAGAATCATAAGTTCCATTTGGAAAAGGCTGATCCCATCGTTTACTCCCACGGCGCATATCTTGTATGCGGAGAACAGATTGGCACTTTCGGATATAGTGTAAAAAAGAAGTAAAGATTAACCTTGTAATAGCAGTCTTACAATCATAAAGGGGAGCCGGGATGGCTTCCTTTTTTGCATAAATTACTTTCATATGGGAATAATAAGCATGGATAGCATAAGAATTATTTCGTAAACAATTGTAAATCTGTCTTTACAAGCATTTCGTTTGCTGTTAGAATAGCTTTGTTACAAAATTATTACAATTTGATAAAATGGTTTGAACTGATAGATTTGAGCGGGATTTGAATGAATAGAAGGAAATACAGGTATAAAAAATTAAAATATACATATATTAAAACTACAGTACTCACTCTTTTACTTGGCTTTTTCATAGTGAGAGGATATACGCCCTTTGTCAGAACCGGAGAGAATTTCTTTCACGTACAGGTAAACGGTCAGAACGTCGGAACTTTGGACAGTCGTGAGAAAGCGGAGGAGCTCCTGATTGAGGCCAGAAGAAAAGTAGCTTCCGGGAGTCGGGAGCTTGTCTTTATGGAAACGGAGCTGGTGGTGACCGGAGAAGAAGTTGTCTGGGGGCTCCCTGACAGCGAGAAAGAGGTTCTAAAAAACATGGAAGATGTTCTGAGGAACTCGGTTATAGAAACCATGCACCGTTCTTATGCGCTGAAGGTGGATGACTATGTGGTAAACCTGGCAAGCTTGGAGGAAGTCACAGCATTATTGCAGACCGGAATTCACAAATACGATCTGACAGGCAAATTTGCTGTTGAACTGAGTTATGATACAGACAGGGAATTCAGTGTTCTGTCTGCTGATGTGAAAAGGTACCGGGAGGAGGCTGCGGAAAGCCAGAAGGATTATTCCAGGGGCGGCATTGCAGAGGTATTTGCAGGAGCAGGACAACCGGAGAAACCGGAGTCGGAAAAAGATTTTGAAGACTATGAGCTTGGCATTCAGGAAATGAGTTTTTCAGAAAGCGTCGAAGTGGTGGAGGCCTATCTCCCGGAGACACAGCTGACTTCTCTTGAGGTGGCGGTGGAAGAAGTCATTAAGGAACAGGAGACTGCAAGCATCTACGAGGTTGTCAAGGGAGATACCCTGACAGAGATTGCCATGAAGGTCAATATTCCCATGGACAAGATTATCGAGATGAACGATAGTCTGGAGGATGAAAATACCGTTCTGCAGATTGGTCAGCAGCTTGTGATTACCGTGCCGGAACCGGAGCTCTCCGTCATCAGAACGGAACAGAATTATATTGAAGAGATCTATGATGCAGAGGTTATCATAATTGATGTAGATGACTGGTATACGACACAGACTGAGATCCTTCAGCATCCTTCTGCCGGATTCCGAAAGATAATAGCCAATACAACTTATCTCAATGATAAAGCTGTATCGAGAGAGATCGTGAAGGAAGAAGTGGTGATGGAAGCCGTGCCTAAGATTATGAAGCGTGGCACAAAGATTCCGCCCACTTATATAAAGCCGCTGGCGGGAGGACGTATCAGCTCCTATTTCGGACGCAGAAAGGCACCGACAGCCGGCGCAAGTACGTATCACAAGGGTATCGACTGGGCAACACCGGTAGGAACAGCCGTTAAGGCCTCCAGTGGTGGTGTGGTAGTTTCCGCAGGCTGGGGTAGCGGATACGGATATGTGATATACATTAAGCATCCCGATGGCAAACAGACCAGATATGCGCACCTGAGTAAAATACTGGTTTCAGCAGGACAAACTGTGAAACAAGGAGACAGAATCGCACTCAGCGGTAATACCGGAATTACCTCCGGACCACATCTCCATTTCGAGATCTTGGTAAACGGTGTCCAGGTAAATCCGCTTGATTATGTACCCCAGTAAACTATATTTTGTGGGTAAACGGTTAGAATACATGTTCTGTTTACAAATTGTGGGAGTTATGCTACAATGACCGTAAGTATAGTCTTAAGAAAAAATTAATAAAGTCATAAACCTTATAAGAGGTATATTATATTATGGAACAATATGTGATTAAAGGTGGAAATCCTTTAGTGGGAGATGTTGAGATAGGTGGTGCCAAAAATGCAGCACTTCCGATTCTTGCGGCTTCCATTATGACAAATGAATCGGTATATATAGATAATCTGCCGGATGTCAGAGATATCAACGTTTTGCTGACTGCAATGTCCAATATCGGCGTGACTGTGAAACGGGAGGACAGGCATAAGGTAATGCTCAATGCCGGCGGTATCAACAGTCTGATTGTCGAAGAAGAGACCTTAAAAAAAATCAGAGCTTCCTATTATCTCGTGGGAGCTTTGCTTGGAAAATACAAGTATGCTGAAGTTGTGCTCCCCGGAGGCTGTGATATCGGTTCCAGGGCAATTGATCAGCATATCAAAGGCTTCCGTTCTCTGGGAGCTACCGTTACCATTGAACATGGTATGATCAAAGCCAGTGCCGAGCATCTGACCGGAGCTCATATCTATATGGATGTAGTCAGCGTCGGCGCAACAATCAATGTTATGATGGCCGCTACCATGGCAGAGGGTGTGACGATCATTGAGAACTCAGCCAAGGAACCTCACGTGGTTGACCTGGCCAATTTCCTGAACAGCATGGGTGCTAACATCAAGGGTGCGGGAACGGATGTGATCCGTATCAAGGGTGTCTCCAAGCTGCACGGTACAAATTATACGATTATTCCGGATCAGATAGAAGCCGGCACATATATGTTTGCAGCGGCGGTTACAAAGGGAGATATCACCGTTAAAAATATCATTCCCAAGCACTTGGAGTCAATCACGGCAAAGCTCCTGGAGATTGGCTGTGAAGTGGAAGAGACGGATGACTGTATCCGTGTGGTTGCTTCCAGACAATTGCAACATACCCATGTAAAGACTCTTCCTTATCCCGGCTTCCCTACGGATATGCAGCCTCAGATTACAGTTGCCCTGGCTCTGGCAAAAGGGACAAGCATTGTGACTGAGAGTATTTTTGAGAATCGTTTTAAGTATGTGGACGAGCTGACCAGAATGGGAGCGAACATCAAGGTAGAGGGCAACACCGCTATTATTGACGGCGTAGGCAGATATACCGGTGCCAGCATCTCGGCTCCCGACCTTCGTGCCGGTGCAGCACTTGTCATTGCGGCACTTGCAGCTGACGGTTTCACTACGGTGGACGATATCAAGTACATCGAGAGAGGGTACGAGGATTTTCATGTGAAGCTTCATAATCTGGGGGCTCAGATTGAGCTTGTGCAGACGGAGAAGGATATTCAGAAGTTCAAGATGAAAGTTGGTTAATTTCGGAAGAAGATATATTTTTGTTGACAAATGTCAAAGGTCGTAGTAATTTAATTTTGTAAGAAAAATCCATATATTTCTCTTATTCAGAGTGGTGGAGATACATAGGATCTGTGAAGCCACGGCAACCCCGCCCATGCGGAAGGTGCCTCCCTGAGCGAGTTTAGTCGAACAATAAGAGGATTTGATAGTTTGTAATGATTCATCAATCCGCTTTTTGTAAGCGGATTTTTCTTATGGAAAAAAATAATTTGGTTGATTTACGAAAGGAGTAAAAGACATGGAGAAACGTTTATTTACCTCGGAGTCCGTTACAGAAGGACATCCCGACAAAATGTGTGACGCAATCTCAGATGCGATTCTGGACGCGCTGATGGAGAAGGATCCCATGAGCCGTGTGGCGTGTGAGACCGCAAGCTGTACCGGATTTGTACTGGTGACAGGTGAGATTACCACCAATGCTTATGTGGATATTCAGAAAATCGTGCGCGATACTGTAAAGGAAATCGGCTATGACAGATCCGAGTATGGTTTTGACGGCAATACCTGTGCCGTGCTGGTTGCCATCGATGAGCAGTCCTCCGATATCGCAATGGGCGTTGACAAAGCGCTGGAAGCAAAGCAGAGTGAGGAAGCCGGAGAAGCAGGTATGACCGATGAACAGCTGGAAGCCATCGGTGCAGGAGACCAGGGTATGATGTTCGGTTATGCCACCAACGAGACCCCTGAGCTGATGCCTTATCCCATTTCTCTTGCTCATAAGATTGCAAGACAGCTGACCAAGGTTCGTAAGGACGGTACTCTGAAGTATCTTCGTCCCGACGGTAAGAGCCAGGTATCCGTGGAATATGATGAGAACGGCAAGCCTGTTCGTCTCGAGGCAGTGGTTCTTTCCACTCAGCATGACCCCGATGTGACCCAGGAGCAGATTCACGAGGATATCAGAAAGTATGTCTTTGATCCCGTGCTTCCTGCAGAGCTGATCGACGACAATACCAAGTTCTTCATCAACCCTACCGGACGTTTCGTAATCGGTGGTCCTCACGGTGATGCAGGTCTGACCGGACGCAAGATTATCGTTGATACCTATGGTGGATATGCCCGTCACGGCGGCGGTGCGTTCTCCGGAAAAGACTGCACCAAGGTTGACAGAAGTGCTGCCTATGCAGCCCGCTATGTTGCAAAAAACATTGTTGCGGCAGGACTTGCGGAAAAGTGCGAGATTCAACTGTCTTATGCTATCGGCGTAGCACAGCCTACCTCCGTCATGGTTGACACCTTCGGTACCGGCAAGGTATCCGATGAGAAGCTGGTGGAGATTATCCGTGAGAACTTCGACCTTCGGCCTGCCGGAATCATCAAAATGCTGAACCTGCGCAGACCCATCTATAAGCAGACAGCAGCTTATGGTCACTTCGGACGCGACGATGTTTCCCTTCCCTGGGAGGCAGTGGACAAGGCAGAGACCTTGAAGAAGTATCTGTAAAGACAAAAAAGGGATATCTCATACGTTATGAATGGGCACGACTGCGAGAGCGGTATTGTGCCCTTTTTTATTTACACATTACAGATGCAACCGGGCAGGGGGATATCCTTTGCATCTTTACAAATCAGGCGGATTTCTGTATTATTTACTATAGATAAAATGCAGTGCGGGGAGTGTAAAAATGGCATTTGTACATCTTCATGTCCACACGGAGTATTCGTTACTGGACGGTTCCAATAAAATAAAGGAATACGTGTCCCGGGTCAAGGAACTGGGCATGAACAGTGCTGCCATCACGGATCATGGAGTGATGTATGGTGCCATTGATTTCTATCGTGCAGCGGAGGCGGCAGGAATTAAGCCGATCATCGGCTGCGAAGTGTATGTGGCACCGAACTCAAGATTCGATAAAGAGCTTACCGGCGGAGAGGACAGATATTATCACCTGGTGCTTTTGGCGGAAAATAATGTTGGCTACGACAATTTGATTAAGATTGTCAGCAAGGGCTTTACGGAGGGGTATTATTATAAACCAAGAGTGGACATGGAGGTGCTGAACCGTTACCACGAGGGAATTATCGCACTGTCTGCCTGCCTTGCGGGGGAAGTGCAGAGATATCTTGCAAAGGGACTCCGTGACGAGGCCAGGAAGGCTGCTCTGAAATATGAGGAATGTTTCGGCAAAGGTAACTTCTTCCTGGAACTTCAGGATCATGGGATTCCCACACAGAGACTGGTGAACACAGAGCTGATGAAAATGAGCCGGGAGCTGGGAATTGAACTGGTAGTCACGAATGATGTTCACTATACCTATGCGGAGGATGCGGAGCCCCATGATATTCTGCTCTGCCTGCAGACAGGGAAAAAACTATCTGATGAAGACCGCATGCGCTATGAGGGCGGACAATACTACGTCAAGAGCGAAGAGGAAATGAAGGGGTTGTTCCCCTACGCCTGGGAGGCTGTGGAGAATACCCAGAGAATTGCTGACCGCTGTAATGTGACCATAAAGTTCGGCGAGACGAAACTGCCGCACTACGAGGTGCCGGAGGGCTATGATTCCTGGTCCTATCTGAACAAGCTCTGTGAGGATGGGCTGAAAGAACGCTACGGTCGTGTGGAACAGGATCCGGAGACCGGGGAGCAGACTCTGGAAATGGTGAAGGAGCAGCCGGCGGGAAACACCGGCCAGACCCTGGGAGAGCGGCTGGAATACGAGCTGGGTATTATCAGGACCATGGGGTATGTAGATTATTTTCTCATTGTCTGGGATTACATTAATTACGCCAAGTCCAATGGTATTCCCGTAGGTCCGGGACGTGGCTCCGCCGCGGGAAGCATCGTTTCCTATTGTTTAAAAATCACCAATATTGACCCGATCAGATATGACCTGCTGTTTGAGCGCTTCCTGAATCCGGAACGTGTCTCCATGCCCGATATTGACGTGGACTTCTGCCCTAACGGAAGGCAACAGGTAATCGATTATGTCTGCGAGAAATACGGTAAGGAAAAGGTAGTACAGATTGTCACCTTCGGTACGCTGGCGGCAAAGGGTGTCATCCGAGATGTGGCAAGGGTCATGGATCTGCCTTATTCCTTTGCGGATTCCATCGCCAAGATGATTCCCAACGAACTCAACATCACCTTGGAACTGGCACTGGAGAAGAATCCGGAATTTCGCAAGCTGTATCAGGAGGATCAACAGGTACATGACCTGATAGAGATGTGTAAACGCCTGGAAGGCCTGCCAAGGCATACCGGCATGCATGCCGCGGGTGTGGTCATCTGTCCCAGGGAAGCAGATGAGTTTGTGCCCTTGTCCCGGGGAAGCGACGGTTCCATCACCACCCAGTTCACCATGACGACATTGGAAGAGTTGGGGCTGCTGAAGATGGACTTTCTGGGTCTTCGCAATCTTACGGTCATTCGGGACGCAGTGAACTTCGTGGAACAGACCACAGGCAAAAAGATTGATATCGACAATATTGATTACAACGATCCGGAGGTTCTGGCCTCCATCGGTACCGGTCGCACGGACGGTGTATTCCAGCTGGAAAGCGGTGGAATGAAGAGCTTCATGAAGGAGCTTCGTCCCCAGAGTCTGGAGGATATCATCGCAGGCATTTCCCTTTACCGCCCCGGTCCCATGGACTTTATTCCACGCTATATCAAAGGGAAAAACAGTAATGAAGAGATAACCTATGCCTGTCCCCAGCTGGAGCCGATCCTGAAGGCAACTTATGGCTGTATCGTATATCAGGAGCAGGTAATGCAGATCGTGCGCTCCCTGAGCGGATATACCATGGGACGAAGCGACCTTGTCCGCAGAGCCATGAGTAAGAAGAAGCAATCCGTCATGGAGAAGGAACGGGCGAACTTTGTCTACGGCAATCCTGAAGAGAATATACCGGGTTGCGTGTCGCAGGGAATCGATGAGAAGGTGGCTGCCGGTATCTATGACGAGATGATGGACTTTGCAAAGTATGCCTTTAACAAATCTCATGCAGCCTGCTATGCCGTGGTTACCATGCAGACGGCCTGGTTAAAATATTATTATCCCGTGGAATTCATGGCAGCGCTGATGACTTCGGTTATCGATAATCCCAAGAAACTGTCGGAGTATATCCTGGTCAGCAGGACGATGGGAATCGAGCTTCTGCCTCCGGATATCAATGAAGGACAGAGTGGTTTCGTGGTCAGCGGGGACAAGATCCGCTATGCGCTGACGGCCATTAAGAACGTGGGACGCTCTGTCATTGAGGGTATCGTGGAGGAGCGAAGGCTGGGAGGTCCTTTTTCCAACCTGAAGGATTTTATTTCCCGAACGGTCAACAGAGATCTGAACAAGCGGGCAGTGGAGAATCTGATCAAAGCGGGAGCCCTGGACAGCCTGGGCGGTACCAGACAGCAGTACATGAGCGTGTATGTACAGATTATGGACCACATCACCAAAGACAAGAAGAACAATCTTGCGGGACAGCTGTCGCTGTTTGATATTGTGGATGAATCTCAAAAGGAGGAATTCGACATCCGGATGCCCAATGTCGGAGAATACGAGAAGGAGCTTCTGCTTTCCTTTGAGAAAGAGGTGATGGGAGTCTACCTCAGCGGTCATCCGCTGGAAGCATGGCAGGAGCTGTGGCAAAAGTATATAACCAATACCACCAATGATTTCGCTTTGGACGAGGAGACCGGAGCCGTCATTGTACAGGATCAGAGCAGCGTGGTGCTGGGAGGCATGATCGCGGACAAAGCGGTCAAGTATACCAAGAATGAAAAGGTCATGGCAATTCTGAACCTGGAGGATCTTGTGGGAAACGTGGAGGTTATTGTATTTCCCAAAGACTATGAAAAATACAGCTCGATGCTGCTGGAGGATGCCAAGATTTTTGTCAAGGGACGTGCGTCTCTGGAGGAAGATAAGGACGGCAAACTGATTTGCGAGCAGATTGTCAGTTTTGAGGAGGCCAAGGCCTCCGGAGGCGGTGAGATTTTCCGGAGCCGTTATGGTTATCAAAAGGGGGGATTCCGGGGAGAATACCATCGGCAGAATCCTACAACCTATGGTCAAAACAGCGGTGTGACTGCAACGGACAGCGGAACAGGTGCAGGCAGTCACAAGAAAATTCCGGATGGAGTATGGATCCAATTTCCTGATGCCGCTGCTTATCGGACAAGAGAACAGGAGCTCCTGGATACCATAGCAGATTCAGACGGTAATGATAATGTTGTAGTCTATTTGAAGGATACCAGAGGCTTCAAGGTGCTTCCTGCGAACAGGAGGGTGCGGGCTGATGAGACACTCAGGCGCAGGCTGGAAGAAAAATTTGGAGCGGAAAATGTAAAAATACGAGGTATTCCTATTGAAAACAGCGCAAAAATAGATTAGAATAGGGGTCGATAGGATATGCTTAGGTTGAGAAGGTGAATGATCGTCACCTGGGAGGGATAAAAATGTCAAACGAGATTAAGACAATTGCGATACTTACCAGCGGAGGAGATGCTCCCGGAATGAACGCAGCGATTCGTGCGGTGGCACGTACAGCGATTGCGAGAGGATTGAAGGTCAAGGGAATCAAGAGAGGTTATGCCGGACTCCTGAACGAAGAGATTGTTGAGATTGAGGCTCGTAATGTTTCCGATATTATCCAGAGAGGCGGTACTGTTCTGGGAACAGCAAGATGCCTCGAGTTCAAGAAAGCGGAATATCAGAAAAAGGGTGCTGACATCTGTCGCAAGCATGGAATTGACGGTATTGTTGTCATCGGTGGAGACGGTTCTTACCGCGGAGCCCAGGCTTTGTCCAGACTGGGTATCAACACAGTAGGACTTCCCGGAACTATCGACCTTGATATTTCCTGTACCGAATATACCATCGGCTTTGACACTGCAGTAAACACTGCGATGGAAGCAATTGACAAGGTTAAGGATACCTCTTCTTCCCATGAGCGTTGCAGTATCATTGAGGTAATGGGACGTAATGCCGGCTATATTGCACTTTGGTGTGCTGTGGCAAACGGTGCTGAGGATGTGCTGATTCCTGAAAAATATGATTACAACGAGCAGGAGATCATCAATCATATTATAGAGAGCCGTAAGAGAGGCAAGAGCCATCACATCATTATCAATGCAGAGGGTATCGGACACTCCACTTCCATGGCGAGAAGAATTGAAGCTGCAACCGGTATTGAGACCAGGGCTACGATTCTGGGATACATGCAGCGTGGTGGTAACCCTACTGCGAAGGACAGATTCTATGCTTCCATCATGGGTGCTTATGCGGTTGATATCATGTTGCAGGGCAAGACCAACAGAGTGGTAGGATACAGACATGGAGAGTTTGTTGACTACGATATAGAAGAAGCATTACAGATGGAAAAGGGTATTGATGAATATCAGTACGAAGTAGCACAGCTTCTTACAGTTTAAATAGAATCAGAAATACAAATTAAAAGCGGCTGTCTGTGGAAGAGACAGCCGTTTTTTATAGGAGAATTCAGAAAATGATCAGCAGTGGTGCCAATCCTAAGATAAAGCAGATCATACAGTGGCAGAATAAAGCAAAAGAGAGACGCAGCGCAGGAATTTTTCTGACTGAGGGGTTCAAGCTTTACGAGGAAGCCCCGGTTTCTTCCGTGCGGGAGGTCTATCTCTCCGAGAGTGCCGCCGGAAAAATAAAGGAGAATCAGGCGCTGAAGAAAAAGCTTGAAGTGACCGGTTGGGAAGTGGTGACGGATGAAATCTTTACTAAAATGTCCGATACTCAGACACCACAAGGGATTCTGTGTGTGCTCAACCGTCCGGAATACACCCTGGAACAGCTGCTTCTCAAGGAGTCTCCGCTGTTGGTGGTGTTGGAAGATATCCAGGATCCCGGGAATCTGGGAACCATCATACGAACCGGTGAAGGCGCAGGAATCACCGGTGTTATCATGACAAAGGGAACTGTGGATCTGTTCAATCCCAAGACTATACGTGCAACCATGGGCTCCATATTCCGTGTCCCTTTTGTCTATACGGAGAATCTGCCGGAAATCATTCGCCTGCTTCGGGAAAAAGAGATTGCAACCTACGCTGCTCACTTGGAGGGCAAAGAATACTACGATGGATTCTGTTATCGGCAAGGAACCGCTTTCTTCATTGGAAATGAAGGAAACGGACTGAACCGTGAGACAGCAGAACAGGCAGATCATTATCTTAAGATCCCCATGGAGGGCAAGGTGGAATCCCTGAATGCGGCGGTGGCAGCTTCCCTTTTGATGTATGAGGCGCATCGGCAGAGAAGTCATTAGATCTGTTGTTTTGCGGAGATGAACAGCTGCTCCGGTGGGGATACATCCCCAGGGAAATGAAAGAAATACTGCAATATTGCGATAAAGGTCTTAAAAATGTTGCAGAAAATGAATAAATAACAGTCAATATTTAACAGAACGGCAAGAGGAGAGAACGCATGAAAATCGGATTTATAGGTCTGGGAAACATGGCTACAGCAATGATTGGCGGCATATTAATGAAGGGGATGGCGAAGCCCGAAGACATAATGGGCTGTTCCAAAACACCCGTTACCATGGAAAGAGTAAAGGAAAAGTATGGAATCGCAATTGCCGCAGACAATTGCGAGGTGGCAAGTGCGTCGGAGATTCTTTTCCTGGCGGTAAAACCTCAGTTCCTGAGCGAGATTATCGATGAGATTAAGGATTCCGTGAAGAAGGAGACCCTGATCGTCAGCATTGCTGCAGGGAAGACACTGGAATGGCTGGAGACTGCGTTTGCAAGACCTGAGCTCAAGATCGTCCGCTGCATGCCCAATACCCCCGCACTGGTTCTGGAAGGATGCACCGGTATTTGTGCCGGCGAAAAAGTTACTTCCGGGGAGCTTGACCGGGTAGTGGAGCTCATGGAGGCATTTGGCAAGGCAGAAGTGGTTCCGGAGAGATTGATGGATGTGGTTGTGGGAGTCAGCGGAAGCTCCCCCGCTTATGTGTTTCTGTTCATCGAAGCCATGGCGGATGCAGCCGTGGCAGCAGGCATGCCCAGAGCCCAGGCTTACAGATTTGTGTCCCAGGCGATTCTTGGAAGCGCTAAGATGGTGCTGGAGACAGGCAGGCATCCCGGCGAATTGAAAGACATGGTATGCTCTCCCGGAGGAACCACCATTCAGGCAGTTAAAGTACTGGAAGAAATGGGATTCCGCGGAACTGTGATGGATGCGGTGGAAGCATGTATTGATAAATCAAAAAGTCTGTAATCCGTCACCTGTAAGTATTCGTTGAGACCGGTTGAGACAGCCGCTCCAAATGTGCTATTGACATTTCAAAAGTCTTCTGCTAACATAATCGGCGTAGCGTTGTTAACAAAAATGTAACAAATTATTTAACAAATGAATACTTTTTGTTAAGATTGTATGGAGGCTGAAAATGAAAAAGGGCAGAAAGACAGAAGCTGCTTTGCTTGGGCTTATCCTTTCTTTATCCTTGGCAGCACAGGCCGATATTACAGTGCTTGCGGACGGTATGTATTTCGACAATATGCGTGGAGGCATAGCTTCTCTCATGACAAGTGAGAGCGGTGACGTCGCTGCAAATGAGAATACATCCCGTAAAGTTGACTATCAGAATTTTGATACAGAGGATGAACAGGAAGAAAATCTGGTTATGGCAAATGTAACCCACTCTCTCAATGTGAGAAGTGAGGCGACGGTAGAATCTGAAAGAGTGGGGACGCTTTACAAGGATTGCGGAGGTACCATTCTGGAGAGAAAAGACGGCTGGACAAAATTACAGTCGGGAAATATTATCGGCTGGTGCAGTGACGAGTATCTTCTGTTTGGAGAAGAGGCGCTTGCGCTTGCCAATGATGTTGGCAAGATGATAGGTACCATAGAAGCACAGACTGTTCGTGTAAGAGAGGCGGCAGGAACCGATTCTGCTATCCTGGGTTTGTTACCCAAGGGAGAGATTGTAGAGGTGCTGGAGACCGGAGAAGAGACCGGCTGGGTCTGTGTGGATTATAACGGACAGAATGGTTATGTGGCGAAAGAGTATATTACCACGGACTTTATCATCGGAGCGGGAGAGACGGTAGAAGAGATTAAGGCCAGGGAAGATGCCGAGAGGGAAGCTAAGCGTTACAAGAACTATGGTGCGTATTCTACGGATGAAGCAACAATGTTGCTTTTAGCTGCATTGATTCAATGCGAAGCCGGCGGAGAACCCTATGAAGGACAGGTAGCGGTAGGTGCGGTTGTCATGAATCGTGTGAGAAGCGGTGCATACCCTGACAGTATTCGTGGCGTTATCTACGCGCCCGGACAGTTTACACCTGCGATGACAGGTAAGCTGGATAGTGTGTACTCCTCCGGAAAGATTTATTCCAGCTGTATTAAAGCAGCGGAAGAGGCACTTTCGGGATATTCCAATGTAGGTGACTATACACACTTCCGCCGTAACAACGGACGTGAAGGACTGGTTATTTATAACCATGTATTTTATTAATCTGTATGAGAAAGCGGCGCGCGGAGAAGTGTGCCGCTTTTTGTTGTGCGCCGGATACCTGATCTGCGTGCACGATACTTATCAATATCGTGCGAATAATTTCATTGCAGAACGTAATAAAATAGGATATACTGATAACGTAATAAACAAATGCCGAATGACATGAGGAGGTGAATGACGATGACAGAAATGATCATCTGGCTTGTTCTTCTCATAGTTGCAATTGTTGCCGAAGTGCTGACTATGGGACTGACTACCATCTGGTTCGCAGGTGGAGCTCTGGTGGCAATCTTTGCGGCAATCCTGAACGCACCGGTATGGCTGCAGGTTGTTCTGTTCTTGGTTGTATCCCTGGTATTGTTGATTTTTACAAGACCCGTGGCTGTGAAGTATTTCAACAAAGACAGGATCAAGACTAATGCCGAGAGCCTGGTCGGAAGACAGGCGATTGTTACCGCCGAGATTGATAACCTTCAGGGAATCGGTCAGGTTACGGTGGGTACGCAGGAATGGAGTGCCAGAAGCTACGATAATGGGGTCAGAATCCCCGTGGGAACTGTGGTAGATGTACTTGCCATTAACGGCGTAAAGCTGATGGTAAGAGTCAATGCACAGGTCGGTAATGTGGGTTCCGTGAAGAATTCCATACCGGAGCCTATGAGCGTATCACAGATGGAAGAGATGGAGTCCTCTCAGAATCAGTAAGAGGATAACATAAAATTAATTTAGTGCTGCGGAATGCGGTACAGAAAGAGGTTAAAATGGAAGGTGTTTTGTGGTTAGTTATTGCGTTGATTGTTCTTTTGCTGATCATCATCGTATCATGTATCAAAATCGTTCCCCAGGCGCAGGCCTATGTTATTGAGCGACTGGGTGCCTATCAGGGCACGTGGTCTGTAGGTTTTCATGTAAAGGTTCCTTTTATCGATAAGGTTGCGAGAAGAGTGAACCTGAAAGAGCAGGTTGCGGACTTCCCGCCCCAGCCCGTTATCACCAAGGATAACGTAACCATGAGAATCGATACCGTTGTATTCTATCAGATTACCGATCCCAAGCTGTTTACCTACGGTGTTGAGAATCCTATGATGGCTATCGAGAATCTGACAGCTACTACCCTTCGTAACATCATCGGTGATCTGGAACTGGACCAGACCCTTACAAGCCGTGAGACCATCAATACCAAGATGCGTGCGGCACTTGATATTGCTACCGACCCCTGGGGTATCAAGGTTAACCGTGTGGAACTGAAGAATATCATTCCTCCCGCTGAGATACAGAATGCCATGGAGAAGCAGATGAAGGCAGAGCGAGAGAGACGTGAAGCCGTTACCCGTGCAGAAGGTGAAAAGAAGGCAAGCATCCTTTCCGCAGAAGGTGAGAAGGAATCCGCAATTCTTCGCGCTGAGGCTGATAAGCAGTCCGCTATTCTTCGCGCAGAAGCTCAGAAAGAGAAGATGATCCGTGAGGCAGAAGGTCAGGCTGAGGCAATTCTCAAGGTACAGCAGGCACATGCAGACGGTATCCGTATGCTGAAGGAGGCCGGAGCAGATGATGCAGTCCTCAAGATCAAGAGCCTGGAGGCTTTTGAAAAGGTTGCTGACGGCAAGGCAAATACCATTCTTCTTCCTGCAGAGCTTCAGGGCATTGCATCCCTTGCAACTACCTGGAAGGAAGCTTCCAAGGAAAGATAAACGGGCAATCTGTGGGACTTGCCAAATACTCAATTATGAAGTATATTATAACTGTCTGACAATACCAAGGTCAGACAGTTATTTTTGTATAGAAATGAGGGATGATTATGAATTTATACGGACGTGATTTTTTGAAGCTGTTGGATTATACTCCGGAAGAGATTACCTATCTTCTGGATGTGGCTGCCGATTTGAAAGATAAAAAGAAAAAGGGAATTCCCATGGATGTGCTCAGAGGCAAAAATGTGGCGCTGATCTTCGAGAAGACCAGTACCCGTACCAGATGCTCCTTTGAGGTAGCTGCTCATGACCTGGGCATGGGAACTACCTATCTGGATCCCAAGGGCTCCCAGATCGGTAAGAAGGAGAGTATTGCAGATACAGCGAGAGTCTTGGCCGGCATGTATGACGGCATCGAATATCGTGGCTACGGACAGGAAATCGTGGAGGAGCTGGCAAAGTATTCCAAGGTGCCGGTATGGAACGGACTGACCAATGAGTTCCATCCCACGCAGATGCTGGCTGACTTTCTGACCATCCGTGAGCATTTTGGATACCTGAAGGGAATCAGGCTGGCATATATGGGAGATGCCCGTTACAACATGGGGAATTCTTTGATGGTTGCCTGTGCCAAGATGGGTATGCACTTTACCGCCTGCACAACGAAGAAATATTTTCCCAATGAGGAATTGGTGGCGCAATGTAAGGAAATCGCCGCAGCAAACGGCGGCAGTATCACATTGACCGAGGATGCCATGGCAGGAACCGCAGGCGTCGATGTGGTGTACACCGATGTATGGGTGTCCATGGGCGAGCCGGATGAGATCTGGGCAGAGAGAATCAGCGAGCTCTCTCCTTATCAGGTGAACAAAGCCATTATGACCAACGCAGGTAAGGATGCAATCTTTATGCACTGTCTGCCTGCTTTCCATGACCTGAAGACCCAGATTGGAGCTGAGATGGGAGAGCGCTTTGGCATTACCGAGATGGAAGTGACGGATGAAGTATTTGAATCCGAACAGTCGCTGGTATTTGAGGAAGCAGAGAACAGGATGCATACCATCAAAGCAGTTATGTACGCAACACTCGTAAATAAGGATTGATTCATGAAATCGGAAATATTAACTCTTTTGCGGGACAGGGGAGATTATGTCTCCGGTCAGGAGCTGTGTCAACGTTTCGGCGTCTCCAGAACCGCAGTGTGGAAAGCAATTAATCAACTGAAAAAAGAAGGTTACCGTATTGAAGCTGTGCAGAACAGAGGTTACCTTCTGCTGGCAGAAGAGGAAGTCTACAGCCAAAACGCGCTGAAGAGCCGCATGGGGACCGCCTGGGCTGGGCACCCGGTGAGCTTTTACAAGACATTGGACTCCACCAATCTGCAGGCCAAGCGTGACGCAGAGGGCGGTGCCCCTGAGGGGGCGCTTGTGGTGGCGGACATGCAGACTGCAGGCAGAGGCAGAAGGGGGCGAAGCTGGCAGAGCCCGGAGGGAGTCAATGCCTACTTTACCCTGCTGTTGAGACCGGAATATACACCGGACAAGGCGACCATGGTAACTCTGGTGATGGCTCTTGCCGTAGCCGAGGGAATCCGGGAGACCTGTGGGATTCAGGCGCAGATCAAGTGGCCCAATGATGTGGTGATTCACGGGAAAAAGACCTGCGGCATTCTGTGTGAAATGAGTCTGGAGAGCGATTATATCCACTATATTGTTGCAGGGACGGGCATAAATGTGGGGCAGCAGGAGCTCCCTGCGGAGATTGCGGAGACAGCGACCTGCCTGGAGGCAGAATGTGGGAAAAAGATCTCAAGAGCGGTTTTGATTGCCAACATCATAAAAGCATTTGAAGGATATTATGAGAAGTTCAAGGATACCTTGGATCTGTCCGGACTTCAGCAGGAATACGAAGGCCTTCTGGTAAACAAGGGCAAAGAGGTTCGCATGCTGGATCCCAAGGGAGAGTACAGTGGTGTGGCGGAAGGCATTACGGATACCGGAGAGCTGTTGGTGAGACTGACTGACGGCAGCGTTACCGAGGTCTATGCCGGAGAGGTCTCTGTGCGGGGCATCTATGGCTATGTGTAAACTTTGTGTAAGACAGCACATGCAACAAAAGGAGAAAATAGGATGAAGACAGTGCTTTGCGGTGCGAACGCATATGAGCAGAAATACTATTTCAACCGGGAATTTGATGGGATTCCCCAGTCCATCAAGGACGAACTGCATGTCATCTGTGTGTTGTTTACCGAAGAGGTAGGCGGAATCTTTACCATTGGTTTCGATGAGGAAGGCAACCCTGTGATGGAGACCGATGCGGATGAGAAAGATTTTTATTACGATGAAATCAGCAGCGGACTGATGGTTTCCGAGGTGCGTAGAAACAGACAGGAGCTCTTCGAATCCCTGAGCCTGTACTACAAGGTATTCATCCTCAAACATGATATTTCGTCCCTTGTGGATGAGAAGAATGAGTAATCAAAGAATCGCCGGGGATATACGGATAGATTGGACAGACTGAGGTTGAGGTATGCAAAACAAGATAAGAAAGCTGACAATAGGGAACGTAACCCTGGAAAATAATGTAATTCTAGCTCCTATGGCAGGTGTCACAGACCTGCCCTTTCGTTTGCTCTGCAGACAGCAGGGAGCGGGCCTGGTCTGCATGGAAATGGTCAGCGCCAAGGCCATCTATTACAACAACAAGAATACAGAGGAGCTTCTGGAGGTGCATCCGGAGGAGCTTCCGGTGTCTCTGCAACTGTTCGGTTCTGACCCTGAGATCGTGGCGGATATGGCGGCGAGAATCCAGGAGCGCCCCTATGCTATCCTGGATTTCAATATGGGCTGTCCCGTCCCCAAGGTGGTAAATAATGGGGAAGGCTCTGCATTGATGAAGAACCCCAAGCTGGTGGAGCAGATTCTCACTGCCCTTGTCAGGGCAGTAAAAAAGCCGGTAACGGTAAAAATCCGCAAAGGCTTTGACGACAGCTGTATCAATGCAGTGGAGATTGCAAAGATAGCAGAGAGCTGCGGAGTGGCGGCAATCGCTGTGCACGGCCGCACCAGAGCCCAGTACTACAGTGGTGATGCGGACTGGAACATCATCCGTCAGGTAAAGGAAGCTGTCCGGATCCCCGTCATCGGAAATGGTGATGTGACCGGTCCCGAGTCAGCCCTGGCTATGTTGGAGGAGACCGGCTGTGACGGGGTCATGGTAGGAAGAGCAACCCAGGGCAATCCCTGGATTTTCCGCGAGATTACACATTATCTGGAAACCGGCGAAAAACTGCCAAGACCCGACAACGTGGAGAAAAAAGACATGGTTCTCAGACATGCAGAACTCCTGCAGGAGACCAAGGGAGAGTACACCGCCGTTCGTGAGATGCGCAAACACCTGGCCTGGTACACTGCAGGCATGCCTCACTCCGCCCGTTTCCGAGGTATGATCAATTCCCTGGAGACCATGAAGGCACTGATTGAAGGTGTGGAAGAAATATTCGGATGAAGCATAGCATCCTGCCCTGAGACATATATTTAGGGCATGGATGCTATTATTTATTTTTATAAAAAAGAAAATCTGCAAAAACCGGAAATTAATATGATGTATCGGGGAGATTACCTCCTGGTCAAGGTTGGGCTGGAGGCGGACAAGGATAAATGGTTCGGATTCAGGATACCGGATGGGGAGGGGAGAGGGTATGGAGGGAGTCCCGAAGACGGGAAGGAAGATATCGGAGTAAAAGGTAATCGAGAAAAAAGAGGCTTCTTTCGTAGATTTTTCTCCGGGGAAAACAAGAGCAGACAGAGCCGCCCCCAGCCCACACAGTACGAAATGGCTCTTCAGTATCTTGACACAGAGCTCCGGTCCTTCTCCGCTTCATTACAGAATGCGGTCTATGACCTGGATGGAGGTATGAATCCTTACAGTGTATACGAGGACAGCCTGGAATTTTTGACACTGGAGGGCGGTATGCTCGCAACCCTGTGGCAGCAGAACTGGGGATGTCGGGAATTCACTTCCTACACTTTGCCGCGGTGGACTCTGCCCCTGGTCCGGGAGCTGCCGGGACCGGACTTTATGCTGCTGGGGGTAGAGGCGGCGATACCGGAGATCCTGGAATATTGTGCGCCCGGGATGAGGAGCCTGACTTGGGTCATTACAGACTCGGAGGACAGCGAAGAGATGCAGGATTATATTGAGTATTTCTACGAGGAATACGGACTTGCCATTGGAACACAGGTCTGTGAGAAACAGATCGTTTTCAAGACAGCGGCAAGACCGGTCTGCGTATTGGACTTTGCGGGAGAAAAATTAACGCTCGAAGGCGCTCTTCCGGCGGGGAGTAACTGGGTGGACTTTTCCTCAGATGAGAAGAAAGAGCTTCATCTTCATAGGATCTCCCCAGACACACACTATATTTCATTAAAAAAATATTGGCGGGAATGCAGGAGAAAACAAGCAGATATAAGGCTTTTCTTGACATAAGGTAGAAAAGTGGTTATAATACCCTCGACAAAGGTGAAGAATAATTTACCGGCGGAAGGTATTATCAATAAAAGAAAACAGGAAGGGTAAGCAAAAAATGCAGGAGAAGAAAAACATTTTGACCTATGAGGGTCTCAAAAAGTATGAGGATGAGCTGCATGAGCTGAAGGTTGTAAAGCGTCAGGAAGTGGCTCAGAAGATCAAAGAGGCAAGAGAACAGGGAGACCTGTCCGAGAACGCTGAGTACGATGCTGCAAAGGATGAGCAGCGCGATATCGAGGCAAGAATAGAGGAACTCGAGAAGATTCTGAAGAACGCTGAAGTAGTAGTGGAAGACGAAGTGGATCTGGACAAGATCAACATCGGCTGCCGTGTGAAGCTCCTTGACATCGAGTACAGCGAAGAGCTTGAGTATAAGATTGTAGGTTCTACCGAGGCCAACAGCCTGAAGGGCAAGATTTCCAACGAGAGCCCTGTGGGCAAGGCACTGATCGGATGCAAGATTGGCGATACCGTTGAGGTTGAGACCTCTGCAGGCACTTTTGCATATAAGGTATTGGAGATTCAGAGAAGCAACTAATTGCAGCATTATAATGAGGATACAGCTGCAGGACAGAACGAGAGGTAAAAGAAGTGGCAGAAGTACAGAATAATCAGGCACAGGAACAGGATGTGAACCAGCTCCTCAAGGTGCGCAGAGACAAGCTCGCTGCATTACAGGAGGCAGGAAAGGATCCTTTCCGGATTACAAAATATAACGTAACCCACCACACAAGCGATGCCGCAGAGCTCTATATCGCTCATGAGGAGAAGCTCCTTGCGGGTCGTGTCACACCCAATGTGGAAGGGCTGGACGAGGCTCAGGCTAAGGAAGTATTGAACAATGACTACAACGAAAGACGCGCTATCATGGACGCAGATCCGATTGAAGTGTCCATTGCCGGCCGAATGATGTTCAAACGCGTCATGGGAAAAGCTTCCTTCTGCAATATTCGCGATCTGAAGGGAAATATCCAGGTATACGTGGCTAGAGACGCCATCGGTGAGGACTCCTACGCTGATTTTAAGAAGTCCGATATCGGCGATATCTACGGTGTAAAGGGACATGTATTCCGCACCAAGACCGGTGAGATCTCTATCCATGCCGTAGAGATGACCCTGCTCACCAAGAGCCTGCAGATTCTTCCTGAGAAATTCCATGGACTGACTGATACCGATACCCGCTATCGCCAGAGATATGTTGACCTGATTATGAATGCGGAGTCCAAGGAGACCTTCATCAAGAGATCTCAGATCATCAAAGAGATCCGCAAGTTCCTGGACGGACGTGATTTCATGGAGGTGGAGACTCCTATGCTGGTTTCCAACGCGGGCGGTGCGGCAGCCAGACCCTTCGAGACCCATTACAACGCCCTGGATGAGGACGTAAAGCTTCGTATTTCCCTGGAACTTTACCTGAAGAGACTGATTGTGGGCGGTCTGGAACGCGTGTACGAGATTGGCCGCGTATTCCGCAACGAGGGCGTTGACACCAGACACAATCCTGAGTTTACCCTGATGGAGCTCTACCAAGCATATACTGATTATGAGGGTATGATGGAGCTCACAGAGAGTATGTTCAAATATCTGGCAGAGAAGGTATGCGGTACCTCTGTCATTACCTATAACGGCATTGAAATCGACTTTGGCAAGCCCTTCGAACGCATAACAATGATTGATTGTATCAAGAAATATGCCGGTGTTGATTTTGATGCGGTGGCAGATGATGCCGAGGCAAAGAAGATTGCCGACGAGCACCATATAGAATATGAGACCCGCCATACGAAGGGTGACATCATCAACCTCTTCTTTGAGGAGTACTGCGAGAAGAACCTGATTCAGCCCACCTTCGTCATGGATCATCCCCTGGCAATCTCTCCCCTGACCAAGAAGAAGCCCGGCGACCCCGAGAAGGTTGAACGCTTTGAACTCTTTATCAACACTTGGGAGATGTGCAACGCATATTCCGAGTTAAATGACCCCATTGACCAGCGCGAGCGCTTTGCGGCGCAGGATGCAGCCTTCGCCGCAGGCGACGAGGAAGCCAACCACACCGACGAAGACTTCCTGAATGCTCTGGAAATCGGTATGCCCCCTACCGGTGGTATCGGATATGGCATCGACAGACTGGTGATGCTGTTGACGGATAGCCCGGCGATTAGGGATGTGCTGCTGTTCCCGACG
>CALZBR010000014.1 GCA_945621435.1 uncultured Lachnospiraceae bacterium
AGGGTCTGGATATTCCCGAGATTTCCCTGGTGGCGATTCTGGATGCGGACAAGGAAGGCTTCCTGAGAAGCAGTACCTCCCTGATTCAGACAGTGGGACGTGCCGCCAGAAACGCAGAGGGTCACGTAATCATGTATGCTGATTCGGTAACAGACTCCATGCGGATCGCCATAGAGGAGACCAACCGCCGCCGTGAGATACAGATGAAGTTCAATGAAAAGAACGGCATTACCCCTCAGACCATTAAGAAGGCTGTCAGGGATCTCATCAGTATCTCCAAGGTCATTGCCAGGGAGGAAATGCAGTTCGAGAAGGACCCTGAGTCCATGAACCGCAAGGAACTGGAGAAGCTGATTGCAGAGGTGCAGAAGAAGATGCAGAAGGCAGCGGCTGACCTGAACTTCGAGGCAGCTGCCGAGCTGAGAGACAAGATGATAGAATTAAAGCAGAAGCTTCGGGATTTGGACGAGTAGAAAAGAGAGTCTGAGAGTTGAAACAGGAGGCTGTAATGGAAGATTCAGTGAAGATGCTGCCCAAAAGGCAGGCACAGGAATATATAAAAATAAGAGGAGCAAATGAACATAATCTGAAGAATATTGATGTGGATATTCCGCGAAATGAGCTGGTGGTTCTGACAGGACTGTCAGGTTCCGGCAAATCTTCCCTTGCATTTGATACCATTTATGCAGAGGGACAGAGGAGGTATATGGAATCCTTATCCTCCTATGCAAGACAGTTTCTGGGACAGATGGAGAAGCCCAACGTGGAGAGAATTGACGGGCTGTCCCCTGCGATTTCCATCGACCAGAAGTCTACCAACCGCAATCCCAGGTCCACCGTGGGTACTGTGACGGAGATCTATGACTATTTTCGTCTGCTGTATGCCCGTATCGGTACTCCCCATTGCCCCAATTGCGGCAGGGTGATTGCGAAGCAGACCGTGGATCAGATGGTGGATCAGATCATGGCACTGGAGGAGGGAACCAAGCTGCAGCTCCTTGCGCCGGTGGTGCGGGGAAGAAAAGGCAGACATGAGAAGGTTCTGGAGCGCGCCAAGAGAAGCGGCTACGTCAGAGTGCGTATCGACGGCAGTATGTATGAGCTGACAGAGGAGATCACTCTGGACAAGAATCTGAAGCACAACATTGATATTATCGTGGACCGTCTGGTGGTGAAAGAGGGAATCCAGCGTCGTCTGGCTGATTCCGTGGAAAATGTACTGGAGCTGGCGGACGGGCTGTTGGTGGTGGATGTCATCGGCGGAGAGCCCATGAACTTCAGCCAGAGCTTCTCCTGCCCTGACTGCGGTATCGGTATCAGTGAGATTGAGCCCAGAAGCTTTTCCTTCAACAATCCCTTCGGCGCATGTCCGGAGTGCTTCGGACTGGGGTATCGTATGGAATTTGCGCCGGAGCTCATGATTCCTGATGATAGTCTCAGCATCAGCCGGGGTGCCATTACTGTCACCGGCTGGCAGTCCTGCATGGACAAAAAGAGCTTTACCAATGCCATCCTGCAGGCTCTTGCCAAGGAATACCACTTTGATCTGGATACACCCTTTGGGGAATACCCGGAAGAGATCCGGAAGGTGATTCTCTATGGAACAGAAGGGAAGACCGTCGATGTCTATTACGAGGGACAGCGGGGGAAGGGAGTTTATCCCGTTGCCTTTGAGGGACTTATTTCCAATGTGGAACGCCGGTACAAGGAGACCTTTTCCGATTCCATGAAGCAGGAATACGAGACCTTCATGCGGATAACCCCCTGTAAGGAATGCGGAGGCAGGAGACTGAAGAAGGAATCTCTGGCGGTGACGGTGTGCGACAAGAATATCTTTGAGGTGACTTCCATGTCTGTCAGAGACCTCTATACTTTCCTGGAGGGAATGACACTTACGACACAACAGCAACTGATCGGAAAACAGATCTTAAAGGAAATCCGTGCCAGAGTAGGATTTCTGGTGGATGTGGGGCTGGAGTATCTGTCTCTTTCCCGGGCAACAGCCACCCTTTCCGGAGGAGAGGCACAGCGTATCCGGCTTGCAACCCAGATCGGCTCCGGACTGGTGGGAGTATGCTATATTCTGGATGAGCCCAGTATCGGTCTGCACCAGAGGGATAATGATAAGCTTCTGAATACCTTGAAGAATCTGCGTGATCTGGGAAATACACTGATTGTGGTAGAGCATGACGAGGATACCATGCTGGCTGCTGATTATATTGTGGATATCGGTCCGGGTGCGGGTTCTCATGGTGGTGAGGTCATTGCCTGCGGTACGGCGGAAGAGATCATGAAAGTTCCGGAGTCCGTGACCGGTCAGTACCTCAGCGGCAGAGTGCAGATCCCGGTGCCTGCGGTACGCAGAAAGCCCACAGGCTGGCTGAAGGTAGTCGGAGCGGCGGAGAACAATCTGAAAAATATTGATGTGGACATTCCGCTGGGGGTTCTTACCTGTGTGACAGGTGTGTCAGGTTCCGGCAAGAGCTCTCTGGTCAATGAGATTTTGTATAAACATCTGGCGAGGGATTTGAACCGTGCCCGCTGTATTCCGGGAAAACACAAGGAAATCCTCGGGCTGGAACAGCTGGACAAGGTAATTGATATCGATCAGTCGCCCATCGGCAGGACACCCCGCTCCAATCCGGCGACCTACACCGGCGTTTTCGACCAGATCAGGGATCTCTTTGCCTCCACCGCAGATGCCAAGGCAAAGGGTTATAGCAAGGGTCGTTTCAGCTTCAATGTTAAGGGCGGACGATGTGAAGCCTGCGGTGGAGACGGTATTATCAAGATAGAAATGCATTTCCTGCCGGATGTCTATGTGCCCTGCGAGGTCTGCGGGGGGAAGCGCTACAATCGTGAGACCCTGGATGTGAAGTATAAGGGCAAGAGTATCTTTGACGTGTTGGATATGACGGTGGAGGAGGCGCTGCCCTTCTTTGAGAATATGCCTTCCATCAAAAACAAGATTCAGACCCTTTACGATGTGGGATTGTCTTACGTGAAGCTGGGACAGCCTTCCACTACTCTTTCCGGAGGAGAGGCACAGCGGATTAAGCTGGCAACAGAGCTGGCAAAGCGCAGCACCGGTAAGACCATATACATTCTGGACGAGCCTACCACCGGTCTCCATTTTGCAGATGTGCACAAGCTGGTGAAGATACTCCACAGACTGGCAGACGGCGGCAATTCTGTGGTAGTAATAGAGCACAATCTGGATGTCATCAAGACGGCTGACTACATTATCGACATCGGTCCCGAAGGCGGCGACAGAGGCGGTACCGTCATTGCCAAGGGTACTCCTGAAGAGATTATTAAGGTCAGGAAATCCTACACCGGTCTGTATGTGAAGAAAATGCTGGAGAAGGCAAAATAAATATTTGAAGCAAAGATTTGAAAATGCTGTTTTTGGGGCTAAAGAAATCCCAGGTGATTACCGATATAATTATTGAACAATTAGCTGAATGCACGGACGCAAAGTTTGAATGAGGGATTCATTCGGATCAGGCGTCCGTATTTTGTTCCTTAATTCTTTATAAATTTTTTTAAACCCCTTTGAAAATGTCCCGATTTGGTATATAATGCATTATGTATGACTGTCTTTAGAATTGGGAGAATTTAGAAAGGGGAACTGGGACATGCAGTGTACGGATATCGGAATTGATTTGGGTACTGCCAGTATTTTAGTATACATTAGAGGAAAAGGCGTCGTGCTGAAGGAGCCTTCAGTAGTGGCTTTTGATAGAGATACCAACAAGATTAAGGCAATTGGGGAGGATGCGCGGCTGATGCTGGGAAGAACTCCCGGCAACATCGTTGCAGTGCGTCCCCTGCGTCAGGGTGTTATTTCAGACTACACCGTGACTGAGAAGATGATGAAATATTTTATCCAGAAGGCTCTGGGAAGAAGAAGCTTCAGAAGACCCCGCATTGCGGTCTGCGTACCCAGCGGAGTAACGGAGGTCGAGAAGAAAGCGGTTGAGGACGCAACTTATCAGGCAGGTGCCAGGGAAGTTGCCATTATTGAGGAACCTATCGCTGCGGCAATCGGAGCCGGCATCGATATTTCCAAGCCTTGCGGCAATATGATCGTTGATATCGGCGGCGGTACCTCGGATATTGCAGTTATCTCTTTGGGTGGCACTGTGGTTAGTGCATCCATCAAGATCGCAGGTGACGACTTTGACGAGGCGATCGTAAGATTTATGCGTAAAAAACATAACCTGCTGATTGGTGAAAGAACAGCCGAGGATCTGAAGATTAAGATTGGGTCCGCTTATCCCAGACCGGAAGTGGACTACATGGATGTCAGGGGACGTAACTTGGTAACGGGTCTTCCCAAGACGGTAAAGGTTTCCTCTGAAGAGACGGAGGAGGCGCTTCGGGAGACGACTTCCCAGATTGTCGAGACCATTCACAGTGTCCTGGAAAAGACTCCCCCCGAGCTGGCAGCGGATATCGCTGACAGAGGTATTGTCCTGACCGGAGGCGGAAGTCTGTTACGTGGTCTGGAAGAACTGATTTATTCCAAGACAGGTATCAATACAATGACAGCGGAAGATCCCATGACTGCGGTTGCAGTAGGTACGGGAAGATACGTGGAATTTTTATCCGGATACAGAGAGCCCTGATGACCGGAGTACGAAAGACCGGATCAGGGAAGAATTGAGCACGGCAGGATCGAGCACAGAAGAACGGAGCACGGAAGAACGGAGTACGGCAGGAAGGAGGCATCCCATGATAAAAGGGTTATATACAGCCTACACGGGAATGATAAATGAACAGAACAGAATGGATACCATGACCAACAATCTGGCCAATGTATCTACCGTGGGCTATAAAAAGGAAGGTGCCACCAGTCAGTCCTTCGACAGCATTCTCGCAGTGAAGATCAAAGACAGATCCGTGGGTTTACAAAACGTACAGCCCATCGGAATCAATCATCCCGGTGTTAAAATCGGTGAAAACTATACTGATTTTTCCCAAGGTTCCTTCCGGGTAACGGGCAATACCTTTGATCTGGCCCTGGCGGGAGATGGATTTTTTGCCATTGAGTTTACAAACAAGGCGGGCGAGACATCAACCATGTACACGCGCGCAGGTCAGTTTACCCTGAATAAGGATGGCGACCTTGTGAATGAGGATGGCGATTATGTACTGGATGTGAATCAAAAGAGAATCCGCCTGGACCCCCTGCAGGAGACTGCGATCAACAGCAAAGGTATCATCAGCCAGAACGGACGGGATATTGCGCAGATTCAGGTGGCTGATTTTGCGGATTACAATTACCTTTCCAAATACGGTGAGACATACTACCGTCCGGTGGAAGGTGCAGAGCTGACACAGAACAGGGACACCGAGATTAAATCCGGATACTTGGAAATGGCCAATGTGCAGATTGTTTCGGAGATGGTTAATCTGATTTCCATCACCCGTGCCTATGAAAGCAATCAGAAGGTGATTCAGACCTTTGACAATACCCTGGAAGTAGCAGTGACACAGCTTGGAAGAGTATAAGGTGCATTTGGAAGTGTACAGATACATATAGAATAAAGATTGGTTCGAAGGAGAGTAGAGAGATATGGTACGTAGTTTATGGACAGCGGCCAGCGGTATGACGGCTCAGCAGGTTAATGTTGATACCATCGCAAATAATCTGGCTAATGTAAATACGAATGGTTACAAAACTCAGGTAAATGAGTTTAAGACCCTGTTGTATCAGAACCTTCAGACCAGAACCACCACAGCCAACGGCGAGCAGAAGCCGACCAGTGCACAGGTGGGTCTGGGAACCAGAAATTCAGCAATTACAACGATTTTTAAACAGGGCAGTATGCTTGCTTCTGAAAGCGATACGGCATTTGCAATCGATGGAAAAGGTTTTTTTGCCGTGAAAGCAGAGGACGGCAACACTTACTATACAAGAAACGGTAATTTCCGGTTCACTCTCGGCAGCACCGGCAATATGCTCGCTGACTCAGACGGCAGACCGGTACTGGATACCGCCGGCAATCCTATTGTGCTGGACAGTAAGTATACCATCAGCCGCATTACGGTCAGTGCCTCTGGTGATCTGTGTTATCCGGATGAACAGAACAACGCAAAGCCCATTGGCGTAACGATCGGACTTTTCCAATTCAATAATCCCAACGGTCTGGAACGTCTGGCTGACAGTATGTATGCACAGACAGCAGCCAGCGGACAACCCATCAACGAATTTAACAATGCCAATGTACAGAAGAGCTCTATCCTTCAGGGTTATCTGGAAGGCTCCAATGTGCAGGTCGCAGATGAGATGGTAAATATGATTGTGGCGCAGAGAGCTTATGAACTCAATTCCAAGGCGATCACCGCTTCCGATGAAATGCTTCAACAAGCTAATAATCTCCGCAGATAACGAATACGCCTTGTGTGAAGCACAGGTTGCGTAAGTGAGCAGCAGAAAGAGGTAACCTATGGACATCAGTAATATTGCAGCTATGTATAGCGATAAATATGCCGTGGCAGCCAATCAGTCGGCACAAAAGCTTCAGGACAAAATCAACGGCAAGGATTACTCCAATGCTACGGAGCAGGAGCTTCTGGATGCCTGCAAGGAATTTGAGGCATATTTTGTGGAGCAGATGTATAAATCCATGTTGAAGACGATTCCCAAGAATGAAGCGTCTTCGGCGTCTAATGAGACGATGATGGACTACTATAAGGATCAAATGGTTCAGGGAATTGCTAAGGAAACCACGGAACAAAGCGGTCTTGGTCTGGCACAGATGCTTTATGAACAAATGAGACGCAATTATGGTTTAGATACTCCTTCCGTCAATTCTGCCGAGTCGTCCGATTCTCCGGCAGAAGGGAAATAATCATTAGAATTCTCGGGCTGCCTTTGGGCAGCTCTCTTTTTCCTCAAATCACTTACTATCCATTTTTCAAAATTGCGTGGGACGCAATACACAGATGATACTAATAAGCAAAAAGGAGAACAGATGTGGAAACAATTAACGGCTACGTGGATCACATCATCTTTCAAAACAAAGAAAATGGTTATACTGTGCTCAGCCTGATTTCCGAGGGCGAGGAGATTACCTGCGTGGGTATGGCGAAGGGTCTCACACAGGGAGAGAATATCTCGGCACAAGGGGACTATGTTGAGCATCCGGTGTACAGCAGGCAATTCAAGTTCAGCACCTATCGAACCGTAGCTCCTACGGATCGTGTGGGAATTGAGCGATATCTGGCTTCCGGGGCAGTAAAGGGCGTGGGTGCGGCACTGGCGGCCAGAATCGTGAAAAAGTTTGGCGATGATACCCTGAGAATCATGGAGGAAGAACCGGAACGTCTGGCAGAGATTAAAGGAATCAGCGAACGAAAGGCGCAGGAGATAGCTCTGCAGATTGAAGAAAAAAAGGATCTGAGGGATGCGCTGATCTATCTTCAGCAATATGGCATATCCAATACCCTGGCAGTCCGGATTTATGATACCTACGGTATGAGTCTTTATTCCGTCATGCAGGAGAATCCCTACAAACTTGCGGAGGATGTTGCGGGAATCGGTTTTAAGCTTGCGGATGAGATCGCAGAAAAGATCGGGATTCACACGGATTCGGATTACCGGATCAGAAGCGGTATTTTCTATACACTCCAGCAGAGTATTGGGGAGGGACACTGTTATCTTCCCATGGAAGTGCTGCTGGACAGAGCCTGCCTGCTTTTGGGAGTGGATAAGGAGTACATTCGTCCTCAGGTAGATAACCTTATGATGGACAAAAAGATTGTCATTAAGCCGGAGGGTGTGTTTACCGCCACTTATTACTATGCCGAGCTAAACTGTGCAAGAATGCTGGCAGACCTGGATATTTCCATGACGGAGACGGAGAATCTGCCGTCTCAGAATATGGCGATCACAAAGAAGCTGGAGAAGCTGGCGGGAAATCTGGAGATGGATTCGGAAGGTCTGCAGGTACAGGCGGTGATGAAAAGCATACAAAACGGTCTCTTTATTCTGTCCGGTGGTCCCGGCACGGGAAAGACTACCACCATTAATCTGATGATTCGGTATTTTGAATCGGAGGGTCTTGATATTTTCCTGGCTGCCCCTACCGGCAGAGCGGCAAAGCGCATGACGGAGGCAACCGGCTTTGAAGCCAGAACCATTCACAGAATGCTGGAGCTGAACAGCGCCCTTTCGGATGAGAATGCAAGAAGGGTGAGATTTGAAAGAAACGAAGAGAATCCGTTGGAAGCGGATGTTGTCATCATTGATGAGATGTCAATGGTGGATATTCAGCTCTTCCAGGCGCTTTTGAAGGCGATTACGCCCGGAACCCGTCTGATTCTTGTGGGTGATGTGAATCAGCTTCCCAGTGTCGGATCCGGTCAGGTGCTTCGCGATCTCATCGGAAGCGGAAGATTTCCCATGGTGGAACTGAAGAAGATCTTCAGGCAGGCCGAAACCAGCGATATTATTGTTAATGCGCACCGGATCAATAATGGTGAACAGATTGTCATGGATAACAAATCAAAGGATTTCTTTATGCTGGAGAGAAATGACGTAAATGTCATATACAAGCATATGGTTCAACTGGTGCGGGATAAGCTGCCCAAGTATGTGAATGCGACACCTTTTGATGTGCAGGTTCTGACTCCTATGAGGAAAGGCAGTCTGGGGTGCGAGACGTTAAACGGTATTCTGCAGCAGTACCTGAATCCGCCTGATACGGGTAAACGGGAGTACACCGGTGGCTCCGTGATTTATCGCGAGGGCGACAAGGTAATGCAGATTAAGAATAATTACCAGCTGGAGTGGGAAGTGGTCAGCAAGTACGGAATTCCCGTGGACGGAGGCACAGGAGTGTTCAACGGTGACATGGGAAGGATTCTTGAGATCAATGAGGCAGCCTCCAGTCTGGTGGTAGAATACGATGAACATCGCAGAGTGACCTATCCGTTTTCCATGCTGGAGGAGCTGGAGCTTTCCTATGCGATCACCATACACAAGTCCCAGGGAAGCGAGTATCCGGCAGTCCTGCTGCCGCTGCTTGGCGGTCCCAGAATGCTGTTTAACAGGAATCTGCTCTATACCGCGATTACCAGGGCGAAAAGCTGTGTCACGATATTGGGAAGCAGTGAAACAGTACGGGAGATGATTGACAATACCAGCGAAAACAGGAGATATACGGCATTTGCCCAACGAATCCGGGAAATCTACCGGGGAGACAAGGAATATCAGGGATAAGAAATATCAGAGACAAGGAATATCAGGGATAAGAAATATATGATATATGCAGGGAAAGAGAATCAACATCAAAATGTCATCAGGAGAGTCACGGACGGTCTGGTCAGGATAGTATATCCGTTACACTGTCCTGTCTGTGATGACATCGTATCGGTCCCGAGTGAGAGAATCTGTACCGGGTGTCTCGGTAAGCTAAAGCTTTTGGCACCGCCATGGTGTATGAAGTGTGGGAAAAAAGTGGAGGATGACGCCGAGTATTGTATGGACTGCAGCAGAAAGGAGCATCTCTATGACAGGGGGAGGGCTCTCTATGAGTATGCCGGAACCGCCGAATCCATCTATCGTTTCAAATATGGCGGCAGAAGAGAGTATGCGGAGTTCTTTGGCGCAGAGATGGCGGAGTACTTATCTGATTTTTACCAGAATGTGAAACCGGATGCGCTGGTTCCGATTCCGCTCCATAAAAAGCGAAAAATACAGCGAGGTTACAATCAGGCAGAGCTTCTTGCAAAAGCCCTGGGACGACAGTGGAACGTCCCGGTCTATCCCAATCTATTGGAGCGTGTGAAAAATACGGTCCCTCAGAAAAAATTAAATCCCATTGAGCGACAAAATAATTTGAAAAAGGCTTTCAATATCACGAGAAATGATGTAAAATTAAAAGTAACTATGGTTATTGATGATATCTATACAACAGGAGCAACAATTGATGAAGCTGCAAGGGCTTTGCGAGAGGCAGGAGCCGAGAGGATTTATTTCGCGGCTTTGACCTGTGGCGCGGGAATCTAGTGCATACTACTCGGGAATGGAGGATATTATGAATATTAGGAATTGCAGAAGCTGCGGTAAGATTTTTAACTATATCACGGGTGCCCCCATATGCCCTTCGTGCCGGGAAACCGCGGAGGCAAAGTTCCAGGAAGTAAAGGAATATATCCGGGAACACAGAGGCGCCGGAATTGCAGAGGTGGCAGAGGCATGCGAGGTAGAAGTCTCCCAGATCCGCCAGTGGCTGAGGGATGAACGACTGGAAGTGACGGAGGACTCAGTACTTTTTTTGAACTGTGAGAGCTGCGGGGCACCGATCCGCTGCGGCAGATTCTGCGATAAATGTAAGTCTGGCATTACTAAAGAATTTAAAGATGTGTTGCAATCCGGGACAAATCATGATTCAAAAGCCAATCGGACCAATACCGGGAAGGACGGAGGCGCCAAAATGAGATTCCTGTAAGAGGAATACGGGAGGTTGTTATGTTGAACGAGGAACGTGTCATACTGATGACACACATGGCATCTTATGAGAAGGGCGAAGGCAGGAAGAATATGAAAATCGCCAATTATTTCAGGGGCGACTATGTTACCGTTCAGGTATTGAAATCTATTGTCTGCGCAACGATCTGTTATGCCGCTTTTTTTGCACTGTATATCTTTTATGATTTTGAAGGGTTCATGCAGGACTTATATAAGATAGACCTGTTTGCTTTTGCCAAGAATGTATTGCGTTATTATGTGATAGTGGTTGCCGTTTATGCTATCCTGACATATTTTGTCAGCACATATCACTATGTAAAAGCAAGGAAGAGCCTGAAGGTTTATTACTACAATCTTAAAAAACTGGGTGCCCTCTACAATGAAGAAAGAAATGAGAGCTTGTCAGTCGGAGGTCATAAATGACGGAATTATTGGAAATCAGAGATAAGATTAAGCACTTTTACAGTAAATACGAGGTCTTTATCCTTCCCATTATCAAATTACTGCTGGCATTTCTCGTGCTAAATGTATTAAACAGTAAAATGGGATACATGACGAAGCTGGATAATATGGCAATCGTTTTGATTGTGGCATTGATGTGCTCGTTCCTGCCGAACGGCAGTATTATTTTGTTCGGAGTTTTGTTCAGCCTGCTGCACATGTATGCACTTTCGCTGGAAGCCGCAGCAGTGGGATTATGTGTTTATATGGTTGTACTTCTGCTGGTGTTCAGATTGGGTGCAAGTGATACCATCCTGGTGGTAATCACGCCGCTTCTGTGCAGTATGAAGATACCTTATGTGATTCCGGTTCTGGCCGGATTGTTCTGTACTCCTTCCTCTGCTCTCCCTGTGGGCTGCGGAGTGTTGGTGTACTATCTGCTGCGCACGACAGTGGCAAGCAGCTCCGCCATCAATGTGATGGAGGACACGGAGTTTTCCGCAAAGCTTCGTATCCTGATTGACGGGATTATTCGGGACAAGGCATTGCTGGTTACCATAGCTGCCTTTGCGATTACCATATTTGTGGTCTATATGATTCGCAGGATGTCTATTGATTATGCCTGGTCGATTGCTATAGTCGCAGGAGCGATGGTGGACGTGGTGATTCTTTTGATCGGAGATCTGATGTATGATATCAATATTTCTCTGGGAGGGGCATTGCTGGGCTCCATACTTGCTGTGCTGATTGCGGCAGTTGCAGATTTTTTTGCAAGAGGATTGGACTACAGGCGGACGGAAAAAGTACAGTTTGAGGATGATGAATACTATTACTATGTGAAAGCTGTTCCCAAGATGACCTTTGTTACTCCTGAGAGAACGGTGAAAAAAATCAATCGCTCCCGGTATGGCAGATCTGAGGTGAGAAGGGTTGTCGCAGACAATCCGGCGACGGATTTGGAAGAACAGGAATTGGACAGCGAGCTGGAAGAATTATTTTAGATTGAGTAAAAGTAGGGCGATGACAGATGCGGTGGTTTGAGAGAGTAACCGATTATGTTAGAAATTTCTATATTTACCGGGGAACGATAGGAGCCGGAGATATTCTGGAGATACTTATCATAGCTTTTCTGGTGTATTATATTTTGGTCTGGATGAAGACTACCAGGGCATGGCAGCTTCTGAAAGGCCTGATTGTCATTTGCATTTTTCTGCTGATTGCTGCTGCCATGGAGATGAGTACGATCATGTGGCTTGCCCAGAATCTGCTTGGATTTATGGCTATTGTCATTGTGGTGGTTATGCAGCCGGAGTTGCGCCATGCGCTGGAGGAACTGGGTAAGAAGAACTTTCTCCCTTCGGGGCTTTTTGCGGATCCCGCGAAAAAGGAACAGGAAAAATTTTCGGAGAAGACAATCAACGAACTGGTGAAGGCCTGTCATGAAATGTCCAAGGTAAAGACCGGCGCTCTGATCGTCATTGAGAAACAGGAGTCTCTGAGAGACTATGAGCGCACGGGTATTGAAGTTGACGGTATCGTGACAAACCAGCTGCTGATCAATATTTTTGAACATAACACGCCGCTTCATGACGGTGCGGTGATCATCAGAGGTAACAGAATCACATCCGCGACCTGTTATCTGCCTTTGTCGGACAATCTGGGGCTGAGCAAGGAGCTGGGAACAAGACACAGGGCCGGCGTGGGCGTGTCTGAGGTGACAGACTCCCTTACCATCATTGTTTCCGAGGAAACAGGTAAAATCAGTACCGCCTATGAGGGCAAGCTTCAGCGCAATCTGAGTGTGGATCAGCTCAGACTGAAGCTTCAGCAGATTCTTAATCAGCAGACGGAGGAAAAGCCAAAGGTGAGACATATCTGGAAGGGAAGGAGCAAGACTAAGAATGAAAAAGAAGATATTTCATAACTGGGGTCTGAAACTTGCTTCTCTTCTGCTTGCGTTTGTCATCTGGTTTCTGGTGGCAAAGTTCGGTGATCCCATAGTTTCCGTTACATTTCCCAATGTCCGGGTATCCCTGACGAATACGGAACTGTTGGACAATGAAAACAAGGTATTCGAGATTCTGGATAATACGGATACCGTTCGTGTGACGGTCCGTATCCCCACCAGTATGAGAAGTCAGTTGAGAGCTTCCGATATTGTGGCGGAAGCAGATATGAACAAGCTGACAGACATCAATACGATTGGGATTTCATATTATGTACCAAATGTGGATGCTGATTCCATCAGCGGTGATCACGATTTTGTCCGCCTTTCGGTAGAAGAGCGCATGACTAAGTGGATCAGGGTACAGAGCAAAATTCTGGGTGAAGTGGCTGAGGGATACATGGTAGCGGGTACGATATACGATCAGACACTGATTGAGATCAGCGGTGCAAAGTCGGTCGTCGAGAAGGTCAGCTACGCAGGGGTGGAGATAGATGTCTCCGGAGCTACCAGCAATATTTCCATGAATGTTGATCCGCAGCTCTTTGATGCTGATGGAAATGTGGTAGAGATGAAGGGAATGAACCAGAATGTGGGACACATTCATATGACGGTTGAGGTCCTGGCAACCAAGGAGGTTCCTGTGGAGTATTCGATGACAGGAACACCGGCTGAGGGATATATGGTGACAGGAGTCGTGGAATGCAGTCCCAAGACAGTTAAGATTGCCGGAACTACCTCTTTGCTTGGGGGAGTAAACAGGATTACGATTCCGGAGGGAGAGATTGATCTTACCGGGTATTCTGAGAATCTGACATTAAATCTGAACCTGAAGGATTATCTGCCGGATGGGATCCGGCTGGTGGATACCGGATCCGGGACGCGTGCAACGATAACGGTATATATCGAGCCAAGGGTGGAGAAGGAATTCAACCTGAGCGCCGGGAATTTTGAAGCCCTCAATGTACCGGAAGGATACAGTGTCAAGATCATAGACGTGGAAAACGGCAGCTCGGAGGATGGCTCAAGAGTTACCTATCCCGTGAAGATTTCCGGACTGAAAAAGGAAGTTGATTCCATACAGGTAAGTAATATAAAGGGTACTGTTGATGTCGCGGAATGGATGAGAAAAAATCGCATGGACAAACCTAAGGTGGGAGTTCATGAGGTCGCTGCAGATATTGTAACCGACTCAAAGATTGATGTTATAGGTGAAGTACGGGTTCGTTTGATTATTTCTAAGCTGGAGGATTTATAAGATTATGGCAAGATTGTTTGGTACGGACGGTGTCCGCGGAATTGCAAATGAAGAGCTGACACCTACGTTGGCGATGCAGCTCGGTCAGGCCGGAGCGTATGTGCTGACCAAGGAGAAGAATCACAAGCCTACCATCATGGTGGGGTGTGACACAAGAATCTCCGGTGATATGCTGGCCAATGCATTGATGGCGGGAGCCTGCTCGGTGGGAGCCAACTGTATATTCGTTGGGGTGATTCCTACGCCGGCGGTGGCTTATCTGACGCAGAAATACAGGGTGGATGCAGGTGTTGTTATCTCCGCTTCCCACAATCCCGTAGAATTTAACGGTATTAAATTCTTTGACGGCAACGGCTATAAGCTTCCGGATGCCCTGGAGGATGAGATTGAACAATTGATTAAGGACAATATGACGGGGCTTAAATTCCCTACCGGTCCCGGCGTTGGCAAGGTGAAATACAGGACAGATGCCAGAGAGGAATACATCAATCACTCCATCAAGTCCGTTCCCGTGAATCTGGACGGAATGAAAATCGTGGTAGACTGTGCGGAAGGTGCTTCTTACTACACTTCGGTAGAAGCCCTGAAAGAGCTTGGAGGCAATATCGTTGCGATACACAACAATCCTGACGGAACCAACATCAATGCAAATTGCGGTTCTACACATATGGAGGAGCTTCAGGCGAGAGTCGTATATGAGAAGGCAAAGGTCGGCCTTGCTTTTGACGGAGATGCAGACCGTCTTCTTGCGGTAGACGAGAATGGCAACATCATTGACGGTGACCGTATTATGGCCATTGTCGGTAACCATATGAAGAGTCAGGGTAAACTGAAGAACGATGTGATTGTTGCGACGGTAATGAGCAACCTGGGATTTTTCCTTATGGGACAGAAGCAGGGGATCACGATGGAGCAGACAAAGGTGGGCGACAGGTATGTTCTGGAGAGAATGAAGGAGATTGACGCCAGCCTCGGCGGGGAACAGTCCGGACATATTATCTTTCTGGATGAGAATACCACCGGTGATGGTCTGCTGAGTGCATTGCACTTGCTGCAGGTGATGGTGGAGACCGGGAAGCCCCTTTCGGAACTGGCAGAGATTATGGAAGTGTTGCCGCAGGCATTGGTAAATGCCAAGGTGGCTAACCACAAGAAGGATAAATATCTGGAGTATCCTGAGATAGCGGAAGCCATCAAAAAGCTGGAGGAGAAATTCGCAGGTGAAGGAAGAGTGTTGATTCGTCCTTCCGGCACCGAACCTCTGGTACGTGTCATGATTGAGGGCAAAGACCAGAAGCTGATCCAGAAGGAAGCGGAGAAGCTGGCATTGCTGATTCAGGATGTCATGTTCTGATGGAATTTTGTGGAAGAAATAGACAAGAAATGACTTGTGATTATTCGCTTGTCATGGTAAAATGATTTTAGGAGAAGGATGCTGAGTGACAGCAGAAACTGGAGGGAGTCAGAATGGTAAGTCAGAAGGTAACGATTAAGAATCCTACAGGCTTGCATCTTAGACCGGCAGGTATCCTCTGCAAGGAAGCAATGCAATTCAAATCATTGATTACATTTACTTTTAAAGAGAACACAGCAAATGCCAAAAGCGTACTGAGTGTGCTTGGAGCCTGTGTGAAATGCGGAGATGAGATTGAATTTGTTTGTGAGGGCGAAGATGAACAGGAAGCTCTGAAGACATTGGTGCAGGCAGTAGAGAGCGGTCTGGGGGAATAGTTTTGTAAAGCTGAAACTGTGTGTATGCCTAAAAGGCTGCACACAGTTTTTTTGTACCCTGCTGACCCTCTTACGTATGGTATGCAGGTTGAGTTTTTCATATTTTTATGCTAAACTGGAAACATTGAGGAGAGGAGAAGGACATGCTGTTTAATTCCATAGATTTTTTGGTATTTTTCCCCATTGTGGTATTGATATATCTGGTTTTTCCCCGAAAAGGGAGATATCTGTGGCTGTTGGCAGCCAGCTATTACTTCTACATGTGTTGGCAGCCAATCTATGCCCTGCTTTTGTTGTCCTCCACACTGATCACCTGGCTGTGCGGCTGGTGGCTTCACAAGGCGGACAAACCGGCCATGAAGAAGCTTGCGCTGGCTGTGTGTGCCGTTGCCAATCTGGGGATTCTGTTTTACTTCAAATACTATGAATTCTTTTTGGAGAGCCTTACCCCGCTACTCTCCGGTCTGCACATCAGCATTGCAGAGAAAAGTACGGACCTGCTTTTGCCGGTGGGTATTTCCTTTTACACCTTCCAGGCACTGGGGTATACGATCGATGTGTATCGCGGAAAGGTGGAACCGGATCGGAATCCTCTTCGCTATGCCACCTTCGTTTCTTTCTTCCCTCAGCTGGTAGCAGGACCTATTGAGCGATCGGAGAACCTGTTGAAGCAGATGCGGGAGCTTGATCAGAAAAAAGTGTGGAATTACAGGAACATCACCGAAGGTCTGACATTGATGGTCTGGGGTATGTTCGTGAAAATGGTGATCGCGGATCGTATTGCCATCCTGGTAAATACGGTATTTGACAGCTATTATCAGTATGGAACGGTTGCTCTGGCAGCCGGAGCGGTGGGCTTTGCGATTCAGATTTATTGTGACTTTATGGGATACTCCACCATAGCGGTAGGTGCGGCCAAGGTGATGGGCTTTGAACTTATGGAGAATTTCAATACTCCCTATTTTGCAGTATCCGTCAGTGATTTCTGGAGACGCTGGCATATCTCACTGAGTACCTGGTTCAGAGATTATGTATATATTCCCCTGGGGGGCAACCGCTGCTCCAGAGTCAGGAAATATTTCAACCTGCTGGCCACCTTTGCTGCCAGCGGACTGTGGCATGGTGCGAACTGGACCTTTGTGATCTGGGGACTCCTGCATGGGATTTATCAGATCATGGGAGACCTGACCAGGGCACCCAGACAGAAGCTGTATGAGATAGGTAAGGTAAAAAAGGACAGCTTCAGCTTTAAGCTTGGACAGGTTCTGACCACCTTTGTTCTGGTGGACATTGCATGGATTTTCTTCAGGGCAGATGAGCTTGGGGATGCGATCGGGTATTGTACCCGTATGTTTACCATGTGGGATCCATGGAATCTCTTTAACCAGCATATCTATACCCTGGGGCTTGATATGATCGAGATGCACATATTGGCAGCCGGATTGACGGCACTTTTGCTGGCTGACCTGGTTCGATATAAGAAAAAACAGACCGTCGATGTGTTCCTGAGCGAACAATGTCTGTGGTTCCGCTGGGTTGTGATCTTTGCGCTGATGGCGGCTTCCCTGGTCTACGGAATCTACGGCGTTGAATTTGATTCCACTCAGTTTATTTATTTTCAGTTCTAGGAAAGGGAGAGGTTGTGGAAATGAAAGGTGTTTATATCAAGCAGACGGTTAAGATCATAGCCTTTTGCCTGATTGCAGTTCTGCTGTTTCGCTATTTGTATCGGGTGCTTTCCTGGAAGGATACCGGTGGCAGTTATCTCTCTGCCATGGAAACCTTTTATTCCCTGGAGGATAACAGTGTCGATGTGCTCTTCCTGGGCAGCAGCCATTGTTATTGTGCCGTGGACAATGCAAAGTTCTGGAAGGAGGAAGGTATCGCAGCTTATAATCTGTCCATCTCCGGGCAGGATCTGTGCAGCTCCTATCATTGCCTGGTTGAGGCGCTAAAGACGCAGAAACCTAAAGTGGTCTGTCTGGAGCTGTTCTATGCGGCACTTCATGGATACAAGGATCAGGGAAATCTGTACAGAAATGTATTACCCTACAAGTACTCTTCCAATTTTACAGACCTGGTGGATGAAATTGCAGATGAGGAAGAACGACGGGATATCAAGCTGAAGTGGCCCATTATTCATACCCGCTATCGTGAACTGCAACGGGAAGACTTCATGAAGGAAAGAGCTGTATATATGGGATATGAGGTAGAGACTGCCACCACCCCCATCGGCGAACTTCCCGTTTACACCGGGGATGAGGTCACGGCGATACACGAGTTTGAAGAAAAGTGGCTGAAGGAAATCATTGCCCTGACCAAAGAGAATGACATTCAGCTGGTTTGTTTTCTGGCACCAATGTACATCGAAGAACCCAACTGGAAAAAATACCGCTACACAGAGAAGCTGCTTTCGGAGGTCGGTGTTCCTTATCTGAATTTTGTGGATCTGCAGAGAGAGACAAGACTGGACAGCCTTCATGACATGACCGACTGGGGACATTGTAACCATTACGGGGCTCAGAGGGTAACGGAATATCTCGGTAAGTATCTGAAGATCAATTATGCGCTTGAGGACAAACGTGGTTGGCCGGGATATGAGTTATGGGATGAAAATGTAGTGGCGAGAGAACACGAGATCACGAATCTTGAGATCAGCTACATTTCCGACATCGGCGAATATATGTGCAAGCTTGCAGAACTGGAAGACTACACAGTCGTATTTTCAGCCAGCGGTGATTATTATGTGGATGGCAGTGACCTCTATGAGAAAGCCGGCGGACAGATGTGGCTGGAAGATTTGATCGCAGAAGGCGGCGTGGGCGTTTATTCCAATGGAGAATTGCTGTATTCCACTACGGAAGAGAATGGATTTATCACAAAGCTGCCGGAGATTAAGGACTTTACGATTTCCAGAGAAGAAATAATCGACACCATCACGATCAATGGGGAAAAATACAATAAGGTGGAAGATGGTATCAATATTGTAGTATATGACAATGTACTTGGAAAGGTCATCGACGCAATTGGCTTTCCCAAGATGCAGGGGTATAGTCCTGAAAGATGAGACACCTGCTGTTTCTGAGGGATTGGAAAGGTGGATAAAGGAATGAGTTTATTGAGTGTTATTGTTCCCTGCTATAACGAAGAAGAGAATGTGGCTTATTTCTATGAGGAACTGTTGAAGCAGGAAAGTACACTTGCGGAGCAGGATCTGACTCTGGAGATTCTCTATATCGACGACGGTTCTACGGACAAAACGGTGGAGGAAGTCAGAAAGCTGAGAGAAAAAGATGAAAGGATTCATCTCGTATCCTTCTCGCGCAATTTCGGCAAAGAAGCAGCTATGTATGCGGGTATGGAACACTCCAAGGGAGATTTTGTCGTGATCATGGATGCGGATCTGCAGGATCCGCCGTCGCTCCTGCCCGAAATGTATTCCTATTTACAAGAGGGATATGATTCCGTGGCGACCAGACGTGTCAGCAGAAAAGGAGAGCCGCCGATTCGAAGCTTTTTCGCCAGAATGTTTTACCGTTTGATGAAAAAGATATCCAAGACAGAGATTATGGACGGCGCAAGAGACTATCGCCTGATGACCCGCCAGATGGTCAACGCCATCCTGTCCATGAAGGAATATAACAGATTTACCAAGGGAATCTTTGGCTGGGTGGGCTTTAAGACAAAGTGGGTGGAGTTCGAAAATGTGGAAAGAGTAAAGGGTGAGACGAAGTGGAGCTTCTGGAAGCTTTTTCTGTATTCCCTTGACGGAATTACTGCTTTTTCTACGATTCCCCTTATGATTGCGGCGGTGGTGGGAGTACTGTTCTGTATTTTGGCGTTTTTGATGATTCTGTTTATCATTGTCAGAAAGCTGATCTTTGGTGATCCGGTATCGGGATGGCCCTCCCTGGTCTGCATTATGCTGTTTCTCAGCGGGATCCAGTTCTTTTGTACCGGTATTCTGGGACAATATCTGGCGAAAACATATATGGAAGTGAAGAACAGGCCAATTTATCTGACAAAAGAAGAATTTTAAAAATTATAGCATCTTAACGGTTTCTTAACACCCCAAAATATTCACAAAAGGAATAAAATGTGATAAAATACCTCTTGTTCATATAAATAAATTAGACAATTTGGCGCAACCACAAAGAATAGGAGGATTTTATGGATATTAACGTGATGCAAGAATGTGAGCTGGAGAGGTATATCACTGAGATTATGCTGGATATCGGTGTGCCTGCACACTTGAGAGGATATCAGTATCTCAGAGATGCCATCATGCTCTCGGGAAAGGACATGGAACTTGTGGGCAGTGTCACCAAATTGCTGTATCCTACTGTTGCGAAGCACTTTAAGACAACCACGCAGAAGGTGGAGCGGGCAATCAGAAACGCCATTGAGGTTTCCTGGGTCAGGGGGAATATAACGACCTTTGAGAAGATGTTCGGATACTCGGCAGCAAGCGGAAGAACGCGACCCACAAACAGTGAGTATATCGCGCGTATCGCGGATAAGGTACGTCTGGATGTGAAGGCGATGTAAGCGTAGATAACATAGAGGGCTATAAAAGGCTTATGAAGCAACCGGTATTATTGCCGGTTGCTTTTGCTTGTACTGATATGGAAATTATGTTAAAATTATCCTAACTTAAGGCGGGATTGAGAGATGCGTAGAGATTATTATGCCACTGATCTGGCAGTCACCTTTTTTCTATTTATGATTGGTGCATCGGAAGCGACACATCTGTATGGGGCTTTTCTAAGGAAGCCTTTTTCGATGTGCTCTGTTTTGTTTGCGGTTATTGCGGGGGCAGCCTGCCTGTTTCTGGCTTTCTTCCTGTATCTTTATCAAAGGCGAAAGCGTAAAACCGTCGGTAAGAGTCCGATTGCACCGTTAAAAGCCACGGAGCTTGTGATGGCTGTCATCCTGTTACTGTTGTTTCTCTCTCAGGCAGTATATATCGTCCTGGGGAAGGGAGTGTGCAGGCAGGGAGATATCACAATCGAAACGGTCGGAAGCTTCCTTCAGTCCGGAAGTGTTTATGAACTGAATCCTCTGACCGGCAGACCCTATACGGCAGGAATGCCGTTTCGCTGGAAAATCGTGGGTCTTCCCACATTGTATGCGATTCTGTGTCATACATTTTCCGTGGAGCCTGTAGTTCTTGTGAGAAGTGTAATCCCTGTTGCAGTGCTGCTGTTCAGCTATGCGGCGTATTTCTGCCTGGCGGGAAGTCTTTTTCCGGACAACAGAAGCAAACGCCTTGTATTCCTGTTGGTAATGGCGCTGCTGGTCTGGGTAGGCGATTACGGGATGGGAATGGAAGGATACCATTTGCTGCACGGGGGCTGGCAGGGAACGACGATAAGAAATGCCGTATTGGTTCCCTATACGGTCTCCTTATGCCTGCGCAGAAAGTATCTTCACGGAGTCCTGTGCTGTCTGGCGGAGGCATGTCTGGTCTGGACCGGGTTTGGTCTGGGTGCCTGTGCTTTTGTCCTGACAGGCTTGTTGCTGGCAGGACCGGTCGTATCCGGATTTGCCGGTGATGAAGGCAGGACCGGCGGCGGGAAGGAGGAGCTGCAATGACAGAACTCCTGAAAGCAGCCTTACATGGTTGGGGTCAATTTATATCTGACGGTAAGGTAGCGATTCTTTTGGTTGCCGCTTTGCTGTTTCTTCGCGCATATTATGACAAACTAAAGTCAAAGGAACTCTGGATTTACAGTACCTTTGCCGCTGTATGCTGCATGATACCCGTGACGGCGGCAGTGCTGATGCTGTACCAGACAAAGGTTTACCCTTATTATTGGGTATGGAGCGTGGTGCCCATGACAGCCGTTGTGGGATATGCAGTCACCGTTTTGCTGACAGAATATCTGCCGGAACAGGGACCAAAGGGAAAAAGCAGGATAGTACCCGTGACCCTGATGCTTCTTGCTATTTTCCTGTTGAGCGGGAGTCTGGACACTGCTGAGCTCGCAAATAAGGAATACAGAAACCGGAAGCCCGGCGTGATGACGGAGCAGGAAGAGACTGCCGCAGAAGATACCGCCAGGGTACTTGCGGAGGTAAAAAAACGCTTTGCAGACGACCGGATAGTACTGTGGGCTCCCAGGGAAATCATGGAATATGCCATAGAATATGACAGTAGTGTCATGCTGCTGTATGGGCGAAATATCTGGGATGCTTCCCTGGATATTCTGGTTGATGATGTCTATCCGCCGGAGATTTATGAATTACAGAACTGGATGGACAGGGCGGAATCGGGAGATGACCCGAAGGCATGCATGACCGGACCGGAGGTTGTGCGGGGATATCTCACTGTGGCGGCAGCCAATGGGGTGAACTGTATCCTGCTCGGGGAGGATACAGAAGCTGACACGGTGAAGCTTTTGGAAAATATGTGGGATACCGAGGCAGAGAGGCTGGAAGGACTCTATCTTTTCGTAAAGAGAGGTAACGATAATGAATGAGCTGATCAGTATTGTCGTTCCGGTGTATAATGCAGAAAGATTCATCCGGGAGACCATAGAATCCGTGGAGGCTCAGACCTATACGAACTGGGAGCTGCTCCTGGTTGAGGACGGCAGTACTGACGGAACAGTCGTATTGCTGGAAGAGTTACTGAGCACAAAAAACGACAAACGTGTCAAACTGATAAAGCAGCCTTCCAATGCCGGAGCGGCAGAGGCAAGAAACCGCGGCGTCAGGGAGGCAGCGGGCAGATATATTGCTTATCTGGACGCCGATGATATCTGGCTTCCGGAGAAGTTGGAGCATGAATTGCATTTTATGCAGGAGAAGGACATCGCCTTTGCCTTTACCGGGTATGAATTTGCAGATGAGCTGGCGGTGGGTACCGGCAAGGTGGTGCGGGTACCGGAGACCCTGTCTTATCGGCAGGCCCTAAGCAATACAACGATATTTACGACAACTGTGATGTTTGACACCCGGAAGATAGACAAAGAGCTATTGATGATGCCGAAGATTAAGAGCGAGGATACGGCACTGTGGTGGAAGATCCTGAGAAACGGCTACACTGCGTACGGACTGGACGAGAATCTCGTGTTATACCGGCGTCCCGGCAAGTCGTTGTCCTCCAACAAGCTGGAAGCTCTGCGAAGAATCTGGAATCTGTACCGGAACGAGGGGATGGGGATCCTGAGCAGTGCGTGGCATTTTTGCTTTTGGGCATTACGTGCCGTGGGGCGACGTGTATAGAAGAGGGAGAAAGTGTGTCCGGTATGTACTTATCCGCGGATGTGTGGTATACTTATGACAAAGTGGGTAAACTGCAAATATACGTGTACTGAACGGGAGTAACGGATTCGGAGGATTCGGATTTGAAAACGGTAACGAACGAGGAAAAGCTTCGTAAAAGAGAGACCTTTAAGCGACTGATCAATTTGAGTCTTGTATTTATATGTCTGGCACTGGAGATAGGAGTTTTTGCGTATCACTGGTGGTTCTACTACCGCCTGTGTCTGGTAGAAGATCTGAGAAATCTGTGGTCCAGGGGAGCGATGGCGGAGCTGGCACTTTATGCGACCATCCTGATACTGTTCTCGGCCACCTATGGAGGCATGCGGCTGGGCTATCAGAAGAATGCCGAGATCATATTTTCCCAGGTGTTGTCTACCTTATGGGCGAACCTGGTGCTCTATGTCCAGCTGTCCATCATGGCAAGGGAACTGTTTGTACCGGATGTGTTTATCACGATGATGCTGGAGCAGACGGCTATCGTCATTATCTATATCAACATAGCCAACAGAATCTACAAACATATTTTTCCGCCCAGAAAGCTGTTGCTGATTCACGGAGACCGCTCCGTGGAGAGTCTCTGCAACAAATTTCAGAGCAGAAAAGACAAATACATCATTACCAAAACCCTCAGTGTGAGCATGGGCTATGAAGCGCTCTGTGACGAGATCATAAAAGCCTATGATTCCGATGAGTGCAATGCCGTGGTACTGGGGGATATCACACTGGAGGAGAGAGGACCTCTGCTGAAATTCTGTTATGGTCACTCCATCCGCATTTACATCCAGCCCAAGATTACGGACGTCATCCTGAGCGCCTCCGAGGAGCTTCATGTATTTGACAGTCCGCTTCTGCTGACCAGGGAATACAGCCTTACCATGGAGCAGAGATTTGCCAAGAGGACCATCGATATCGTCTGTTCCCTGCTCCTGCTCATCCTGGCATCTCCGATCATGCTGCTCACGGCGCTTATCATCAAGTGCTACGACGGCGGTCCCGTACTGTACAAGCAGGTGCGCTGTACCAGAGACAGAAAAGAATTCAAGATTCTCAAGTTCCGCAGCATGAGAACCGACGCGGAAAAGGACGGAGTGGCCAGACTTGCCCAGAAAAATGACAGCCGTGTCACACCTGTCGGCAAATTCATTCGAAAATGCAGAATCGATGAGCTACCCCAGCTGATTAATATCCTGCAGGGAGATATGTCCTTTATCGGTCCCAGACCTGAGAGACCTGAGATCATCGAGCAATACATGGAGGTCATGCCGGAGTTCGCCTTCCGTATGAAGGTGAAGGCCGGACTGGCCGGATTTGCCCAGGTATACGGCAAGTATAACACCACCCCCTATGACAAATTAAAGCTCGATTTGACTTATATCGAGAACTATTCCGTATGGCTTGACCTGAAGCTGATGATGCTGACATTGAAGGTGCTTTTCTGGCCGGACAGCACGGAGGGCGTGGAGGCGGAACAGATCACGGCGCTGAAGTCGGAGGACGGGAATCCGGAAAACAAGGGCATGGATTAACGGACTTGATCAGATTGTTACGTGATGGAACAGAATGAAGTGAGGTAGGCATGAAGGTACTTTGGCTCTGTAATGTAATGATGCCCATGATAGCGGAACAGTTTTCGCTGGAAGCAAGCAACAAGGAGGGCTGGATATCGGGGCTGGCAGATACCGTGCTCAGCAGACAGAAGGAGAACGGTATTGAGCTGGCGGTGGCGTTTCCGACACCTGTGTCATTCATTGACCCGGAGAAAGGGATCTGCGAGAAAACAGTTACAATACAGGGCGTCGACGTATCCTGCTACGGATTTTTGGAGAATACCGATCATCCCGAGGGGTACGAGGAAGCGTTGGAAGAGCGTATGAAGGCTGTTCTGGACGCTTTCCGGCCGGATATCGTGCATTGTTTCGGCACGGAATATCCGCACACCCTGGCCATGTGCAGGGTTGTTCCGGACAAAAGGAAGCTGTTGATCGGGATTCAGGGGCTGTGTACCTACTGTGCGGAAGCCTATTTTGCGGATTTGCCGGAGAAAGCGGTCCGGACAGTGACGTTTCGGGATTTTCTGAAGAAGGACAGTATGCTCCGGCAACAGCAGAAATTTGTTGCCCGGGGGAGACATGAGCGGGAAGCGATGAGCCTGGCCGGGAATATCACGGGGAGGACGGAATGGGACCGGCAGTGCAGCGGGCAATGCAACCCGAAAGCAAAATACTATAGCATGAATGAGACGCTGCGCCGCGATTTCTACGAAGGTGTCTGGAAAAAAGAGGACTGTATTCCCCATTCGATTTTTATCAGTCAGGGGGATTACCCCTTAAAGGGTCTTCATTACATGCTCAAAGCGCTGCCGGGGATTCTGGAACAATATCCGGATACCAAGGTCTACGTGGCAGGCAACAGTATCGTAAGCTACGATACTTTGAAACAGAAGCTGAAGCTGTCGGGGTACGGGAAGTACCTGAGAAGCCTGATGAAACAGTATGAACTGAGCGATAAGGTAGTGTTTCTGGGCAGACTGACCGGCGCAGAGATGAAGCAGAGATACCTGAAAAGTCATCTGTTTGTCTGTTGCTCCTCCCTGGAAAACTCTCCCAATTCCCTGGGCGAGGCGATGCTTCTCGGCATGCCCTGCGTCAGCGCGGATGTGGGAGGAATTACCAGTATCTTTACAGGCGGTAAAGATGGTATTCTGTATGAGGGACATGGGAGCAGCAGGAATATTCTCCGGGAGAACGAGGAAAGCCCGGAATTAATTGCAGACAATCTGCGTCAGGCCGTTCTAACCATGTGGAGCGACGCGGAGAAACAGGAGTTTTACTGTGAAAATGCAAGAAAGCATGCCCGGAAAACCCATGACAGGGAGCAGAACTATTACAGGCTGACAGAGATTTATAAAGATATTGTCAGACGACAGGAGGACGGAGTTGAGTAAGACCTGTGTTATGGTGTCCAACTATCTGAATCATCATCAGATTCCCTTTTGCAATGCAATGTATCGGTTGCTGAAGGGGAGCTTTGTGTTTATTCAGACGGAACCGGTGGAGGAGGAACGTGTCCGCATGGGGTGGAAGGAGACCCCGGAGGAACCCTATCTGAAGCTTTTTTATGAGGAGCCGGAGGCATGCGGCGAGCTGATTCGGGAGGCGGAGGTCGTGATCTTCGGCGGAACGGAGGATGAGAGCTACATAGAGAAACGACTGGAGAGCGGCAAGCCGGTGATCCGGAACAGCGAGCGCCTGTACAGAACCGGACAGTGGAAGGCCATATCGCCCAGAGGGCTTCGCAAAAAGTATCATGATCATACCAGATATCGCAAGGCTCAGGTATACCTGCTTTGTTCCGGTGCTTATGTACCCTCGGACTTTCATATTGTGCGCGCATACCCGGACAAAATGTTCTGTTGGGGATATTTCCCGGAGACGAGGCATTATGACATCATGACCCTGCTTGGGGAGAAGGGCTTCGAAGCCGGGGATTCGGAGAGAATCCCTTACCTGCTCTGGACTGCCAGAATGATTGAGTGTAAACGTCCGGAGTTGGCAGTGGAGACGGCGGAATACCTGCGCTCCAAGGGCTTACGATTCCATATGGATCTGGTTGGCGGTGGTGAGCTTCTGGAGCGTACTGCGGCCATGATTAGAGAGAAAAATCTGGAAGCCTGTGTCAGTCTGCCCGGCTTTATGAAGCCTGAGCAGGTGAGAGAGCGGATGGAAAAAGCGGATATCTTTTTATTTACCAGCGACAGAATCGAGGGCTGGGGGGCTGTGGTCAATGAATCCATGAACAGCGGCTGTGCGGTTGTAGCGGGACATATGGCCGGTTCGGTGCCCTATCTGATCCGACACGGAGAGAACGGATTTATTTTTCGGGAAGGGCACAAAGAAGACTTGTTTACCTTGACCGAACGGCTGGTGAGAGATGAGGAGCTGTGCAGGCGCATGGGTGAAAATGCCTATCGCACCATCACAGAATGCTGGAATGCGGAGAATGCCGCAGAGCGCCTGGTAAGGCGATGCATTGCATTGAGATTGATGTCGCAGGAAATGACAGTGCTGTCAGCAGAGACCGCTGATGAAGGGCATCTGTCTGCAGACACGGTACTTATCGCCGATGGCACAGACGGTCCGGCGAGCAGTACTGCAGTTCCCGGCAGCAGAGTAGGGCTGGGACTTCGTCCCTGCGACCCCGCGCCGGTGATTTCGGAGCGGGCGATGTACCGGAGATTGACACGTATCAGGGATTGACACCTATATGAGGCTGACACACATCAGAGACTGACAGGAAGGAAAGGCAGGTGTATTACATTTTGGACAAAATCAGTGTCATAGTACCGATTTACAACATATTGGAATACCTGCCAAGATGCGTGAGGTCCCTGCAGGCACAGACCTATGCGAACCTTGAGATCCTGCTGGTGGACGATGGCTCCACAGACGGAACAGGGGAGCTCTGCGACCGGCTGGCAGAGGGAGATGAACGCATCAGAGTCTTCCACAAAGAAAACGGGGGCTCTTCCTCTGCGCGGAACTATGGACTTGCCAGAGCCACCGGAGCTTATATCGGTTTTGTGGACAGTGATGACTATGTGGAACCGGATATGTATGAGAGACTGCATGCTGCAGTTGTGAAATATGACACAAGTGTCGCGCAGATTGGTCGGGACGAGATAACGCCGGAGGGAGAGAAGCTTCCGGATATCTGTATCCCGCCAAGGGAGCCGGAGCTGATCCCACCGGAGAAGTTCCTGGAGGAGCTTCTGATGCACCGGGGAGACTGCTCCTTCTGTACCAAGCTCATTTCAGCGAAACTCTTTGAAAAGGAACAGAATCGCTTTCCCATAGGAGTGCTAAACGAAGATTTCCACCTGCTGATTCTGATGCTGGAGGAGATGGGAGACATCGTGTCCCTGCCGGGCTACGGCTACCATGTGTTTTACCGCGTGGGCAGCAATTCCAGAAAGGAAAGCAGGGAGCATTTTTCCAGAGTATATGCGGACTGTGTTGACAACGCCGACATGGTGGCGGAGCTTGTTAGTAAAAAGTATCCGGAACTGACAGATGTGTCATTTCGGTTTGGGATTTTTCAGAGAATTGAGTACATGCTTCACATTCCCATCAAGGAGATGACCGGGGATAATGAAATGTACCGCAGCATTGTAAAGTACCTGAGAAAGCACTGGTGGGAAGCCATGAGGAATCCTGTGCTGACCGGCAAGAATAAAGTGTACCATACACTTTTTGCAACGGCACCAAAGGGAATACGCAGGCTTCACCGCCTGAAGATGCGGTGCGGCGGGAAATAATGATACTACGGATGTAGGAAGCAATGATATCGTAGGAGACGATGAAGTGATAGGATTTTTTACAGAAGGAGATTTATGAAGAAACAAAAGGGAAGACGCCTACTGAAGATACATATGATAAGCCTTTTGATTGTGGCGTTGCTGGTCAATCTGACGGCTGTGCCGGGTGGACGGGTGTCAGCTGCGGAAGATGCACTGACCGCCGCCGGATTCGCGGCAGATGGGACAGCTTCGGTGCCCGACGCCATAGCGGCGGTAGGCGGCAGCACCCACCTGCGCAATCCGGAAGAGCTTGGCTTGGACGAAGAGCTCATGCAGTGGCTGGAGGATGCAGGAGAGGCTCTGACAGACCTGGCTGCAGAGCGGGACATCATGGCCCTGGTATACCTGACGGACAGCTATGAAGTGAAAGCGGAAGCCGGATTTGACAGTGATACCGTGCTCACGGTGCTCAGCGGACAGCAGGTGAATCTTCTGGACTTTTGCTTTGATGAAGAGTATGAGCTTTGGTATTATGTCCGCCTGAATTACAATGCGAAAGATTATTACGGCTATGTTCAGAGGGCTTATCTGGCCTGCTCTGACGCCCGCTTCCTGAACTGGGAAGAGGAGTACGGCATGGGTATCGGCAGAACCTATGCCCTGGAAGACGGGTATGCGGACATTGAACAGTTCCCCGAGAGCTACCAGGAACCGCTGACGGCGCTGAAGGAGCAACACCCGAACTGGACCTTTGTCAAGATGAACACCGGTCTGGACTGGAACTACGTGATTCAGGAGGAAATGAAGGGCGGAAAGAGCCTGGTTTACTATACCTTCCCGGATTGGGCCAAGAACGGGCTGTACGACCGCGGAACCTGGTATTATGCAACGGAGGATGTGCTGAAGATCTATATGGATCCCCGAAACGGGCTGACGGAGGACAGGATATTCCAGTTTGAACAGTTGACCTACAATGAGGAGTACCACACCCTGGAGGCCATAGAGCAGTTCCTTCAGAACACCTTTATGGGAGGTAATACGCCGGCACCGGGGATGGACAACATGCCCTTTTCCTATATGTTCTGGGCGATCGGTAAGGAAGAATGCAGGCAGGTAAGCCCTTTCCACCTGGCAGCCAGAGTTCTGCAGGAGCAGGGAAACAGGGGGGGCTCCAGATTGATCTCCGGCGTAGAACCGGGATTTGAAGGCTACTACAACTACTTTAATATCGGCGCTACCGGTCAGAGCAATGACGAGGTGGTACTCAATGGTCTGACCTATGCAAAAGACCATTGGAAACAGGGAGCATACTATTCCATTCTCTACGGAGCGAACTTTCTCACTGAAAGCTATATCAGAAAAGGCCAGGACACCTTATATCTGCAAAAGTATAACGTAAATCCCAATGGCGCCTATAATGTATTCACACACCAGTATATGCAGAACATCTCAGCCCCTACCACAGAAGGTACGAGCATCAAGCGCCTGTATGCCAATGCCGGGGCTTTGGACTGCACCTTTGTGTTCAAGATTCCGGTGTATGAAAACATGCCTGCGAAGGCATGCGGGGAGCCCGGAAGCGAGCCGGAAGAGCCTGAGGAGCCGGAAGAACCGGAGGAGCCTGAGAATCCTGAGAATCCGGAAGATCCCGAGATCCCGGTTGACGACCTGACGATTCATCTGAGCCTCCCGGAGGGCTATTCAGGGGGAGTTGTCTGGCTGGACGGAGTGGAATATGAGGGCGAGTATACAGGCGGTGAATTCACTGTCACAGCACCGACGAACTGCAGCCGTACCGCTGTGATGTACAAATACAGTGACAGCGGTGTACCCACGGGGATGTATGTGTGGAGTCTGGAGTTTCAGGACAATGCCTATATCGTGACCCCTGAGCCTGAACTTGAAAACCTGTTGAGTTACCATGGATTTTCCATCAGGATTACGGGGAAAAGCGGAATCCGGTTTAAATCAGGTATTGCAACTGATGTGAAGGGTAAGCTGATTGAAGAAGGAATTAACGGGTATCAGCTGAAGGAATACGGCACCCTGGTTATGAACAATGCCAACAGGCAGACTTATCCCATGATTTTGGGAGGAGCAAAGGTGAAAAAAGGTATGTCCTACGGAATCGATACCAACGGCAATCAGGTGGATATAACTTATGAAACGATAGATAACAGACAGAGATTTACCTCTGTGTTAGTGGGACTTCCGGTGAATCAATACAAAACCGAGTTTGCATTTCGGGCATATATCGTACTGGAAAAAGACGGTGCTCAGACCACTGTCTATGGTCCGGTGATGGCAAAGAGTATCTATGCTCAAGCCAAGAGATTCATCGAAAAGGAGACTTATGCTCCGGGAACAGCACCATATGATTTTCTGCAGAAGATAATCGCTGATGCGGATGCACTTGAAGCGGAGGATATCGAGTGAAGACAAGAAATATACTGAAAATGATAAATATAGCTTTGCTGGTATGCTTCTGCCTGTCAGGATGCGGAGACGGTACTTCACCGTCCTCCGGTGCGGCAAACGGAGCCTTACAGGGTAGCATTCCGGGTGAGGCGGAATCCGAACAGTTGGTCTCGGGAGGAACGGTAGTGGTGGAAGGACACACTGCCGGTGCCGGCAACGAGACGAATGTATCTGTTCAGTTACTCTGCAGCTCCGGCAAACTGACCCCGGAAGAGGAAACTCTGGCCATGGAACTCATGACGGAAATCTACCACAAAATCGAACTGGATGAGTATGTGGGTGAGTGTATCCATGTGATCAGCAATGAGACCTGGAGCAATGTCCTGACAGACAATATGATCGAGGGCAGCAGAACCTTTACCCTGCAGCAGAATGGGCTTCCTGTGCTGTCTATTCAGGTGGGTTATAATTTTGAAGGAGAGTTCTACTCCAATATCTGCTACAAGAGTGAAGAGAAGATGACCCTGCTGAAGCAGGAGGGAAAAGTAACCCAGCTGGTCCAGGCAGAAATCAAGGATAATCAGCTGGACGGAAGCTATGAAAAATGGCAGATCAACAGTGCAACCGGTGAAATCCGTGCGGAAGGCGGCAACTATTCCCAGGGGGTTCCCGTGGGGAAACACACGGTAGCGGTAAAGGAAGGCAAGGGAGAGGGGGATCCCTTCGACCTGTGGAACATGAGAGAGAACTTTGCTTATGAGATAGAAGAAACCTATTATGACGAGGAAGGCAACGAGACGGAAGCGCCTCCGGAGCCTACACCCGAGACAACCCCTACACCGACGCCGTCACCTACAGTAACACCAAAGCCCACGGCGACACCAAAACCTACGGCAACGCCGAAGCCAACAGCAACGCCTACGCCGGCACCAACCCCGACACCAACCCCGGAACCAACCCCGGAACCGATGCCGGAACCAACGCCGGTACCGACCCCTGCGCCGACACCAACGCCGGCACCGACCCCGGCACCGACGCCTGTGCCAACTCCGGAATCGACCCCGGCACCGACGCCAACCCCAACTCCGGAACCGGAGATTGAGTGGTCACCGGATGATTTGTAACATTTTACTACAGAAGAGAGCGGTAGAATTTTTGACAGGGAAGGAATGTAATGAATACGGGTAAATTAGTTCAAACTTTTTGGAATAACGATAAAAAAAGGTAATGATCAGGATAATCACATCAATTATGTTTTGTGCAGGGATTATGTGGTTAACGGATTATGACAACGTATTGTATCAGACGCTCAAGGATCAGGCGTTGAATAAGGCAATGATGGCGTTTATGGTAATCCTGCTGATTATTCGAAAAGTGCGGTTATGGAATATTGAGTCTCTTGTAGGGAGTGTATTAACTGTAATCGGTGGACATTTTTACTTGAAAGAGGTAGAATTATCTCCGGATGTGTTAGTGGGTCGAAGATATGTGGTAGTGGTTTGCTGGCTGTTGTTGATGATGATTATCGATGCAGTCAAATATAAAAAATATGAAACACTTAAGAACTGTAATCCTATTGGGCTTACCCTCTTCTTTGTGACCACGTTAACCATGCTGACGCTTCGCAATGGCTCCAAGGATCCGCTGCTGATGTTGACAGTATTTGGGATGCTGTTTACCACATCACTATCTATGCAGGAGTGGCAGAAGCTGGTGCGTTGTTTATGTAACGGATGGTTTTTTGTTTCTGTCTGGCTGATTGGGAAATCCTTTCTGGAAAATTACACTTATGAGACGGAGAGGTTTTACGGTTGCTTTACGAACATCGACCCCTTTGGTATTTTTCTGCTGTGTTCCATGATGATTTCCCTATATGGGATATATTATCTCAAGAGAAATAAAGGCTGGAAGCATCCCGTGTTTTGAATCAATATTTTATGGTTTCTTTTGATTACGGTGGTGATGCTGATGACCTACACAGTTACTATGCTGTGCGGTCTGGGATTTGCAATTCTGGCAGGGCTTGTAGCTACGCTTTTGGTGGTTCTGATCATAGCCGGTCAGAATGCGGAGTACATGGCAGCTTATTGGTATGAAAAATACTTGGAAAAACAACACAACTCATTTGTTTACTTTATGTATCGTTTCTACCGAAGCTTTGTGACGGATGTGGATTATAACAGTATGCATGCTATGGGACTGGCGGGATATGACGGCCTGTTGGGGGTTCTGAATAATTTTTCCTCCGGTCGTTTATACATCTGGCAGCAGTTCATTTCGTGTTTTTCTTTCGAAGGCAACCCTTCTTATGGAATACAGGTGGGTGAATATTTTGCGTACAATGCTCGTTGCGAATATGTACAGACACTGTACCGCTTTGGATATTTAGGCGGAGGACTCAACATTGCATTGTATCTGTATGGGATGGTGGGTTCTGTCAGGAGATACTTAAAAACAAAAGAGCAGACCTCCTTTCTGGCAGTCCTAAGCTTGCGGTATGTTTGGAGCCTGGCTGGGGGAGTGTGTGAATGTTATCTATCCCATTACTTTCACAGGACTGTTTCTGATGTATCCGTTGATGCAGAATATCGACAATTTGTCAGAATAGTGTTATGATGTCTGTATCCCTGACCGGAGAGGAAGGATTTCTTCGACGAGGGAAGGGTATGTGGAATGGAGATTGAAATGGAAAAGAATACCAAATTTTTAAAAATACCGACGAACCGTATTATTGCATTGATTATTATGGACGTGATGGATATCACCATTGCGTCTTTTGTTGCGTTGTATATCCGGTTTGATTTTCAGTTTCAGGACATATATCCACATTATCTGAAACATTATGAGAATATAGTAATACCGAATATTTTTGTGACATTACTCTTTTTTGCTATCTGGAAGCTGTATAAAAGTGTATGGAGATATGCCAGTGCAAATGAGCTGATTAATATAGTCATGGCAAATATTTTTGCATCTGTTGCACAGTATTTATTGTGTTACTTTACCGGGAATCTGATGCCCCGAAGCTACAATGTGCTGTACTGCTTTTTTCTGATTCTGCTGACCTGCGGTGTACGGTTTGGATATCGCATCTTGAGAATCATTAACAATAAAAGAATGAACATAGCGATGAAAAATGAGCGCACCAATGTGATGGTCATCGGAGCCGGTGCGGCGGGGAATATGCTGTTAAAGGAAATTGAATCCAGCAGATATCTGGAGCTGACGGCAAAATGTATTATTGATGATCATTCGGGATGTCATGGCAAATTCCTCAGAGGCGTTCCTATTGTGGGTGGAAGAGATAAGATACAGGATGCAGTCCGGTTGTATGATATCGACGAAATCATATTTGCCATCCCCAGCGCAAACGCAAATACGAAAAAAGAAATTCTGGAAATCTGTAAGGAGACAGGCTGTAAGCTGCGGATGATTCCCGGAGTATATCAGCTGATTAATGGGGATGTCTCCGTATCAAAGCTGAAGGATGTAGAAATCGAGGATCTGCTTGGAAGAGAGCCCATTCAGATCAATACCGAGGAGGTTCTGGGGTATGTCCGTGGCAAGTCCATTCTTGTCACCGGAGGGGGAGGCTCCATCGGAAGTGAGCTCTGCAGACAGATAGCAGCCCATCACCCCAGACAGTTGATTATTTTAGATATCTATGAAAACACCGTATATGAGATTCAGCAGGAGCTTTTACGGAAGTATCCCGGGCTTGATTTGGTGGTGCTGATCGCTTCTGTGCGCAATAAGAAAAGGATCAATGATATCTTTGAAGCCTATAGGCCGGATATTGTGTATCATGCAGCGGCTCATAAGCATGTGCCCCTGATGGAGGAGAGTCCCAATGAAGCCATTAAGAATAATGTCATGGGTACCTACCGGACAGCACAGGCAGCGGACAGATACGGTGTGGAAAAGTTCGTGTTGATTTCCACGGATAAAGCGGTGAATCCTACCAATGTTATGGGGGCGTCCAAGCGTATCTGTGAAATGATAATCCAAGACATAAATCAGAAGTCCAAGACCTGTTTTGTGGCTGTGCGGTTTGGAAACGTATTGGGCAGTAACGGAAGTGTCATTCCTCTGTTCAAGCAACAGATCCTGGAGGGAGGACCCGTCACGGTAACGGATCCTAATATTATCCGATATTTTATGACGATTCCGGAAGCTGTGTCTTTGGTACTCCAGGCCGGTGCTTATGCAAGGGGCGGAGAGATTTTCGTACTGAATATGGGAGAACCGGTCAGAATACTTGATCTGGCAATCAACCTGATTAAGCTCTCGGGCTTAAAACCGGATACAGACATCGAGATTAAGTTTACCGGTCTGCGTCCCGGTGAAAAGATGTACGAGGAGCTTCTCATGGATGAAGAGGGGCTGAAGAAAACCGCAAACAAAATGATCTTTATCGGGAAGCCGATTGAATTTGCCACGGAGGAGTTCGAGAATCAGCTGGAGAAACTGATAGCAGCTGCCAGAGCGGAATCAGGGGATATCCGCACTCAGATCAAGGAAATGGTACCAACATATCAATGGGAGAAAGAATAGGTTATGTATCGGATTTTGAAACAGATTGCTGACCGGATGCTGGCTCTGCTGGGACTCATACTCTTATCTCCTCTGTTTCTGGGACTGATGATTGCCGTCAAGGTGGATTCGCCGGGATCGGTATTTTTCAGACAGAAGCGGGTGGGAATTCACAAATCTCATTTCTACATTTTGAAGTTCAGGACCATGCGGACGGATACGCCCAAAGATACACCGACCCACCTCTTGGAACATCCGGAGCAGTATATTACAAAAGTGGGAGGCTTCCTGCGTAAGACCAGCTTGGATGAACTGCCCCAGATCATCAATATCCTGAAGGGAGATATGGCAATCGTAGGACCGAGACCTGCGCTTTGGAATCAGTATGACCTGATTGCAGAGAGGGACAGATACGGAGCCAATGATATCCTTCCGGGACTGACCGGATGGGCACAGATTAACGGAAGAGATGAACTGGAGATACCCGTCAAGGCAAGGCTGGACGGGGAATATGTGAAAAAAATGGGTGTATGGATGGATCTGAAATGCATCCTCGGGACCTTGAAATCTGTGGCAAAGCAGGAGGGCGTCGTAGAGGGCGGCACCGGAGAGCTGGATAAAAAGAGAAAAAGGAATTAAAACTATGAAGAGGGTTCTGATAACCGGAGCGGACAGCTATATCGGTACTTCCTTCGAAGACTGGGTCCGGAAAAGCTGTTCCGATATTGTGACGGATACTGTGGATCTGCGGGACGGGACCTGGCGAGAGAAGGACTTTGGCGGATATGACGCCGTCTTTCACGTGGCAGGGATTGCCCATGCCGATGTGGGAAAGGCTACAGAGGAAGAAAAGAAGCAGTATTACAGAGTGAATACCGATTTGACGGCAGAGTGCGCCGGGAAGGCAAAGCGGGACGGTGTGGGACAGTTTCTGTTTATGAGCAGTATCATCGTCTACGGAGAGAGCGCCGGCATCGGGAAGAAGAAAATGATCACGACAGATACCCTGCCTGCTCCGGCGAATTTCTATGGTGACAGTAAATGGAAGGCAGAGAAAAAATTGGAGGACCTGAGTGATAGCAGCTTCAGGGTTGTCATTCTCCGTCCTCCCATGATTTACGGAAAAGGCTCCAAGGGGAATTATCCCCTGCTGGCCGGGATGGCAGTGAAGCTTCCTCTTTTTCCGAGGGAAACGAATCAGAGGAGCATGCTTTATATCGGCAATCTGTGCAAATTTGTAGAATTGATGATTCGAAATGAGGAACAGGGAATTTTTTATCCACAGAACAGGGAATACGTCTGTACCACAGAGCTGGTCAAGGCGATTGCAAAGGAGCACGGCAGAAATATCCGCCTTACCGCACTTTTTCATCCGGCACTTCTGCTCCTGGGAAGAATCGGCGGGAAGCCGGGAGAACTGGTGAATAAGGCATTCGGGAATCTGGTGTATGACAAGACCCTGAGCGAGTACAAAGAGGAGTACCGGATCTATGGGCTGGAGGAGTCTGTCCGGCTGACGGAGAAATGACATGTCAAAAACAGTAAGCATTGTTACCGTGACCTATCAGAGTGAAGAGACGCTGAAGGTTACCATGGAGTCTGTTTTAGCTCAGACTTATAGTAATATTGAGTACCTGATAATCGACGGGGCGTCAACGGATGGAACGGTATCTCTGGCGGAGAGCTATAGGGAATCCATGGAACAAAAGGGAATCCACCTGCGCATCTTATCCGAAGCGGATTCCGGCATCTATGATGCCATGAATAAGGGAATCAGGCTAGCAGAAGGTGACATCATCGGAATCCTGAACAGCGGCGACTGGTATGAGCCTGACACCGTGGAAACAGTGATTAATACCTTTGAAAAGGGAAATTGCGACTTGCTGTTTGCCAACATCAGAATGTATAAAAAGGACCACAGCAGCTTCATAAAAAAGGCAAGAATACGAAGGTTTCAAACCTCCAGAGACTGGAACCATCCCACCATGTTTGTTAAGGCTGAGGTGTACAAAAGTCATCCCTTCCGGGATAAGGGTATCCATGATGATTACGGCTGTTACCTTCAGCTTGCAAAGGAAGGGTATCGGATTACAACCCTGGACAAGGTGCTGGCGAATTTTCAACTGGGCGGAGTCAGCAATCATAAGAGCCTGAAGGAAGCAGTACAACGGATTAATGACAGATATCGTTGGTGCTACCGGGTAAACGGCTACAGCAGATGGTACCTGTTGGAGTGCATTGCCATTGAGGTAGCGAAGATGCTGCTAGGGTAATAGTTTTTTCATGAACCATCTGTAAGACAGAGATGAAGGAGATTAGTGCCAAAATGAAAATACTACACATCAATTCTGTGTGTGGCGTGACCGGTACAGGACGTATAGTAGCTGATTTATATGATGCCGCTATCAATGACGGCCATCAATGTATGATTGCATATGGGGAACACAAATTTCATAACAACCCCGGAGAAAGACAAACTATAGAAATCGGTTCCATGACGGATTGCAGAGTGCATGCGGCAATGACCAGAATAGTGGATGCCCAAGGGTTTGGCTCTCGGAGTGCCACTCGGCGTTTTTTACAGAAAGTGGAAGAATATCAGCCTGATGTCATTCATTTGCACAATCTGCATGGATACTATATTAACATAGAATTACTATTTCAATATTTGAAAACCAAAAGGATAAAAACGGTATGGACTTTACATGACTGTTGGAGTTTTACGGGACATTGCGTGCATTTTCAAGAAGCCGGTTGTGATAAGTGGCGTCAGGAATGCGGACATTGCCCCTTAAAAAGACAGTATCCCTCAAGCATAGGATTAGATCGCTCAACTTATAATTTCCATAAAAAAAAGGCACTTTTTACCGGTATAAAGGATATGACAATACTGGTTCCCTCTCACTGGATGCAGGAGCGAGTTCGACAAAGCTTTCTCAAGGATTATCCCATACGAGTAATCTATAATGGAATCGATTTGGAAACCTTTCATCCAATAGACAGCGACTTTCGAACAAAGTATCATTTGGAGGATAAATTCATTATTCTCGGGGTGGCGAACATTTGGGTAGAGCGTAAAGGGTTGGCTGTTTTTCTGAAACTGGCAGAATTGCTGGGTAATGAATATCAGATTGTACTGGTAGGACTAAGTCAAGAGCAGATAAAGGAGCTCCCGGAGAATATATTAGGGTTTGCCAGGACGGATACACCTGTGGAATTGGCGGCGGTGTATACGGCGGCAGATGTCTTTGTTAATCCAAGTAAGGAGGAGACCTTTGGCCTGACTGTGGCAGAGGCCATGGCTTGCGGCACCTGGCCCATAGTCTACGCGGATACGGCGTGTGCAGAGGTTGTGCAGCAAGGAAGAGGGCATATTGTTGCAGACGGTATCCGGGAGCTTGAGCAGACAATTCGTCTGTGTAAGGAAAAAGGAGTTCCTGCCGGAATCGAAAAAGCAGCACAAATCTTTTCAAAGGAACGCTTTGGCAAGGAAATTCTGGCTGTATATGATGAGGATAACGCTAAGTATCGGGGAAACAGGGGTGAATAAATGGGCCGTGAAGCGGTAAAGGAGTTAAAATTCGTTGATAATATCGGTTTGTATGGCAACCTATAACGGTGCCTTGTTTATTAAAGAACAATTGAATACTATTCTACGCCAGACCAGACAACCGGATGAAGTTATTATTTGTGATGATTGTTCACAGGATAATACTGTACAGATTGTTCAGAGCTTTATAGAAGAAAATCATCTGGAGACTTCCTGGAAATTGATACAGAATCATGAAAACAAAGGGTATCCGGGAAACTTTTATTATGCCATGAGCCTGTGTGAAGGGGATGTGATATTTCTATCCGACCAAGATGATATCTGGAACGAAGAAAAGATTGAGAAAATGTGTGTCCTTTTGGAGGAGAGAGCGGATATCAGTGTGTTGAGCTGTAGCTTTGGATTGATAGACGCTAAAGGACAAAGGATTCAAACTGTGATGCATTCCGGCGGAAGAGGGAAGGATGAGTTACGCTGTATTCCTTTACAACAGGTTTTTTATAAATATGAATGGCCGGGGATGGTATTGGCTTTTCGAAGAGAATGGTATTTTCAATGGGCCTGCCGGATGGATACTGACTGTAAGGTTCCCCATGATTTCCTGTTATGTGTCAAAGCCTCTGAGGAAGGTGGACTATGGCAAATGGAGGAGATGCTTGCATACCAAAGGAGACATGACAATAATGTTGGTCTTGAGGAGCATAGAATCCATAAATTATTAAACAAACCGCGCAAGCTACAGGAGATTGAAAGCTATATACGTCATCTGGAAGGCCTATATCAGGCGGATCTTCCGGGAACGAAGGAAGGAAAAGAGATTCTCAACCAGAAAATGGAAGCTATGAGAGGTAGACTTACTGCTCTGCAATCCTGTAAAATCAGACAAGTGCTGGCAAATGCGTGGATGTATCGTCAGGAAGTCAGATTTGCCACGATGGTATGTGATGTGCTGATAGTGAGAGGAAAATAAAGATAAATATTACAATAGAATCTTTTGTATATATCTGTGGAAATAATCAGAAATAAGCAGATCCTAAAAAATATTTGTAAATGTGCATCAAATGTGATATCATGAACGCGGTGTTATGGGATAGATTACGTAATGCAAAATGATTACTATATGATAATTTTTATTATCAGGGGTTGACCGAATGAATGATAAAAAGAAGCTACTGTATATTATGGGGATTGACTGGAATTGGATCTATCAACGTCCCCAAATCATTGGACAGCACTTGGCGGATAAATATGATGTTACTGTTGTATTCCCAAGGAGCATATTAAAAGCATTCAACAAAACACGTGGTTGTTATCCCCCGAAATACAGAATTCTTTGGAATCTTCCGTTACAGGAGAAAAATTGGTTTATCGGTTGGATATCCTCAGTATATTCCAAAAGGATTTTTGGAGATATAAAAAAATATGATTTGGTAGTCATAGGATATCCGCTATATTACCGTTACATTCCTGATAGTTATTTCGGAAAAGTAATATATGACTGCATGGATAACTTTGAAGCGTTATATCCTGATCAAAAAAAAGCATCTAGAGTATTAGAATGGGAGAAAAGACTGATAAGTAGAAGCGATATCATTTTCGTTACAGCCACAAAACTTCTACAAAAGATTCGTACCTTGATGCCAGACAAGAACGTTGTTTTGATCAGGAATGGAAGTCAGAATAAAGTGATAGCCGAACCTTGTGAACCAAGGCTTCAACAAAAATATAGTATAGGCTACTTTGGAACAATAGCTGAATGGTTTGATTTTGATCTGCTAAGAAAGAGTCTGAAAAAGTACTCCAATATCGAGTATCATCTTATAGGACCAATGGCAAAACCATACGAGCAGGAGCATCAGGGAATCGTATTAGAGGGAATCGTCCCACATCATCGGTTGTATGAAGTTACAAGGGATTATTCCTGTTTTATTATGCCATTTATTATTAATGATGTTGTGGAATGGGTGGATCCTGTGAAACTATACGAATACATTTCAATGGGAAAATGTATTATCTCAGTTCGATACAAAGAAATAGAGCGATTTGAGGATTATGTTTATATGTACTCCAATGAGAGAGAATTTCTTGATCTTTTAGGTGGTTTGATAGAGAAAGGATTCCCTCCAAAGTATACCGAAGGACAACAAGAAGTCTTTTTAAGAGAGAATACTTGGGATAAACGATTTGAGCAGATAGATAGCTGCTTGGAGGAATTATAGAATGTAGGTGTGAATCCATAATAAAAGACAGCATACAAAAAACATAGGAGTGTTTAGCAATGAAGATTAAAGTAATGAGTGTATTTGGAACAAGACCGGAGGCAATTAAAATGTGTCCACTGGTAAAGGAATTGGAAAAATATGAGGAGATCGAAAGCGTTGTATGCCTTACAGGACAACACAGGGAAATGCTTCAACAGGTGATAGATATTTTCGGTATCAATGTAAAGTATAATCTAGATATTATGCAACCCAGACAAACTTTGACAACTATTACTATTTCAGTATTGGATAAAATCGAGCCGGTGTTAAAAGAAGAAAAGCCTGATATTGTCTTGGTACATGGAGATACTTCTACTTCTTTTGTAGCAGCGCTGGCATCCTTCTATCAGCAGATTCCGGTAGGACATGTAGAGGCCGGTCTGCGAACCTTTGATAAGTATTCGCCCTTTCCGGAGGAAATGAATCGAAGCCTAACCGGAAGAATTGCAGATCTTCATTTTGCTCCTACCGAAAACAATAGAAAAAATCTGGCTGACGAAAATGTAACAAAAAATGTTTTTGTCACCGGAAATACAGTAATTGATGCTTTTCAGACCACTGTAAAACCGAATTATCAGTTCAAAGATGAAGATGTTAAGAAGATAAACTTTACTGGTAAAAGATGTATCCTAATGACTGCGCATAGACGTGAAAACATTGGAGAACCTTTAGAAAATATTTGTCGAGCAGTGAAACGGATTGTCGAGGAATTCTCTGATATTGAGGTCGTCTATCCGGTTCATATGAATCCTGCCGTACGTGACACTGCCAGTGCTATTTTGGGTGACATGGACAGAGTACATTTGATAAAACCCCTGGATGTCGAAGATATGCATAACCTGATGTCCAGAAGCTTTTTAGTCATGACTGATTCCGGTGGACTTCAGGAAGAAGCTCCATCTTGTGGTGTTCCTGTTTTGGTACTTCGCACAGAGACCGAGAGACCGGAAGCAGTAGAGGCCGGAACTGTCAAGGTGGTAGGTGTAAAGGAAGAGGATATTTATTCAAATGCCAATATTCTCCTTACAAATCGGGAAGAATATGACAAAATGGCGAAGGCAGTAAACCCCTATGGCGATGGTCATGCCAGTGAGAGAATCGTGAAAGCAATTATAGAATGTATGAAAACAAGGACAAAATAGCATGAAAATAATTAGCAACACAATACGATTTATAAAAGAAATATTTGTGGATAGGAGATTATTAGTTGATTTATCTGTTAAGGATATGAAAAAAAGGTTTTCCGGAACCTATTTTGGACTTCTTTGGGGAATTTTGCAACCAGCAATGACAATTTTTGTATATTGGTTTGCTTTTCAGTTTGGCTTCAGGAGCGGTGATGTAGGTAATATACCGTTCGTGTTGTGGTTTATTGTTGGTATAATAAATTGGCTATATATTTCTGAGTCATTTTCAAATGCCAGTAATAGTTTTATTGAGTATAATTATTTAATACAGAAAGTTAAATTTAATGTTAATATTTTGCCATTAGTCAAGATACTTTCGAGTTTTTATATTCATCTCTTGTTTTTACTAATCGTTATTTTAATATGTTCTATATTTGGATACTTCCCTACATTTGGTCTATTACAAATTGTCTATTACATGTTTGCTACAATGGCATTTGTTTTTGCACTTTCTCTTTTTACATCATCAATAATGGTCTTTTTTAGAGATTTGAGTCAAATCATTAATGTGATTTTACTGATGGGAATGTGGGGCACGCCCATTGCTTGGGATGTGAGTGCTTTTAGCGGAAAAGCACAGACAATTCTCAAACTTAATCCTTTCTATTATTTAATTGAAGGCTATAGAGATGCTGTTTTAGGCAGAGGCTGGTTTTGGGAAAGACCCGCGTTGACATTATACTTTTGGATTGTCACACTAATTGTTTTTCTTTTTGGAGTTAATATTTTTACCAGATTACGACCTCATTTCGCAGATACAGTATAATTTTTGGAGAATGATTATATTATGGATTTTGAAAAAAAAATACAAGTAGAGCATGTTTCGAAAGCATTCAAGATGTATAACAGTCCTATGGATAAGCTAAAAGAAGCATTAAGCCCAACTGGGAAAGTACGCCATACAGATTTTTATGCAATTACAGATCTGAGCTTTTCTGTAAAGCCCGGAGAAATAATGGGTATCATGGGAAGAAATGGTTCAGGAAAATCGACGCTACTAAAAATGATAACGGGGATATATGAACCAACAGAAGGTCAGATTCATGTGTCAGGGAAAGTTTCATCCCTTTTGGAACTGGGAACGGGCTTTAACTTAGAGTACACAGGGATTGAAAATATCTTTTTCTATGGAACATTGATGGGGTTCTCGAGAAGTCAGATGGAGGCAAAATTACAGAGTATAGTTGATTTTGCTGAGATTGGTGATTATGTTTATCAACCGGTGAAAACGTATTCGAGCGGCATGTTTGCACGCCTTGCGTTTTCGTGTGCAATCAATGTCGAGCCAGATATACTGATAGTTGACGAAATATTAAGTGTTGGAGATATGCGTTTCCAAGCAAAATGCTTTAATAAGTTTAAGGATTTTAAAAAACAGGGTGTAACAATTTTATACGTTGGTCATGATGTTGGCATGATGAGAAGTTTTTGCGATACAGCAATGTGGATTAATAAAGGGAAGTTGGTTGACATCGGTGATCCTACATTTATCAGCGCAAAGTACACCGAATTTATGTATAAGGATGTTATTACTGACTTTACTGATTACAAAATGATAAGCGCATGCGAGACGGAGAAGAGCAAAACCGTTGATGAACAGGAAGCAGAAAAAAAGGAACAGCTAGAACCACAAAAAGAGAGTAAAAAAATTACTGACAGTTTATTTCCAGATAGTATAGCTCATTGGGGCTCAAGCACTGGTATGATAAGTGAAGTCACTATGCTGAATAAAGATGGAAAGGAAACAAATTCTTTTGACACAGGGGATCAATTGAAGATTGTTATCAAATTTAGCATCAGTAATAAAATAAATACCGAATTTTTCTCAGTCGCTTTTTCCATAAAGAATACGGAAGGCACTGACTTGATTGTTAAAACAACATATGACGAAAAGATTGAAATACACCCAGGTAATAACCAGACAATTTCTTTCGAATTCAATCCTAGATTGAGTAGTGGTGATTACTATTTAGTGATTGCTTTAGAGGATAGAACAAATACAGCGATATCGTATTATGAATACATTGAAGGAGCTGTTTTCTTTAAAATGTATTCAGCAAAAAAAATATTTGGGGTTTATGATGTATTAACAGATATAGAGTATTAACCAAATAAATAGTACTACTATTGGCTAAGAGGGATATTAAGATGGAAAAAATGAATTCAAAGGAATATTGGAATAATCGATTTACAACAGATTGGCAGGATTTCTCTGGTAATGAACAAACAGAATATTTTGCTACTATTTTAGGGGAAATGTTACCTGAATGGCTAATTCATGAGGTCAATCAAAATGCATATGCAATTTGTGATTTGGGTTGTGCGGAGGGAGACGCTCTGCCGATATATAAGAAGTATTTTGTTACTTCGGAAATCTATGGAGAAGATTTTTCGGAGAAAGCAATAAAAACTGCAAGTACTTCTTATCCTGACTTCCGTTTTAAGGTAAGTGACATTCTTTTGCCAGAGCAAGAAAAAAAATATCCCGTGGTTATTTGCTCCAATGTTGTGGAACATTTTAGGGATACGTATACAGTTATTTCCAAGATATGCGAAAGGATGGATAAGTATGCACTTATTTTAATTCCTTATCGAGAGGAGCCGGGGAAAATTAGTGAACATGAAAGAGTATTCCACACAAATGATATCCCCATGTTGGTTCCTGGAGGATACTTAGTATTTGCAAAAAGTGTGGATTGTAAATCTCAATACTATCCCTATGAACAATTATTATTAATTTATGCCAAGGAAAAACAATTTTCGGTATTAGCCGATATTGTTGATCACGTTAACAGCGATAGTGAGAGAGAAAAGGACGAGTTTATTCAAAGTATTACAGAAAAATACAATAAAGCGGAAGATAATTTAAGAGATAAAGAAGAAATCATTAAAAGCATAACTGAAAAATATGGTTTATTGGAAAATGAAAAAGGAGAGATAGAGAAGCGTTTAAATTCGTTGAACGAATATTTGGAGCAGAAAATAGCAGAACAAGATTCTTTGCTTGCTAACAATGCATTGCTGGAACAGAAGTTAGAGGCAGAAAAAAGGGATCGATCGAAAATTGATACAGAGTTTAATCTATTGTCACAGAAATTTGCTATATCCCAGCGTAATCTGATGATGGCTATGTCGGTTTTGGATCAAAAGAATGAATACATGATCCAAACACAGGAACTGTGTCAGCATTTTGCTACAGGAAAGCTAATGCAATCAAATCACTTGCTTTACAGAATAAAAGGACAATTACTAAAGGGAAATAAGGAGGATAAAAAGGACTTCTGGAAATGGTTCAAAGGTAGAAGAAAGGGGACAAATAGAACTATTGGAGCAGGAGCAATCTATAATCCTTGGATGGTTGCATGCGGGAAACTGCAAGAAGGAGTTAACTGTGCTCCTTCCATCATATCTGAAATAACATCCTTTGATAATCAAGCGGATGGGCAGATGGTCGATAGTCAGCAAAATAGTGTACAAACAAACTCGCTTGTAGATTTGCCTAAAGAAACAAAGCTGATTTTGCAACAGGATTACACTAAGTATGACGTGATAATTCTTTCCGTCATTGATTATAATTTCAGGCACCAAAGACCTCAACACTTTGCAACTCGTTTTGCCGCCAACGGTCATCGGGTGTTCTATGTAAATGCCAACTTTATCAGACCGGATTCAATTCACATCCAACAAGAAAACTTGTATGTGGTGGATTTTGCGTGCAAAGAACATAATGCCATTTATTCAATGAATGGAACAGATACTTTAGCATGGATGAAGGAAAAGCTTGACCATTTGATATTTACACAGGCTATCAGAGATGCTGTAGTGGTTGTGGACTATCCTAACTGGGTATACGGTGCAGAGTTTATTAGAGAAAAGTATGGTTTTAAACTAATCACGGATTACATGGATGACTATACCGGTTTTCTTGGAACAGCAGAGGATTTCTTAAAGAATAATTGTATCAGATTGTTACAGAAGAGCGATGTGGTAGTGGCAAGCTCTCAATTCCTATATGATGTAGCAAGTAAACACACAGAAGATAACAAGATTACCATTGTACGCAATGGTACTGAGGTTGATCATTTTTATCAGGCCATTGGAATGGAATCAGCTAATAAAGAAAGAAAGGTAATTGGGTATTATGGTGCTGTAGCACATTGGTTTGCGTATGAAAAAGTATGCTATTTAGCTGAGATGTTTACTGAATGCGATATTGTTATTGTCGGAGAAGTAACTGAGCATAAGGAGAAGTTGGAACGATATGAAAATGTTCTTTTAATGGGCGAAAAATCATATAAAGAATTGCCAAAGTATTTAGCAGATTTTGATGTGTGTCTGATTCCCTTTGATACATCTACGGATCTGATCAAGGCAACAAATCCCGTTAAATTTTATGAATATTTAAGTGCGGGTAAGAAGATAGTAGCCACAGAAATACCTGAACTCATGCCTTTCAGAAATGAATATGTGTATATGTCTAATGATAACGAGCAATTTGCAGAATATGTGAAGATGTGTTTGGATGGGACTGATGACTTAAAAAGTAAGGAAGAGTGTATTGAATTTGCGCGAGAGAATGATTGGCAGAACCGATATGAGCATTTTGAATATGCGTGTAAAGAACGAATACCGTCGATTAGTATTATTGTCTTGACATACAATAATTTAGAATACAACAGATTATGTATCGATAGCATTTTGAAAAAAACAGCGTATCCTAATTATGAATTGATTATTGTGGATAATCAATCCACGGACGGCACCATAGTTTATTTGAGTGAATTAGAGCAAAAAAAGATTCCAAATGTAAAGATCATATTTAATGATAAGAATTCTGGGTTTGCCGGAGGCAATAATATTGGTATTCAAAATGCAAAAGGTAATTATGTTTTATTGTTAAATAATGATACGGTAGTAACTAGAGGCTGGTTGACGGCGATGACTAAGCATTTGGAAAACAATTCCAAGTATGGTATGTGTAATCCCGTTACAAATTCCATTGGAAATGAATCTAAGATTTGTGCAAATTATCACAACATCCAAGAGATGCATGAATTTGCTTATGCTGTTACTGCAGAAAAAATGGCAAAGGAGTATACTGATGTGGATCGGCTTCCTCTTTTTGCCACATTGATTCGCAAAGAAGTTATTGAACAAGTTGGGATGTTAGATGAGACATACAAAATAGGGATGTTCGAGGATGATGATTACACGGAGTCTGTAAAAAGAGGTGATTATCAAATAGTAATTGTTGAAGATGCATTTATTCATCATATCAATAACGCTTCATTTAAGAAATTAGATGATGCTGAATATCGGAGAATTTTTGACGCGAATAAAAAAGTTTTTGAAAAGAAATGGGGAAAAAAGTGGAAAATGCCAAAGTATAGAGAAGGTGTGACCGCAGATTGTAATATTCATGTGTCAATATAGTTTTTCTTATTAAAGATTATTATATGAAAATATAAGAAGGGGAAAGTTTGAAACTAAGAGATAGGTGGATAGAGTATAAATTTGAGCATCATAAATAAGCCATCATTATGGTGGCTGATAACTGAATATTAACGCAACACCTAATCAAGAAGCAGGTAAAGGATCATCTTTGATGAGATAACCTCGTTGCCTAAGCAAATTAAGTGCCTGTGAAGTAGTAAGTATTTTTTCTTTACTTACAGGACGGGATTCAAGAAAACCTTCAGGCGTATATGGTTTTAAATCTGTGAGTATGTGCCAGATAGCGGTCAGGATCATACGACAGATTGCAGTGATGGCTTTCTTGTGACTACGGCGTGCTTTGATACGCTTATAGCGAGTAATAAATTCAGAATGTTTCTTAGATTTGATTAAAGCATTTGCAACTTGCACCAAAACTGGTTTAAAATAGGAACCAGCACGGGAAATTCGAGTGGATTTGATTTTGCAGTCGCTCTTATCATTTCGAGGACAACATCCAGCCCAGGAGACGATGTTCAAGGAGGGTATCAAAAAGACCATTCGGTGGTTCTTTGAACACGAGGACTGGATGAAAAATGTAACCAGCGGCGATTACCAGAAGTATTACACTGAGATGTACGAAAAATAAAAAGTGACAAAAAAAGGGGACGATTGGTATCGTTCCCATTCGGTGTGTAAAAAAGGAGGTTTTTATGAAGGGAATTATTTTGGCAGGAGGATCGGGTACAAGACTGTATCCGTTAACCAAGGCAATATCAAAACAGATCATGCCGGTATATGACAAACCCATGATTTATTATCCGCTCTCCACCCTGATGCTGGCGGGAATCCGGGAGGTGCTGATCATCTCCACACCCAGAGATCTTCCCGTTTTTGAGGAGCTGCTCGGGGACGGACATCAGCTGGGAATGGAATTGTCTTACGCGGTTCAGGAGTCTCCCCGCGGTCTTGCGGATGCTTTTATTATCGGGGAAAAGTTTATCGGAAGTGACAGGGTTGCCCTGGTGCTGGGCGATAATATTTTCTATGGACAGAGCTTTTCCAGGGTTCTCAGGGAAGTTGCAGCCAGAGAAAAGGGAGCGACCATCTTCGGGTATTATGTGCGGGATCCCAGGGAATACGGAGTGGTTGAGTTTGACGAGAACGGCAAGGCTCTCTCCATAGAGGAAAAGCCGGAGCATCCCAAGTCCAATTATGCGGTACCCGGTCTGTATTTCTATGATAATGATGTTGTGGAAATTGCTAAGAATGTCAAGCCCTCTGCCAGAGGAGAGATTGAAATTACTTCTATCAATAATGAATATTTAAATCGTGGAACTTTGATGGTAGAAACTTTGGGCAGAGGATTTGCCTGGTTAGACACCGGAAATCACGATGCACTTTTGGATGCTGCAGATTTTGTGGCTGCATTCCAGAAAAGACAAGGGTTGTATATTTCCTGCATCGAAGAAATCGCTTACAAGAGAGGCTTCATTGACAAAGAGCAGCTGATGAAGCTTGCTGAGCCTTTGATGAAAACAAACTATGGTAAATATCTGGTAGAGGTAGCGCAGGGACTATAGGGTGCCTGTAACAACGTTGACAATGCGTATTGTGGAATGAAATGTGAATAATTTGAAAAAATAGATGTAATGGAGAGTAACAATGGGTAAAATTACGGTTGAAACATGCGAAATTGAAGGATTAAAGATTATTACTCCACAAGTATTCGGAGATGCCAGAGGGTATTTCATGGAAACCTATCAATATAATGACTATAAGGAAGCGGGAATCCCGGAGGTATTTGTGCAGGATAATCAGTCAGCATCCAGGAAGGGTGTGTTAAGAGGCTTGCATTTCCAGAAGCAGTATCCCCAGGACAAGCTGGTCCGTGTTATTCGTGGCGAGGTATTTGATGTGGCAGTGGATCTGCGGAAGGATTCCAAGACCTTCGGCAAATGGTTTGGTGTACTTTTATCGGAAGAAAACAAGAAGCAGTTTTTTATCCCGAAAAATTTTGCACACGGATTTCTTGTCCTTTCCGATTATGCGGAGTTTTGTTATAAATGTACCGATTTTTATCATCCGTATGATGAGGGCGGTCTGTATTACAAGGATCCTGCAATCGGTATCGAATGGCCGATACCGGAGGGTATGGAACTGATTCTGTCCGAGAAAGATACCAAATGGGGTGGACTGGACACATATAAGTTCATTGATTAATAATTGAATGCAGAATAAAAGACTATTTTCTAAGAATTATGATTTATTAAAAAGATAAGGAGTCCTTATGAATCATATTACTCAGGGGACAATAATTTATGGGCTACGCTCTGAGAAGTATCCGGAAATAACTACCTACGCTATAATTATTTCTGCTAGATGTGATATTGCAAATGACAAAATCTCTAAATTATACTATTTAGTAGGAGTCAATGCCAAAGAATGGTTTTGTACAAAGAGTGGTTTTGCGGAGGTCTATCATCAGAAAATTAAGTCATTAAGGGATGAATTTAGAAAACAAATTAGCGTCTATTCTTTGAATGCAGATATATTACTGGATCTTACGAGAGAACAAGTATTACATATTTTTTCCACATGTGAGAAAAAAGAGGGGAAACGAAAGAAACTTATTGATTCATATGACCAAATCATTAAGTATGTAAATCCAAACAGTAGTATGCAGGATAGAAAATCAATTGTGAGAGACGTGCAAAAACCAGCTCAGGATTTTTTGAAGAACATAATGAAGGGGAGTGTATTTCATTATTTTTTTATTCCGGAAGCTGCTTATCTTGACAATAAGAAGATGAATGATGGTATTATTGTTGATTTACAGGAAGTGTGCATCATCAGCATTGAGGATGTTAAGCAGATTATTCAGCCAGGGATTGATTATAAGCTTTTAGTAGAAAACCATCTCAAAGATAAAGAGAGATTAATCAGTACGTATTGGCTTGAGAATGAGGATGATTTTGTAGAGATTGAGAACGAGATTAGTTCACCATGGTGTGAATTATTGATGCAACGATTCTCAAATGATTTTATTAGGATAGGTGTTGATGGCCCTACGCCTTCAGATTATGAAGAATTGACAGCAACAATATAAGGGGGACACATGAAATATTTATTATTTGATCAAAGTGCTATTGAGACTTTTGTAAGTAGAAATGTCTTTCAGAGTATAGAATATGTTCAAGGGAAGGAACTAGTTGAGCATTTTTGTGGGACAAAAGAATCTGGATTACTTGAGGATGTCTATATCGAACATAATAATGAAGGAGTTCTTTTTGTTGGAAAGAAAAAAGATAGAGAGAACGATTCTAAGGACAAAGGCGAGAAAGTTTTCTGTGTAGATTTGGTGACATGTAATATCTTATCTGAACAAAAGCACCCAGCGGATTTGCTCACGATTATGCAAAAAGTATTTAGAACTGCACTAAAGATTTGGAATCGTCAACCATTTTCAACATCAGAAAGAATAAACCAAACTAAATCAATTGTATTTCCGTTTGTATTTCCGGATCATAGAAGAATAGTCATAGAGCGTTCAAATAATATTGAACGATTAACGAAAAGAAAAATTGATTTTCCTCTTTTGGCATATAAGTATTGTGCTGAGGAATGGCACGGAGAGGAGACGGTCAATACCTCCATTTTATGTAAAGCAAGCGAAGAATATGTAGCGAGACACTTTCAGATTCGTAGAATGATTCCCGATGTAAGTGCATACAATAGTGATAGTACTACTGTAGCATTGGGTCAGTTTAAGGGGACGAGGTTGGAAGGTAAAGATAGCTTTGCATATTGGAATTATGATACACAGTATAATAGTCTTACAAATTCCCAGAGGAATGTAGTGGATTACAAGGGGATAGACAGTCCCTTACGAGTGGATGGTGCGGCTGGAACCGGAAAAACATTGTCTCTTATTATGAGAGCATATCGTTTACTCATTGAGCACAGAGAAGCAGGCATACCATTTAGAATTGCATTTTTTACTCACAGTGTCTCTACTTGTGAACAAGCTAAGATGATTTTCAGCCATTACCCAGAAGCACATTGTTTTATGCAAACAGGAGAAGCGCAAACTATATGCTTTTTAACTTTACTTGATTTTGCAAAAGATTTTGCAAGGATTTCCAATAGTAATCTGTTGGAACCAGATGCTGAGAATGCTAAGACATATCAGTTAATTATTATTCAGCAAGTATTGGAAGAGGCTAAGGATAGCTACTTAATTAATACGTATCGTCCACTTTTATCTCAGGATATGCAAACGATTTTTGAAGACCTGTCAGAGAATGCGATGAGCAATTTGTGTGCTCTCTTACAGCATGAGTTTAGTGTGCAGATTAAAGGGAGGACAGACTGTACGTTGGAAGCCTATCAGGAACTTCCGTCCATCACGAATGGCCTATATTGTGAGACAAAAGAAGACAAGGAGTTCATTTACCGATTATTTACAGAGTATCAAAAGAAATTATCTTCCCTCAATAATTTTGATGTAGATGATGTTGTTATTGAGGCTTTGGCAAGACTTGATGCGCCAGTCTGGAGAAGACAAAGGTCGGAAGAAGGATTTGATTACATTTTTGTAGATGAGATGCACCTTTTTAATATTAATGAGCAGAGTTTGTTTCATTTTTTAACAAAGGATTATTCAAAGAGAGAGATTCCAATATGTTTTGCCTTGGATTATTGTCAGGCGGTAGGAGATAGGGGAAATACGGAAAAGGACTACATTGAAACCGCCTTTGGAAAAACAGAGAAGACAAAATATCATACGGTATTTCGTAATAGTCCTAAGATAGCGAATTTTTGCGCCTCCATAGCGGCATCCGGGGTGCTGATGTTTCAGAGTTCTTTTGAGAACCCTTATGAAACGGCGCAGAATAACTTTACTGTACAGGAGGAAAAAAAATCCAGCATCGAACCTAGTTTGCGCATGTATAGAAATGATGAAGAAATGATAAAGGCGTTGGAAAGTTATCTGGATGAATTAACAAAAGACCTGCAATGTAAAAAAAGAGAGATTGCAATTATCTCTTTTGAGCCGCTGTGGGCTTCGGAAATAATGGCGGAGAATCTATCAAAGCTCACTGGGAGAGCAATAACCTTTTTGGACGGACATAATACTGTTGAAGAAGATGAGTATGTTTTGACTTCACCTTACTTCATTAATGGGCTAGAGTTTCAGGGTGTAATTCTTCTCGGAGTGGACGAGGGACGTGTGCCCCAGACAATTGGAACAAACGATATTTCGCAGCATTTTATTAAGTACTCTGCATATAATCTTTTATATCTGGCATCATCAAGAGCAAAATATCGTCTGGTACTTATGGGAAGTGATGTGAATGGACGATCTTCTTGTTTAGAACATTCAATTGAGGCTGGTTATTTAAAGGTAGATAAATAGTAAGTTAGATTTGTGCTGATATGCTCACCATCTACTTCAGCATTCTGATGGGATTATGCCGTCTGTTTTCTTGAAGCATTCGGTGAAAAGGTACCCGAATTCAAAACTATATGCAAAAGTAATTTTCTTAGGAGACATGTTCGGAAACCGCAGTAGTTGTTTGTCGTAGAGCCACGAGGACGTAGCATTTGTCATCAGATTATAAGATGCTAAAGAAAATATGTACCTTGGATTTAAGGAATAATTCTTGAGTTTCCGCAAACTGTAATTGAAAAATGAGAATATCTTCCTAAAGTACC
>CALZBR010000015.1 GCA_945621435.1 uncultured Lachnospiraceae bacterium
TGATAGTAGCAACTCTACCAGAACCTACAGTACGTCCACCTTCACGGATAGCGAAGGTAAGACCCTGCTCCATAGCGATGGGATGAATCAGTTCGATGGTCATCTCTACGTTATCACCAGGCATGCACATCTCGGTACCTGCAGGAAGTTCGCAAACACCGGTAACGTCGGTTGTTCTGAAGTAGAACTGAGGACGATAGTTGTTGAAGAAAGGAGTATGACGTCCACCTTCTTCTTTGGTCAGAACGTATACCTGAGCGGTAAACTTCTTGTGGCAGGTAACGGTGCCGGGCTTTGCAAGAACCTGTCCTCTTTCGATTTCAGTTCTCTGTACGCCACGAAGCAGTGCACCGATGTTATCACCAGCCTCTGCCTGATCAAGCAGCTTGTGGAACATCTCGATACCGGTTACAACGGTCTTCTTGGTCTCTTCCTTGATACCAACGATTTCTACTTCGTCGTTGAGCTTCAGAGTACCACGCTCTACACGGCCGGTAGCAACGGTACCACGACCGGAGATGGTGAATACGTCCTCGACAGGCATAAGGAAAGGCTTGTCAGTGTCACGCTGAGGGTTAGGAATGTAGCTGTCTACGGTAGCCATCAGTTCCATGATCTTGTCACCCCACTCACCCATGGGATCTTCCAGTGCCTTAAGAGCGGAACCCTTAACGATAGGGCAATCATTGAAGTCGTACTCTTCCAGCTGCTCGGTGATCTCCATTTCAACCAGCTCAAGAAGCTCGGGATCGTCAACCATATCACACTTGTTCATGAATACTACGATATAAGGAACGCCTACCTGACGGGACAGAAGAATGTGCTCCTTGGTCTGAGCCATAACACCATCGGTAGCAGCTACAACGAGGATAGCGCCGTCCATCTGAGCAGCACCGGTGATCATGTTCTTTACATAGTCAGCATGTCCGGGGCAGTCAACGTGTGCATAGTGTCTGTTCTCGGTCTGGTACTCAACGTGTGCGGTAGAAATGGTGATACCACGCTCTCTCTCTTCGGGAGCCTTATCGATGTTCTCGAAATCTACCTTCTCGTTACCTGCTACTCTCTCTGCCAGAACCTTGGTGATTGCTGCAGTCAGAGTAGTCTTACCATGGTCTACGTGTCCGATGGTACCAATGTTACAATGGGGCTTTGATCTGTCAAATTTAACTTTAGCCATTAGTGAAAATCCTCCTTAAAAATTAAGCTATTTTTTGCTACGCCGAGTGCCCTTAAGCACACTCGGCGCTTTTTACTCGGCTATCTCTCATTATATGAAATAATGAAAGGTTTTTCAAGTAATTTTTTAATATTATGCAACGAATCGTTACATTAACCTTTCTTCGAAGCAAGTACCTTCTCCTGTACATTCTTGGGTACGGGCTCATACTTTTCGAAGAACATGGAATAGTTACCGCGTCCCTGTGTTCTGGAACGAAGGTCTGTGGAGTAACCGAACATCTCAGCAAGAGGAACGAATGCACGAACAATCTTGCCGCCGCCGATATCATCCATACCCTGAACCTGTCCACGACGGGAGTTCAGGTCTCCGATTACATCACCCATATACTCTTCAGGCATAGTTACTTCAACCTTCATGATAGGCTCGAGAAGCACGGGAGCCGCCTTAGCCATAGCTTCCTTGAATGCCATGGAACCGGCAATGTGGAATGCCATTTCTGAGGAGTCTACCTCGTGGTAGGAACCATCATATACGTTCGCATGAACACCGAGTACAGGGAATCCGCCAAGGATACCTGCCTGTGCAGCTTCCTGAATACCTTCACCGACTGCAGGGATGTATTCCTTGGGAATCGCACCACCGACAACGGTAGATTCGAAGAGCAGTGTAGGAGGATCGTTGATGAGAATGTTGGCCTTGGGATCAAAGTCAAACTTCTCACAGTTAGCCTCCATGGGCTCGAACTTAACTTTACAATGTCCGTACTGACCACGTCCACCGGACTGCTTAGCGTACTTGGAATCAACTTCAACAGCCTTGGTAAATGCTTCCTTGTATGCAACCTGAGGTGCACCAACGTTAGCTTCTACCTTGAACTCACGAAGCAAACGGTCAACAATGATCTCCAGGTGAAGCTCACCCATACCTGCGATAATCGTCTGGCCGGTTTCCTGATTGGTGTGAGCACGGAAAGTAGGATCTTCTTCAGCCAGCTTTGCAAGTGCTTCACTCATCTTGCCCTGACCAGCCTTGGTCTTAGGCTCGATTGCGAGCTCAATAACGGGCTCAGGGAACTCCATGGACTCAAGGATTACGGGATGCTGCTCGTCGCAGATGGTATCACCGGTTGTGGTGAATTTGAATCCAACTGCTGCTGCGATATCACCGGAGTATACCTTGTCCAACTCTTGACGCTTGTTAGCGTGCATCTGAAGGAGACGTCCTACACGCTCCTTCTTATCCTTGGTAGCGTTCAATACATAGGAACCGGAATTAACGGTACCCGAGTATGCACGGAAGTAAGCAAGCTTACCTACAAAGGGGTCAGTCATAATCTTGAATGCGAGTGCTGCGAAAGGCTCTTCGTCGGAAGAGTGTCTCTCAACCTCGTTGCCGTCCAGGTCAACACCCTTGATAGCAGGGATGTCAAGAGGAGAAGGCATATACTCTACGATTGCATCCAGAAGCTTCTGAACGCCCTTATTTCTGTATGCAGTACCACAACATACGGGTACAGCTGCACACTCGCAGGTTCCTTTACGGAGAGCTGCTTTCAGCTGCTCCTCACTGGGCTCCTCACCTTCCAGATACATCATGGTCAGGTCATCGTCCAGCTCACAAATCTTTTCAATCATATCAGCGCGGTATTCTTCCGCCTGATCCTTCATATCTCCAAGATCGTCGGTAACGGTGATATCATCGCCCTTCTCGTCATTGTAGATATAAGCTTTCATCTCAAACAGGTCAATGATGCCCTTGAACTCATCTTCCTTGCCGATAGGCAACTGGATCACAATGGCATTCTTGCCCAGTCTGGTCTTAATCTGCTCTACAGCAGCATAGAAGTTTGCACCAAGAATGTCCATCTTGTTGATGAATGCCATACGAGGTACATTGTAAGTGTCAGCCTGACGCCATACGTTCTCAGACTGAGGCTCAACGCCACCCTTTGCACAGAAAACGCCGACAGCGCCATCCAATACACGAAGGGAACGCTCTACTTCTACGGTGAAGTCTACGTGTCCGGGGGTATCAATGATGTTGATACGATGCTCTAAAGCGCCGGGCATAGGCTTCGTTTCTTTTTCAAGAGTCCAGTGACAGGTAGTAGCAGCGGATGTGATGGTAATACCTCTCTCCTGCTCTTGCTCCATCCAGTCCATGGTAGCGGTACCCTCATGGGTATCACCAATCTTATAGTTAACACCGGTGTAGTAAAGAATACGCTCTGTAGTAGTAGTCTTACCTGCATCGATGTGAGCCATAATTCCGATATTTCTGGTTCTCTCTAACGGATATTCTCTTCCAGCCAAGATTTTTTCCTCCTATATTTTTATGAAGCCATGAAAAAATATAACAGATAGCCGGCAAGCAACAAAGTGCCTGCTCTCACAGCATAAATTAGAATCTGTAATGAGCAAATGCCTTGTTTGCTTCTGCCATCTTGTGCATATCTTCTTTTCTCTTAACAGCTGCGCCTGTGTTGTTAGCTGCATCAAGAATCTCATTTGCCAATCTGTCTTCCATGGTCTTCTCGCTTCTCTTACGAGAGAACATGGTCAGCCAGCGAAGTCCGAGAGCCTGACGTCTCTCTGCTCTTACCTCGATAGGCACCTGGTAGGTAGCACCACCGATACGTCTAGCCTTAACCTCCAGAACAGGCATGATGTTGTTCATTGCCTCTTCGAATACTTCCAGAGCGGGCTTACCGGATTTCTCCTCTACCTTTGCAAATGCACCATATACAATCTTCTGTGCTACGCCCTTCTTACCATCAAGCATGATGTTGTTGATAAGCTTGGTAACCACTTTATTGTTGTATAAAGGATCTGCTAATACGTCTCTTTTCTGAATATGTCCCTTACGTGGCACGGTTCTTCCCTCCTTAACAATAAATATTCGTTAATTCATCGGTACTCACATGTGTTTCCCCAAGTGTTCGCGCTGTATATCTGTATGACAGAATTCCAACACTTTTCTTAGTTTCGTTTTTGTGGTACTGGTCTGCTGCATTTGCAGTAAACCGAAGAATCCGAATCAGGATTCTTCCCATTTCAACCTGACGCTATTTATTTCTTTGCGTCTTTAGGTCTCTTAGCGCCGTACTTAGAACGAGCCTGCTTACGGTTAGCAACACCTGCTGTATCGAGAGTACCACGGATGATGTGGTATCTGGTACCGGGCAGGTCCTTTACTCTACCACCACGGATCAATACAACGCTGTGCTCCTGCAGATTGTGACCTTCACCGGGAATGTAGCTTGTAACTTCGATTCCGTTGGAAAGACGTACTCTGGCAATCTTTCTGAGCGCTGAGTTAGGCTTCTTAGGAGTCGCTGTCTTAACTGCAGTACAAACACCACGCTTCTGGGGAGCAGATACATCAGTAGCCTTCTTGTGAAGGGAGTTGTAACCTTTCTGCAGAGCAGGTGCTGTAGACTTCTTAACAGATGTCTGACGTCCTTTTCTTACTAACTGGTTAAATGTTGGCATTCTGTTTCACCTCTTTCTGAAATATGATTATTTTACCTGCACATGGGCATTCTTTTCATACAAAAAAGAAGCATCCGCGCGCATGCTATATAAGTATAGCCGTTTGCAGATGCCTTGTCAATAACTTTTTGCTGTAATTATGTAATTTTGAACTTTGTAATTATGTATTTTGATAATTATGATAATAAAGGCGTTCAAAGTGTTTTTACTTCAGGCCACTTTCTTCTCCTGCTTCTTTTCCCGCTCGGTCTCAAGGGACATATACCTGCGCTTGCGGTTTTCAATTCGTTCTGCAACAATACCCGTTATCGCAATCACCCCACCCAGTACAACCAGCAGCGGTTCAATACATATACCCAGCAATATTACTGCCACTCCCATGAAAAAACTGTATACCATTGAACTTGTATCATTCTTCATCTCAATCCCCTCCTATCCTTAAGCATGTACGTTTTGCAGCTTCGGGAACCCTTCTACTTTATAAGACTCCCACAATCCGATAAAAGGTTCATCGTTATGAAAAATTTGGTAAAAATTTTTTTCATCAGAAATTCACTTCCAGAATCCCTGCTCCCTCAAAGCCCCAATGTATCTGTGCAGCGCATCCTGCCAGGAAGGAAGCTTCTCAAATCCGTTTTCCGTCAATTTCTCCTTGCTCATGCGGCTGTTGGCCGGTCTGCCGGCCTTGGCACCGTACTCCTCTGTGGATACCGGGAGAACCTCCATATCGACGCCCGCCTCCTTGAAAATGGCACAGGCAAAATCATACCAGGAGCAGATTCCCTCATTGGTCGCATGATACACACCGTATTTCTCCGTAAGTACCATATCCACCAACAGCTTTGCCAGATCATAAGTATAGGTAGGGGAGCCAAACTGGTCGTTTACCACTCGCAAGGTGTCATGATTCTTCGACAGATTCAGCATGGTCTTCACGAAATTCTTACCGTTGATGCCAAATACCCATGCGATGCGGACAATGAAATATTTATCCAAAAGCTCCTGAACTGCCAGCTCACCTTCATACTTTGTACGTCCGTAAACACTCTTGGGATCCTTGGGATCGTCCGGTTTCCAGAAATTCTCTCCCGTCCCGCTGAAGACATAGTCCGTACTGATATAAATCATCTTTATATCCAGTTCTCTGCAGACAGCTGCTATGTTTCGGGAGCCGTCCGCATTCACCCTGCGGCAAAGCTCCTCATTGTCTTCTGCCGCATCCACTGCCGTATAAGCAGCGCAATGGATGACTGCATCGGGAGCCGTTTCCTTTATGACCCGTGTCACGCTATCGGCATCCGTGATATCCATTTCCCCGATATCAACCCCTACCGCTTCCATTTCTCTTTTTTCAAGCTCTTTTACTACATCGTAGCCAAGCTGACCCTTGACTCCTGTCACCAACACCTTCATCAATCTACAAGTTCCTTTCCGATTCCGTTATCATCCAATATGATCAAACAGGTACTGCAGCACTTCATCGGTGAATTTCTTGGCAGACACACCTGCCAGGAAGGAACCGTCCTCCTGTTCCTCCACACGCACAACCGTAGCGTACATAATCATGGTCTCAGCGACCACAATGATATCCTTCCCCACCAGGTCAGCGATTTCCTTTTCCATACGGATTGCCATACCCATGGGTGCGACATCCTGTACCTGTACCATCATTTTCTCCTGGGTATCACAGACCACCAGCACACTGTTTGCCACATACTTTACTCGGTCTATCCGTCTTCTTTCCTCCATAATGTACTACCTTCCTTTCGTCTTGATGATTTAAATTCGTTTTTATAGTCAGTCATGTCATTATCTTATTGACACGCATGTCATTTTACTACAAGTCATAAATATACCTTTTCAACAGGAGCTCTATCGGTTATAATAATATCACATATTAGTCAATAATAAAAGGAGGTTATATGAGATATTATGAAAAAAAATAAATATGCCCTTGTCATCGCTCTCCTGACCGGCGCATTGTTAGGCGGCTGCGGAACTACTCCTCTTCCTTCTTCCACAGCGTCGCCTTCCGCCTCGGGAGCTTCCGTTTCGCAGTCTTCCGGAACCCCCGCCTCGACCGTCAGTCCTACCGGATCTGCAGATGATTCTGAGACCACCGAAACCATCACCATTACCATCGTTAATTTCTGTGGAGCAGATATCGGAATGTTCTCTGTCATTGACCCCGGCACCGGCGAGCAGCTTAATGTAGGAAGTCTGGACAGTGAAGCATCCCTTACTCTGAATGACTGGCCCAAAAGCGTTACTACCTTCCAATGGGCTGTTTATAACAATGAGGGACAGCTTTACCAGGAAGCCAACACAGATATCAGTGCCGCTACCACCGGCGTATCCATCGTTCTGAAGGGAGACGGTGCTATCGAGGATGTGGAAACTTCTTTTCGTTAATTCTTCCATCTACAGCTATATTGCTGAAATCATGGTCACATAAATAATGTACGACTACATTGCAGAAATCACAGCCACATGACAGTAATCTGCGATGCAAGTCTCATAAGAAAACCGGGCGGTATGTCTCACCACACTGCCCGGTTTATTCTTTCTGACATCTTTTCAAGACTCTGTGACCGTAATCACTTCACATTCCCACGATTACTTACTTTCAACCTTCTGAGCCGATTTCTTCTTCTCATACCTTCTGAACATTTCGTAGCCTGTAGCTCCAAGAACCGCTACAATCAGCAACCACCACCAGTTCATACGGGACTTTGCTTCTTCCATTTCCTCAGCAGATCCTGCAAGTGCAACATTCTCGTCAGTAATAGTAGTGAATTCTTCAGCTTCCTCCCCGTTCGCACCATTAGCGCTCTGTACCTCTTCCTGTACAGGCTCAATGGTATCCTCGTTCTCATCAACACCGGGAGCAAGAGGTGTTTCCTCATCATCAATCTCAATGATTTCCGGATCGTTGTTCTCCTGAGGAACGATAGGATTTACCACGATATTCTGATTGCCCTCTGCGAGATTCTGCTCAGCGGGAACGGTTTCTCCGCCTTCCGGTGCGGCAGGTGCGGGAGTTTCAGGTGCAGGTGTCTCTCCTCCGGCAGGTGCGGGAGTTTCAGGTGCAGGTGTCTCTCCTCCGGCAGGTGCGGGAGTTTCAGGTGCAGGTGTCTCTCCTCCGGCAGGTGTAGGTGCAGGAACTGTGGGAGGTACAGGGGCAGGGGTCAGACGCTTCTCAGCCTCCTCGTATTCCTTCTCAATCTCCTCCAGCTTCTTCTCCAGCTCCTCATATTCCTTCTCAGCCTCGCTGAACTTCAGCTTTGCTGCATCCAGTCTGGTCTCAAGCTCTGTCAGGTCTGCGTTTGCCTTCTCCAGAGCCTTAATCTGATCCTGCAGATTCTGAACCTGCTTCTCAGCCTCCTCAACAGCCATTTCTGCTGCATTTGCCTTAGCCTGAATCTCAGCATATTTTGCCTTGGTAGCATCCAGCTTAGCCTGTGCATTTAAGGCATCTGCCTTGAACTTCAGGAAGTTCTCATCGGTTCTCTCTGCCAACATGATAGCACTCTGGTCGCCCTTCAGGTATGCATCGTAGTTGGCATTGGTCAGGATATTCTCCCTTACCTCTTCCACTGCGGCAACATATGTCATCTTATCAGCCTGCCAGGTCTCGGTATTGAGAACCTTATTCTCAACTACGGTCTTTTCTGCATCGAAGGTACCGGTGTAAGAGTAGGTATAAGTGTAATCCACAGCATCGGAAGCGGTTGCATCTGCAACAACTGTCCTATTGGTCTTGGAGGAATCAACTACATTTGCAGTTGTGGAAGCCATACCATCCTTTCCGGTTACTTTCTTGCTGAGACCATTTGTGATAACCTCGTTAATCTGACCATTTGCTGCAACTTGCATTTCCTTCATTGCAGCGTCCTCTGCAGCTTTCTCTGCTGCTGCCTTAGCTTTTTCGGCATCGCCGGTATCATCTGTTCTGGATTTAATTATCTCAAGCCTCTGCTGCTGAATATAATATACGGTTGCATTACCCAGATTCCCCTCGAATATATTTCCAAGAGACCCATTAATTTTATGAACGCTACAAATATTATCCAAATTATCTGTATCTTTCATATACTTCATAGCCAGTTGTTCTTCAGTAAGTTTACCGTCTTTAAAAACTGAATAATCGAAACTTTCTGAAATCATCTTCGCATAGGTGACAGTCAGGGTTCCGGAAGTAGCGGTGTAGGTATCCTGTTGCCAAATATATTTATTATTCTCAGTGCGTCTTACCTGCAGATTTGAAACATTGGTAGAAAGCACTTCGTAATCTTTATCCTCGAGATATTCTCTTGCATTCTCGATTGCGTCATTTTTGATATCTTTAACAGAATCCTTTTCCCCGCTAGATTGAGATGTGATCGCATTTACCTTATTGCTCATACCCGTCAAATCAATAGTAGTGGTAAAGGTCGTCACATAAGTAACTGTAGCGGTTGCGGTTGCAGTTGCGGTTTCAACATCCTTCGATACTGCAACATCGGTATTTGCCAGCTCTTCATTCTCCTCGAGCAGTCCCTCTGCTTCCTTCTCTGCAGCAGCCTTGGCAGCCTCTTCGGATTCATATCCCTTGCCACCGGTCAGGGAAACATTCTCTCTGGTGGTCACGGTGGTAACATCACCGGTTACTGTCTTGACGATATTGCCATCCTCATCCACACTCCAAGTAGTTTCCTTGCTCTCCTCGTCGACGGTATTGGTATCTTCGTCAACAGCGACACTTGTGGAACCGGCTACCGTGGTACCGTCTTCATTCTTGGCCTTGACATAGTAGTTGTCATCCGTTCCCTTTACAACATCATTGTTCTCGATTGCCTGCTCCAGAGCATCTGCATAGATGGTGTGTGCAATCTTGGAATTCTCATCGTATACCACATATTTTGCGTCTTCTGCCTCCTGGGTAACTATCTCTTCCCAGGTCTTCTCGAAGATAACAAGGCTTGTGCTGTCTCCTTTATCTATCTTATAATTCAGATATTTCACTTCAGTGGTTCCATCGGGATAGGTAATATTTGCCTGGATATAATTCTTGTAGTCTGAATCAAATCTCTTAAATGTATCCTGTGAATCAGCACCATTACTGAGTGTAACCTGTGTGCCTTCGGGCATGCATTTAGGAACATAATAGTTTTTCACGATCAGGCAGAACAGTTCGTCACGCTCATCCCACTTAGCTGAACCTGTCAGTTCACTGTTTTGAACTTCCTTTTCTTTCTCAATAATTGCAACTGCTGCTGCATCCACCTCGCCGAGCTTAGCATCATCGTAGGCTTTCTTTGCTTCCTGCTCCAGCTTTTCGGCAGCATCCTTGGCAGCCTTCAGCTCATTCAGAGCCTCCTCTGTATAGCCTTCCGCATCCGCAACTGCCTCATTGTATTTCTCTGCTGCTGCCTTGGCCTCCTCTACCGCCTTTGTATAGTCGGTCTCTGCAGTCTCAACTGCTGCCTTTGCTGCCTCATACGTAATCTCGGCAGTATCGACAATATTCTCAGCTGCCTCCTTTGCTTCCTTTGCTTCCTCAAGGGAATCGGTGTTTTCAATAACCTCCTGCTTCTCGTCAAGCTTTGCGGAAGCCTCATCCATCTCCTGTTCGAAGCCGGATGTAATGTCCTCAATCTGTTCCACCTTGGTATCTGCCTTCTCAGTTGCCTCTTCCTGTGCAACTAAGGCGTCCTCAGCGTCGTCAAGTCTGTCCTCGGTGTCGCAGATGATTTCCTCAACATCATTTTCCTTGTCATCATCTCCGCCGACGGTAACCTCCTCCAGCTCGTCAGCAGCATCCTTTACTTCCTGGGATACCTCGATCTCAACAGTACCGGCTTCTGCTTCCACGATAACATCTTCTGCGGATTCTACTGCCTCTGCCTCTGCCTTTGCAGCCTCGGTAACAACGCCGTCTGCGGTTCCGGTCTCTTCGTCTGCTTCTGCCACAAGAGCGCCTGCTGCCTTCTCTGCTGTCTGTACATCCTCAATCATGGTCTCAGCTTCAGTCTTCTCCTCCTGAGCTTTGACTTCATCGGTTCCGAGGTCATCAACATTCTCCAGCTCCTCAGCCAGTGCGGTGATGGGAGTCATGGACATCATGGTTGCCAGTCCCAGTGAAATTGCCTTCAATACTTTCTGGTTCATTGCTTTGTTCTTCATACTCATCTCTCCATTCATAATATATACAGTATCATTTCCATCTGTGAAAAGTTTAAACCGGTTTTACAGCTCTGTCAACGGAGTTCATATTATCGACGCTCTGCTGCTCGACTTCCAGTACCGTTTCCTTCAGCTTCCCCAGATGCCATCCCATGTAGGATGTTCCGATAGGATCCAGCCTTCGGATTCGTTTTCTGTACCGATTGCAGATTACCAGGTATATGGCAACGGCAAACATTGCAAGCAACAATGCCATAAATGCTATCGTCCATCCATAAAAATCTCCCTGAACATTTGCAGCCAGCGGCACCTCTTCCTCCTCGATGACTGTAAGAACATATGGTTCCTGAGTCAGCAGAACGCTTCCGATTCTCACTGTCATTAAGAGTTTTTGCAATAACATCCGCTCATCTCCCCTTTCACCTTTTGTTGTTCTATCTGTAAAGACTTCTCCAAGTTTCAAAAAGGTTCAAATTTTTTCAATTTTTTTCCAAAAATTTTTAGGACTTAATATGCATCATCATGCTTCAGCAGGACAAGCACCGTTTTCAGGATAATCTTGAAATCCAGCCATAAGGACCAGTTATCAATATACTCCACATCCATCTCCACTATCTCATCAAAGCTCTTCACATTGCTTCTTCCGCTTACCTGCCACATTCCTGTCAGTCCCGGCTTAATGCTGATACGACGCCACTGGTTCGTCTTGTACTTTTCCACCTCGTCGACAGTAGGAGGTCTCGTACCCACCAGGCTCATGGAGCCTCCAAGAATGTTAAAGAACTGAGGCAGCTCATCAATACTAAGCTTTCGAATCACCTTTCCTACTCTGGTGATTCTGGGGTCATCCTTCATCTTGAACATGACATCTCCCTGCATCTCATTCCGAGCCATCAGTTCCTTCTTGCGCTCCTCCGCATCGATATACATGCTTCTGAACTTGTAGATTTTAAAATGTCGCCCGTTCTGTCCCACCCGTGTCTGCTTGAAAAGAACGGGACCCGGCGAGTCCAGCTTGATAGCGATTGCCGTCACAAGCATAATCGGTGAAGACAGAATGCATCCGAACAGCCCGGCCAGTATATCGACGCATCTCTTGAGCAACTGTTCATAACTGTTCAGCGTTATAGTATGATATGTAATCACAGGATAAGTGCCAACAGTACTTACATAACTGTTCGCACGGCGCCTCTTGTAAAAATCCACCACCAATCGCACCGTAACACCCATCTCAATACATAAATCCACGTACTTCTGGGTAAAAAGCAGTTCTTCGCTGTTTTTCTGGATAATATATACCTGATCCAGATTATAGGTTCTGATTAATGCCTCCATATCCTCTACGCAACCAAGATACTCGCCCTCCCGACCGCTCTCATATTTTTCTCTCGTCAGAGCAATATACCCCACCGGTTCAATAAGAATACTGGTTTTATTGAGAAAGTAACGGAATTTATTGTAGTACTCCACCGTCCCCACAAAAGCTGTTCTGGGGGCGTTTTTTCCCTGAAGGCATTTTGTCAGCGGTCTGTACAAAAAGAGTTTGACACAGATCATGCAGTAGGCTATGAGCAGAAAGGTAAAATAGAATCTTCTGCTGTCATCAAATTCCGGCACACAATACATAAGTGCCGCTGTCGCCATGATTGCCAGTAGAAAGGATCTGGTCAGCTTCCGGTGTACCCTGTCAAAATAATAAAAGAGTGTTACATTATACAGATATTCCTCCTTGTTGGAAAGAATAAAAATCAGTGTAAAAACCCCAAACAGCAGTACATATTTGCCAAGGCTTTCCGGTGTCAGATCCCCTCCGCAGATTGCCATGTCAAGAGCAAGTGCCAGCGCCATAATCAAGATATCAATCAGCAGCTGTATGGTATTTATATTGGCTCCCGCGTTTGTCCGATTCACCTCGTTTTCCTCCGTCAGTTCCTACATTTTTCATTATTTTTCAGTGACTTGTAATCTATATAACCTGCTTATGCTCGAGTTCACGATACTCTAAATATATTTTCTACGAGAGCTTTGCCATGCATTCCTTCAGTCCCTCCCGGAACACTTCCTGTTTTTTCTCCACCAGCTTCATGGATTCTGCTGCCGCTACCTGCAGCTCCCTGTAGTCTTCTATATATTTGATTGTCTTATTTACAGCCTCCTGAGTGGAATACTGCAGCGCATGTATCACATAATCGTATCCCAGGCTCCCGTAGAGTCCCTCAAATTTGCGACTGTACGATACGGGAATGGTGGCTGCTCCACCGGAAAAAGCACCGATAGTGGCATGCATTCTGGCACCGATAAAGACATCCATGGCTGCCAAATACCCCTTGATTTCCATGGGATTGTCAATTCCGTCCAGTATCTTCATCTCCGGATACTTCTCCTGAATCAGTCTGCAGACTTCACAGTCATTTTCCGCTTCTACCCGATTCTTGTCACTGGTTCCCACATGGGGAATCAGAAATACCTCATAGTTGGGATTGCCGCTCAGCCAACGGCACACCTCCCAACAATACTGCCGGTAATCAATGGTCAGTCCGAATTGATTGTCATGGGTATAACCGCCTGCCCATAACAGTCCGGAGGGATTAAAGCCAACCCTGACCCTGTCCGTTGCCCCAAGCTCCTGCTTCTCATAGGGCAGGGCAAAGGCCACATCTGTGGTCAGAATCACCTCTCTGCCTGATAACTCCCCTGCCACTTTCCGGGACTGCTCATCCCTGGCATACACTGCATAAGCATTTTTCAGTATCCACCTCGCCCAATTTCTTACAAATCTATTCTGATATGGTCCATAGGTCTGAGGACCCAGAAAATAAAGCGCCTTGGCTCTGACTGCCGCTGTCTTTACCAAAGCATCCAGTACAAACCTTTTGATTCCGTAGATATCGGAAAAGCTGTCTCCCATGGTAAAATCCACAATCAGGTCGGCGGATTTCATTTCCTTCCTCAAGTTCTTCCAAAAAGAAGGAGATTTGTAGCGGATTCTCAGACATTTTATCGGTATGTCAGTTCCCGGTATATACGGTGTCTTTTGATCTGCAAAGACCACCGTTGTCAATTCCAATTGCTTTCCTCTCTCAAAAGCTGTTTTGTACAATTCACTGACAAAGGAATAAGACAGGGCTTCACAGCCCAGATTATTGATGAAAAATTCCAATCCCAACAAAACAATCTTCATTTGATGCTTCCTCCTGTTACTTCTTTATGTTTTTCCCTGATTTGTCTCCGTCCCTCAAAGGCTATCTCTGACATGCCTTCATCACATTACTTCTTAAAAAATCCGGGAAATACAAAGAAAGCTCACTATGAGCTGTAAATTCAGCCTCTTCCTTCTCCATCCGGTATCCACTCTCCTCCAGATTCTTCAAAAGAGGTTTGGTATGTCTCTCGAAATACTCATCCTTCACCGAATAGAACAAATATACCTTCTGACCGGTAATATAGGGATTTGTTCGCAGCTGACTGGAGAGATAGTTGTCCATATATGCTATGTTTTCTTCTGTGATTTTTCCCATCCAGTAACGCATCAGCCCTTCCTCCGGTCCAAACTCAGTGGCAATTCTGTAAGTAGGCTCTCCAATGATCATGATTGCATCCCGGAATCTGCTGCCAATATTCAGGGCTCCATAGCCACCTTTACAGGAACCGCAGAACAGAACCTTCTCCGGATTCGTTTCATCAATCACTTTTTGTACCAGCTTCAGGACAGCCTCCTGCTCCCGAAACTCCGGTAATCTTCCCAGATAATAGCTTCCCCGACCGTCGGGACCGAAATCATCCAGAATATAAAGTCGATTACAGCAAATTCCGTCCAGGGTACGCACATAATTGTATCGGGCTGCAAGTCCGGGCCGGGTACAGGCGCTGAAGACCACCGCCAGGTTCTTCGCCCCTGCTGCCGGTTTATACATATACTTCAGGTCTGTGCCATCTTCCCTGAAATGCTTTTGCTCCCTCAATACATGTAGCTTTGTAACCATATATTCATAATATTTTTTTATCCTGCGAATCCATTTCCCCATGTTTTCTCCATTCATAATACAATTCCGGCAGGGGAATGCCTGCGCCGTTTTCGCCTGTTCTGCCTGTCCTGCTCCTGAAACCTCTCCCCATACCAGGCACAATAAATAGCTATGAGAATATACATATACTTAGTGGTCTGCAGGTAATCCGCCCAGAACAGACTGACAGAGTATATTACAAATCCGACGGCTGTAGCCATGCACAGACCGGAACGATGCTTCAGCCCGTTCTTTATCATAATGAATGCGGTCATCAGCTGGAACAGTGCAAAGGTAATCAACCCCGGATAAGCGTAACGGATATAGGAAGCCACATAGAAATTGTCAATGGACACTATGTACACCCCGTCAAACTCAAATCCTACCCGTGCATTAACCCCACGCCCCACCAGCGGATTTAACCATTCCACCGTAAAAATTCTGGGTAAATAATCCCTATAGGAGGAACTCTGCCCCAGAAGTGTAACATTCGCCCCAAACTTTGCAGAAAATTCCGTGCCAAACACCTGATCAATGACGCTGGTAATCTGCATCATGACATATCGTCCAACTTCCGTGCGTATTATCGCCGTCTCAATCACCGCAAACAATAACAGCAACACAATCAGATAAAAAAACGTTTTCTTTCTCCTCTCTCCCCGACTGCAGATAACAATCAAAAAAACCTCCAGAACCGCCAGCCCCAATGATCCCCGGGATCCGGTAAGGAAAACATTTAACAGTAGCAGCACCAAAAGAGCCGGATGGCGAAACAGATAAACCTCATCACTATCATAGTCAATACAGATAATGGCTATCAGAAGCAGAAGCAGCATACCATATCCAATCGAATGTACACAGGGACCCATTACGCGGTACTGTCCTGAACGGGATCCATACATGGCTGCATTGGGCACTGTCATGAGATACCTGACCATGGGAGAAAAACCCAGAAAATACTCCACAAGACCGTAGATTCCCAGCACCCAGGCAATCCTGGCCGTCCAATCAATGGCCCTGCGGACACCGATGACATACCGTATGCCGTAATAGACCATATAAAAGGTCAGGATATCCAGAAAATTCAGAAAAAAGGTATTCACATTCACCCTGAGAACCGTGGTGTATACGATTACAACCATGTAAAGGGCAAGATATGGCGTCATCTCCACCTCCGGAATAGTCCTCAGGAAATGATTTCCTGCCTTTGGATTAAGCAGGAAATAAGCCAACAAAACCAGATTCATAAAACGTGTACTGGTAATGTCAAACATGATATGTACCCCGAAATACTGAGGCAGTACCCAGTCTGCCACCAACAGAAGACTCATAAGCAGGAAAAGCAGCCCTGCACCCTTCAGCTCTGCCTTATCCGGCGAATATTCAGTTGTGGACTGATACAGTGCTGTGCGTTGTCTCATGATTGTAACAGATAGTCTCCTAAATCTCCCTTGTTTTTTGCAATATGTAAAAATTTCCGATAGGAATCAATCCTATTGCGGAGCTCCGTCATTTTTCTCCGGTCCTCATCCTTTATTTCACGTTTCATGGTTGCAGAATGCCGGTGAATGACCTGCAGGGACTTTAGGTAACAATAGGAACATCCCTGTCTCTTTAAGATAAAGCAAAGAATCTCCTCCTCACAGTACAGAAAAGTTCCGCCATACAAGCCGTCAAACCTCCTGATAAAATCCGGCGAAAAAATAAGACAGCTGCCGTGAAGAACTCCCTGAAAATCACGGATTGTACCTGTGTCATTGTGCTGAAAGATACTGCCGTCGTAATGCAGCGCCTTCTTCAGCTTCTGCTGCAGACCGATTTTCATCAGTGCCAGCACCACATAATCATGAATCAGACTTTTATAAATCCGCTTCCTGTCAGGGCATTCCATGCGAAAGGGATTCTGACTGTTCCCCTCCGGCGTGACAATGTCGGGACCTGCTATATAAAACGGTTCCCTTTCGTATTCCGCCAGCAGGGTTTCCCGAAAATCCCGCTGCTCCAGAACCACATCATTGTTCAGCAATACAATCCATTCAGCTCCCAGCTTTTCCTTGGCATAGCGGAAGCCCACGTTATTTCCGGCAGCATACCCAAGATTTTCCTTATTCTGCAAAAAAGTAATCTTATCGTTTCCCCCGTATTGCGACCTCAATTCCTCGAAGCTGCCGTTGCCGGAGGCGTTGTCCACCACCACAATGCAGGACTCTTCGAGTCCCGTTTGCAGCAGAGATTCCAGACACTGCTTCGTTATGTCTGCATTTTTATAATGTAGTACCAAATATGCCAGCATCCTACCATGACTCCTCTTTCTTTTGCAATAACATCTTCCCCAGCCCGAGGATTATTGTAAACATACCCCAGCCCAATACGCCCCCCAGGGTATTCGCCACCAGATCCTGCATCTCGTAAAACCCTCTTCCTGTCATCAGCTGCGCAGTTTCGATAAACAGGCTGGTCGCAAAGCTCATCAAAAAAGCCAACAAGAACTGTATTCCTTTTTTCCTTCTGTTGACAAAGGAAAACAAGGAGAGGATAAAACCATAAGGCACAAACAGCAGGCAGTTTAATACCACATATGCCATCATCAGCCAGTGAAAATCATTGTCCGGTCCCTGTAATCCATGTAACACGTTCAGCTCAATCCCTATGCGGCTACCGCTCTCACGACAAATCAGGGTAAGCTGCAGGATAATGGAACCATATACTGCAACTACCATTCCCGTAAGCACATCGCTTAACAGTACTTTCCGGTGCATCCTTCTGCGGATCAGCGTAACCAGAAGAACCACCATTACTCCTGCCATGGAAAACAACAGGAAATGCTGAACTGACACGTTCCCGAACTGAGCCAGAGCCTTGTTCATGGTGGAGGGGCTGAATATTTTTTGAATGGCATGTATCATAGCGCTTCCTTTTTGAATGACAATAGTTTACATATCGCAGAGAGATTCCAGCCGGTCACACATCGCATATAGAGATTCTTTTTCCCTTTTCCCCGGATATATTGATTCTTTTTATAATCCGGAAAATACTCCTGTACCATCTTCCAGGTATCACGGCAAAACTGCTTTCGCAACCCTTTGTCCGGCACCCGGGAAATACGAACCATGGAACTGCACAACAGTATTTTCACAATGGCACACTCCAGCTCCTCCCGATACTCCTCATAAATCCCATGGCTCTGATAGAATCGGATGACATCCTTCAGGACGTCAAAGATATTAGCCACTCTCGCTGCCTTGTTCACATTCATGGTAGAACTGCCCCGATAAAAATGAACCACATATTTCCCCGGCACAAAGGCAGGCTTCCGGATAAAAGAGATGGCTTTCAGACAAAATGCAGTATCCTCATAAATCAGCCCCTCCGGAAAGACCACTCCGCTTTCCAGCAGAAGCTTCGCCCTATATATCTTGTTCCATGGTGCCAGCATGGGATCAAGGAACATATCCTTCACAGAGGTATACTCCCTGACCCGGCTGCCATAATCAGCAATGCGTTCCTGTTCGCCCTGCCCGTTTATTTTAACATTGATATAATCGCACTCCACATAATCCGCATCAGTTTCTTTCGCTTTTGCATACATTCTTTCATACATTTCCGGCTCAATGGTGTCGTCCGAATCCACAAAACCGATGTATTCGCCTCTGCAGAGGGGAAGAGCCATGTTTCGCGCCGTCGCCTGACCACCGTTTTCCTTGGAAAAAACACGAATTTTGTCCGGATAGAGTGCCTGATACCGTTCCATGATTTCCTGAGAGGAATCCGTAGAGCCATCATTCACCAATAGAACCTCCAGCTCCTGCAGTGTCTGTCCCACCACCGAGTCCAGACATGCCTCCAGATATTTTTCCGTATTATACACCGGGATAACAATGCTGACCTTCACCATCTTATACACTCCCCCGCAGCTTAACTCTATTTGCTCCTGACATTAGGAAGCAGTCCCAGAATCAGGTCGTTGTCCTGCTCGCACTGCGCCACACTTTTCACCCAGGGGGAGAAAAATGCGAGACAGAAAATGATGCCGCAACATGCCACAAAGGCTCCGCCGGTAAATAAAAGCAGACACAGAGCAATATTGACATTCTGGTAGGAGGCATAGGTGGCAGCCTCGTCCATCACCTGAATGGCATTGGAACCGATCAGCTCGTTCAGTTCCGAGGCAAAAGCTGCCGCCATGGCATTGGCTATCACCACGATATTCTCCGAGGAATCGGAATTTACGGAAACAGTCAGCTTATAGCCATAGGACATAGAGTTGGTATTTGCACCGGAGACCTTAATGTCTCCGACCTCAGCCATCCGCTGCAGATCCTGAGTTGTAATGTTATAGTTTGCAAGTGCCTGTGCTGCCTTGCTGCAGACACGGGAGCTGCCAATCAGGTCAGAATACCTGTTCATGATAGCGACACCTTCATTGGTATCAGAATACGAGCCGTATACCGCACTGAACAGCGTTGCCGAAGAATAATATCTGTTGGAATTCCCCAGGATGCTCACAAATATCACTGCCATCAGAAAACCGGCAATGGTGACAAGGGTTATCAGCAGTTTCTTTTTCCATATTTCACGGATTGCGACAAAGGCGTTCTCAATAATATCCGTATCCTGTGTCACGATATTTCTTATTTCCTCGTCCTGCATATCTATTTCCTCCTATAGATCAAAACAAGAATCACACAGCAGACACCGATCAGCAATACTCCGCTGAGGCACATTACAACAATATTGTTGGTACGAAGCGCTCCGTTATCCTCCAAGTCCTGCTCCTGTCCCGCAGTGTCCGGCTGCTTCTCGATCGGCGACAGCTGTTCTTTTTCGTCTGTCACGCTGATGATTCTGGAGTCAATGGAGAATTCCTTATTCATTCCCTCTCCGTTGGTATAGGTAAGCAACAGCTCCACCGCATACTGTCCTTCCTTGTCAAAGGTCAGACCCACAGACTGTGACTTCGTTGTTCCCGCAGACATGGTGCCTATGTTTGCGGAAGCAATGTCCTCGCCGTCACATCTTGCCACCATCACGACATTGCTGACACCCTTGTTTCCCAGAGTTTCCACCATTGCGCCGGCATAGCCTGTCTTGCCTGTATCAAGCTTCTCAGGCAGAGTACTGTCCTCCACATCAAAATCCACCGTTCTGCCCACGGGTACCCTCAGCTCCGTACTGAAGGAATAATCATCGGAGATGACTCCCGTCACAAAATTCAGTTCCTCACAGTCCAGGGTGGCACTGGAGGTATAACGGAAGGAAACCTCTTTGGTTTCTCCGCATTTCAGAGTACCCAGATAGGTCTGACTGACAGTACCGTATTCCGGTGCAACTCCCTTAGGATTATTCACCACCACTACCACATTTTCCGCATCCGTATCCGTACTGAAGTTGCACAGCTCAATAGTCAATGTAAAATCATCTCCGGGAATGATGGTTTCGTTAGTCACCTGATAGCCTGACACCATGGACATGGAGGTCTTCTCCGCGGCACACACATCCATCTTTGGTCCCACTGCGGTAAACAGCCCCAGAACCGTCAATACGCACGCCAGCTTATTCCTCAGTCTTTTCATTCTGTGACCCCTCCTTTTTTGCTGCCTTCTGTGTTCTCTGATACCTTCGGTTTGCCCTGCCGGACAACTTCTGTTTCCCGTTCTTATCCACAAAATAGTAATTATAACCCTTGATGTATTTGCTGTATAAATCCTTATCAATCCTGTTGATAATCATGCCGTAATACCTGTCTGCAAAGGGTTGTACCTTATGCTTTGCATCCCGGATCTGTCTCTTGGTTACCATATCCAGTGCTGAAATCAGAATGATACCGTCTACCTCGCCGAACAGTATCTGGGCATCGGGAGCTACCGCCACGGAAGGAAAGTCAAAAATCACATAATCATAATTATCATTTACATATTGTAACAACTGCTTCATCATACCCGAGCAAAACAGTCTGGCAGGATTGGCAGCATATTTCCCGCAGGGAATATAAGACAGATTTTCAAAATTGGTAGGATAGACAATCTCCTCAAAGTCTTCCTTTTCATTCACAGAGTCCCTGAGCAGAAAATCCGAAAGTCCGTTTTCCGTCTTCTCGTTTAATTTCTTATAATCTCTTGTCTTACGGATATCGCAATCCACAATCAGGGTTCTCCACTTTGCAGCCGCAAAGGAAATTCCAAGCCCTATACTGACAGAGGTACTGCCACACTGGGGTCCGCAACCGGTCAGAAGAATTTTTTTTGCTCCTTCTCCTCTGCTCTTTTTATTATGTATCTCTACCACAATCCGGTCTATAGCATCGTTCATGACCTGACTGGTATTGCTGTACAATTCAATCTGTGATTTGCTCATTTTTTCCTCCCTGTATCTGTTTCCAGACACTTCAGATAGTCCAGAATCATATCCTCAATCTTGCTCTCAGGTGCCTTATAGGGCTTAAATGGATAGGTTCTCGCTCTTTCAACCGTCTCCTGCAGCCTCTCAATATCCTCACAATACAGGACACACTCCTTCCCCGCAAAAGCCTCCGCAATCTGTACCTGATGATCATCCACGTGCTCATGGAAGCCGGCAAGTCTGGGCACTACAACCACAGGTTTTCCTGCACTTATGCCCCGCATGATGGTTCCCACTCCCGAATGAGTAATAAGTACCGAACAACCTTCAATCATTCTTTGAAATTCCTCTGCATCCACAAAATCCTTGTAATCGCAGTTTTGCGGAATGTAGGTAGAATGTCCGGTCTGAATAAAGATTTTTTCCTGTAAATCTAATGCCAGCCTGTCCACAGCCTCAAGAAGTCGGTTCATTTGAAATCGTTGGGTTCCCAGTGTTACTAAGATCAAAAGATACCACCTCCCAACACAGCGTCCGGAAAGTAATCCAGCATATCCTCCCACTGCACGAGAAACAAATCCGCATGCTTGTGTACCAGCTTTCCTGTCAGGGAAGGTTCTGTTACCCGGGCAAAGGACTCGATATAGATTACTTTTCCTCCCCTGACCTTTTCCAACAGGCAAAAAGGATAGGACACCAGAGCGCCGGTTGTGATTACCACATCCGGCTTTTCCTTCCTAAGAATCCGATCTGCCTGAAAAAAGAGCCTGATAAATTTAAAAGGAAACAGGATTTCCCTGCGATTCATCTGGGCTACAAAATACTGTCTGTTTCCAAAATCTCTCACCTCAAAGTCGTTTTTTTCCGTCACCAGAAAATTATCATAGGAAGCAGCGATTCTTTTTAACCGGGAGATTTCCTCCAGATGTCCGCCTGACGAGGCAACAAATGCAATTTTTAAAGCCATATCTTCCTTCCCTTCCTATTTCTGCCTGCTGATATTACTTATTCTTTACTTGCTCCTTCTTCCTTCAGATTCGTCCCTGCATAATTCTCTTTACGGTGCCCAGAAAAATACGCAGCTTCTGTCTGAACGAAACCAGCCCCGACAACTGCTTTAATCTATTCCCGGGATAATGCGGTGTTCTCTTTCCAAACAATCGATAGGCAAGCAACCTTGTCCTCATGGTTGCCCGTCTCATATACTGATAATTCTGAATAACCTTCAGCTGCGAGATATCCTCCCAGGGCTCGAGACAAATCCTCCCCGCCTCAGCAGCCGCCTGCAGGATTTCCTCTCCTGTTTCTGTCCTGGGAAAAATCACATTACGACCATCTCTCTCTGAGAAATCAACCTCCCCCCTATCGGACAAATACCAGCCGTCACCGCAGGCTACATCTGCTGCCAGACCGATTCCGTCAAAGCACACCCTGCAAAAGGGATGAATATCCCGCCCCAGGATTCCTCCCCAGGCATTGCTGTACTCCATTTGATAGGTATGACCGCTCTTGTCCACTGCCGTCACCATTCCGGGCCATCCGTTTCCCCTGTAGTTTAACGAAACGCACTGCTCCGGATTGCAATTCATTTTTTCCAGCAAGGTCCTTCCGGCCCTGTCACTGGGCATTCCGGCGCAAAAAAAGGAAAGGAGATAGAGAATATTACCATACTCTCCTGTATTTTTCAGATTTCTCAGAGCCGCTATATCGCAGGGCTTACCCACCGCTGCATAGCGGAGCTTTTCTTCTGTCAGCTCCCGCAGATTCATCCACGGAGCTGAAATGCTGTATCTGGAGCCACAGCAGGCTATTATCTCCTCCGCTGTTCTGCAGATACGACCTTCTGTCCTGTAGGGCTCCTCCTGACAACCGGCAACTTCTATCACCGCATCCACCTGTCCGCTTTCCAACAGATAGATTGCCAGGGTCGTAATCACCCCTCCGCTGGAAGCTTTTTTCCTGATTCCGGAATCTGTTGAAAATCCGGCATATGTATTCCGGCGGCTCCCCCAGATATCAGCCTCCGAAGCTTCGTCACTGTGTAGTCCTGTCACCGGACACACTTGTTTTAAAAATTCCTCAGTACGGGAATCTTCTCCGAACTGAGGAGCAAAAAAGCCAAGGGCATCTTCATCCATCCCGGTTTTTAGCTCGGAATGACATAATCCGCATCCTATACAATATTCTTTACAGGTCTCTGTTATTTTCATATTCATCCTGCCGTTTTAATCTTTAAGCTGTTTTCGGTAAAATAACTCCAATAGATTATAGCATATCTCCCTTTCACTTCCAACTTTTTTATTTCCAAACTACTATCTTAATGCAATCTATTGTTCTTCGTCCATATCAACGAATGTTATGCGTATTGCCAGATCCCCGTTTTCCAAATATTGCTGTATATCTTCAAGCTTGTGATTGTTATATGGATCATATGTATTAACAGCAAAGTATTTCGCATTATCAGGAATTCCGGTACACAAAAATCTGTGCAGAATATTCTTATCCGTTTTGATTTCAATTATTTTTTTATCCTCGTCCAAAAAACAGATATAATAAATCCAGAAATTGGCTGCCGGTCCTTTGGTTATCATGGATACACATAAAAAATCACAATCCCGTACCTCATGGAAACTATCATCCCCCGCTTTCGTAGTCAGAGTTGCCCAGTATTTATTCTGATAATCCACCATTTCCATGAGCCCTGTAGATAAATTCAGGGAGCCAAAATAAAAATCATCTGTCCCGTCTAAAAGGATTTTATCCCCGGAGGTCACTTCATAGGTCTGCCCCTCAACACCTTCGAAAATGGCACGAATCATATCCATATTGGTCTGACTGAAATCATTCCGGTCAACCAGCTTCCAACGTCCTCCGTCATCCCAGATACAGCATTTGATTCCATGCTCTCCGGCTCTCGCAATATAATTACTTGTAAACTCCTCCCTTAATTCCATTAATGGATAATTCTCATTCGCTCCGAACTCCGTGATAATAACAGGTGCTCCCACCCGCTCGGATAATTCTTCCAGGGTTTGAAATTTCCATTCTATATCCTGATCAAATTCGCATTCATAACAATGTACGGATACAATCAGATAATTCTCTCCATCCTCTGTTTCTTCCTGCGGTAATACAAAGGCGTCAGTGACCTGTGTCAATGTACTGTGAAACAAAGTGGGAACCATTAAAATTCTTTTACTGTTACCTCCTTTGGTACTCCGTACCGTAGTCACAAAAATCTGATTTAATACATTCATCTGTTCTGCAGACAAATCCGAATAGGTAAACCCCGTCACTGCATTATCCAATTCATTATAAGCCTCAAAGATTAACCGTTCATCGTAATCCGCAAAGCTTTGGGCAATCTGTAACCACAAATCCTCTGCATCCTTTTGTATCTGTTTCCACTCGGTCTCATCCTCTATTCCGCATCGAAACAACACCCATGCATCACACATCGTATTTAAAATTACATACATGTCATTGTCTATCGCGTAATCCACTACCTCGTGAACTCTTTTCAGCCATTGCTCCCCGATGACCAGCCTGCCGTTCTCATCTCTCCCGCAATTATAGCACCAGGAAACGGGGATTCTGATGGTATTGAATCCCAGCGAGTGTACATAATCTATCAATTCCCTGCTGACCTTGGGATTTCCCCAGATTGTTTCCATTTCCGGATTGGCATCATAACCACACTCCTTTGCTGCCGTTCCAAGAGAATTGCCAAGATTCCACCCGACATTAACATTCTCCATAAACACCCGGGCATTCCAGTTAACACAATCTCCCTCCCCGGCATCATGGTCATAGCTGTATACATCATCTGAGTCTGATTCCCTCTCCTCACTTTGATTCAAATCAGTATTTATTTCAGGGGTTTCATGATTTTCCACAGTATTACTTTCAGCAGAAATCTGTCTCTCTGTCACATTTTCACAGCCACATAAACAGATAATGCAGGCAATCGTTATGATAATGTTCCATCTTTTCGGCATGATAACACCCCAACACTTCTTATTTTTTCAAATATCATTCTTACTACAACCGGAACAGACAATCCAACCATTACATATAGAATCCACCAAAAACCACCTATCCCAAACACAACCGGTATATCCTCCATATGACCCGGTTCCAATCCATAAACCGCAATGATGATATAACTGACAATTTTAAAGCATACAAAATGCAATGCCATAATATCTAATGTTTTGGTTCCCAAATACCTCAATAATCGATTGTTTGAAACAAGATTAAATTGTGATATTGACAGAAGCATCAAAATTCCGGACAATTGTCCGATGTATCGTATCACAACGACATAACCTTCACACGGTCCTCCAATGGCGTATGTATAGGCATTGGCAAATATAACATTCAATACCAAGCCGATGACAGCGAGAATATGTCTGTTTTTTGTAACATACTTATGCCACTCATACTTCTTTAACAACCAGCCCAGATAGAAAAACAAAAAATACGAACATGCCAAATCCATCCGAAATGCTCTGGGGCAAATTCCAAGCAAAGAGAAAACCTGCATGCCTAATACTAATATCCCCGTTATTACTTCTTCATATTTTTCAGGCAATAACCTTCTGATAAAGTATTTCATCCAGATAAACATAATAACAATTGTGAACAATGTTCTGACAAACCACATCGCTCCACATATTTCCTGAATATGAAATGTTAACACGCTTATTATTTTTCGACCTGTTTCCCCCAAACTATATTGCTCCGAAAAAATATGTAAATATGCCATGGGATTATGCAACAGAACAAATATCAGATTATACACCACAAAAGGTATATAATATGCCTTGAATTTTTTCCAGGATGCCTTAAGCGGATTAACAAAACTACTTTCGCTGAAAACAAATCCGCTGATTGCGAAAAAGAAGGGCATATGAAACTGTGAAATAAACTGTAATAGTACACTATGTTCCACATTGACAGACTTGTTCGCATTGGTTATCGCATGCCCCAGACACACCAGAATAATTCCAATTCCTTTTGCAGTGTCAATATATCCAATTCTATTCCTTTTCGTTTCCGTCATATTCCCTCACCAAAGTAAATTACTATCCCGGATTACTACTGCCATTATTTTCTTACCCTGTTCTTAACAATTCCTAAAAAGTAGTGAAAGCCGCTGCTTCTGTAAAACATTATAACAATCAATAAATTGGATACCAAACAGCATGTCACAGCCTTTATTGCGAATCCCACATACCCCACTAATTGAATATGACAGCATAAGAAATAGGTTGCTCCCGTTATTACCGTGGCCGCCAAAGCATAACCGATTTGAATCAGTATATATGTGAATACTTTTTTAGTAAAATAGTGCTTATACAGAACATATCCCTCAATCCAAAAAGGAATCATCAAAGTACTGATAAGCGTACCCAGCTTCACACCTGAAATCCCCAGATAATAGGTTAATGGAATTGAGATTGCCAGATTTGCAGCCGACTCTACCAATGCTTTATATCTGTCCGGCAGGAATAGCCCCGCCGCTTCCTTATAGACCAGCGTCACCATTCTCATTCCCGAAACATAAAAACATGCAGCCATTATGATAACAAACCCCATATCAAGAAGATATTTCGTATCCAGCCATAAGGAAATAAACGGTTGTGTCAGGCACATCAGACTGCAGGCACAAAAACACATAATCCAAAAATTTGCAAAGAGCATATCCTTGTAAACCTTATAACTTTTGCCTTTATCTCCCCCCGCAATCAAGTCGCCCACACTGGAGGAGGTTGCTCTTATTACAGTATTGGATAAATTAGTTACATTGTCAAAAATCAGTACATAATTAGAAAACAATCCTGCCGCCGACAAACCCAATACTTTGGAAATGATTATGTTATCGGTTGCATTGACAACAACATTTCCAATCTTATGACAGAACATTGCTTTCACGTTATCTTTTATCTCAGCCTTTTCTTTCTCATTTAACGGTTGCACATTATTCTCAAGCAGATAAGGATATTGTTTGTCTGCAATCCCGGAAATCACAATGTTTTCTATTCTGGTCATTACAACCTGAATAATGAGATAAGCAAAATAGTTCCCTGTCAAATATAAAAATATAATCTGAAGAATCTTGGTCAGAACCGAAGCAACAGTGGTTGTCGTGGTTGAAATATAAGCATCCTGATTACAGATAATCAGTGTTCGTTTGTATGTGTAAAAATAAGATATTCCGGAATTCAATACATATAAAAGATAAAAAACTCTGATATAGGGAATATCCGGCATGTCCTTTATCAGAAACTGCAGAAAAGGAGTCAGTCCTGCCCCCAGTCCCAAAACAACCCAGCCTATAATGCTATATACTTTTTTATACAGCATCATTAAGCTCTTTATTTTCTCAATGTTATTATCTGATACCGGTTTATATAGTGCGAAAGTCATCGCAGTGCCTATTCCCAGTTCGGATAGCGCTAACATCGATAAAATATTGCTGAACAATCCGTTTAAACCTAAGTATTCTGTCGTAAGAAGACTTACAAATACCTTTCGGTTCACAAACTGCAGCAGAATTGTAAATACATAGCCCATTAAGGAGAATAAAATATTTCTGAGACTGCTGCGTGTTCTGTTTTTTTCCTTCATTCCCTATCACCTTTTAAGAATAACCTTTAACCAATTATACAATCTCGGAGACAGATAGCATAGTGTACATTGAACACTTTTTTTATCCGGCGTATGTTTATACATATACCGATACATGTGAATTATTTCTTCTCTCCTCAGTCGCTCTTCTACGGTTGAAATCGGAATCTTTGCCAGCATCCAAAGCTTATTTTTGGCAATGTTGCAGGTATCTGACAATAATCCTGTATACCCCATGTTTTCATAATCTCTAAAACGGTTATATAGAGCCTCCACTATGTCTAAACTTCGTATAGACGGCTTTGCATGCATAATGCTGTTGTTCACAATTCTATAACGATATAAATCTCCACTCAGGACCGTCAGTTTATCTGCATTCATATACATAACATGCGCCATGGCCGCATCTTCACATACCTTTCCTTCAGGGAAAATAATATTGTCGAAGACCTTTTTTTTACTTAATGATAGCGAATTCATAATGAATATTCCATTATCCAGCCCAAGGCACTCCAATGCTTCATAGCTGTTATAGGTTGCCGCCTCAGGTATGACATAAGATAGTATCTTGCCTTCTTCATCCACTCGCTGCATTCCAATCTGGACAATATCGCTATCTGTCTCAAGAAGACATGTCAATAGTGTTTCATAAAACTCAGGAGCGATATAATCATCTCCATCCACAAACCCAATATACTCGCCTCTTACAGCAGCAACCCCGGCATTTTTGGCAGAGGAACAACCTCCATTCTTTTTATGAATCACCCTGATGCGTTCGTCCCGTTCCGACCAACGGTCACACATTTCAGGAATCCTGTCAGGTGAACCGTCATCCACCAGGATAATCTCAAGATTACGATAGGTTTGACACAAAATACTATCTATACATTCATCTAAAAACCTCTCCACTTTATATGCGGTAACTATTACGCTGATTAAAGGTGTATTTGTACTAACCATTGATTCATCCTTGTCTTTTATTCTAAAAATGTATTTGTTTCTATCAGTTAGAACTGTTCAGCTAATGCTCGTACCTGTATTTTTCTATCTCCTCATAAATCCTGTCAATATAGCAATCCACAATATTATCATACACATCGTTCAAATCAAAGCGTATGAACTCATTCCACTTTCTGATAATATTCTCTTCAAAATCTGCCTGGCCTCTGCTGAACTTTATCTTACATTCCTCTTCCGATTTGCAGTAATAATGATTGATTCTCAACAAGTTGTATTTGTTATTGGGATATGGTATTCTGGACCCGGTAACAATTTGTCCTGCTTCATTCACCACGCACAGACATCCTTTGGGATATACTGTATGTGGTGAGTTCATGCAATAAATACTGCGAGGTTTTGCAATGATTTTTACCAGTTCATTTGGCTCAGCTTCGTCCTTTGCACGGTAAACAAAGTTTTCAGTAACCAACCCATCGGGTCTTGTTTTATGCCCATTTGATCCATACACATACCAGTTAACCGCAAGGGCGGCAGCATTTGTATAAGTTGCAAAAACAGAATCAATCACTTCATACAGGTCTGCTGTAACATCTGCAGTTGTAATAAACTCGTCACAGTCCAGAAACATAAGATACTTAACCGTTTTTTTTGCTTTTTGGGTTGCTGCATAGTACGCATCCAGCTGCTTTGCCCGACCGGGCAAATAGGTATAATCTACTATCCCGGCATCAATATATTTCTTCAAGATAGTCTGTACATTATCCGAGCTTCCGTTATCGAACAGATAAAACTTATCTACACCTCTGACTATATGATAACATATCCATTCCTCAATATATAAGCCTTCATCCTTCATAATTGCGGCAATAGCCAATTTATGCAAATAATTATTGTTACCCTTATCTGTAAAAAATTTATCAATTATACATGTCACGCCGGCAACCACACATAATGCCGGTGTCAAAAACAAAAACATCAGTTTTCGTTCCAATTTTGACTTTGTTTTTTTCCTGATAAAAAAATAAAGCCGGGAAGCATACCGTTCAAAGAAATTCATTATTCTCTGCATGTTTCATACCCTTCACTAAACTCTCCTTATTCCTGTCTGCTCTACGTTTACCTTGATTATAGATTTGATTTCCAGCACAATTCTATCATTGTTCCATATGTATTTCAATCAAAAATATGCATCCTATTTACCTATTACATGTTTTCAGGCACACTTTTTTATTATCAAGCACCACAAATGAGAGCACCTTTCTAAACATAATTCTTTACTTTTTGGTATTTTTGTCTCATAATTATACTTAATTCACAGATATGTTATGTAGCAATAAACAAAGATATGAGCTAAGGAGCATTATGTATGCAGGAGAAAAAGTTTGTAACCACCTTTCGAAAGCTTAAAACGATTCAGCTGATTGCTTTTCTGCTGATTGAAGTAATCTTCGTACTGATTCTGATCATGGAGCCCTCCCTCGGGGTCAACGCCTTCCGCAACCGGGCTCTTTTTTCTCTGTGCGCGGTGACCTGGATTCTGGTACTGTTCAGCCTTGTCAGCCTGATCAACGATTTTCGGACGCTGCGTTCCTTTGCACAGGAATGTCATGATTTGGAAAAGGAAGCCTATCTGGATACCATGACTGGTCTCCCCAGCAGGCACGGGCTGGATCTCATTTTTCGGACCTATGACACCCCGGAATCAGCTGCAAATCTGGGATGTTACATGGTCACCATCAACAGCTTATCCGAAATCAACGAGACAATCGGACGCGCCTCCGGCGACAACGCCATCTATGATTTCTGTAATATATTCGAGAAAGTAGGCGATGCTTACGGTATTGTGGGGCGCAACGGAGGAAATGAATTTCTGGCCGTTCTCAATAATTGCACGGATGAGATCATGCATGATTTTATTAACAGGCTCGACGCGGAGATTACTTCCTACAACGAACGTCACAAGCATGCTCCGCTTAAGCTGACCGGTACCTATGTACTCAATTCGGAGGAACATTTCACAGTGTTCCCGCAGCTCCTGACAGCGACCTACAATAAGCTTCATGAACTTGTATAATCCACGGATATTCATCTTAAGGACATTCACCGGGAAAAAGAACGCGGGTAAGAAAACATATGAAGGAATGGGATATCCCCTACATAGCGGGGCTTGTAAAAAAAGCACAACAGAATAATTCCGATGCCTTCGCCGAGTTATACGCTCTGACATATAACAAGGTCTATAACTATGCGCGCCATTATCTGCACAACGACTTTCTCGCCCAGGATGCCTTGCAGGAAATCTACATTTCCGCTTTAAAGAACATCAACAGCCTGAATGATCCTACCTTATTCATAGCATGGCTGAACCGCATATCCTTTCACATCTGTTATGATATGGGAAAGAATCAGAAAAACACCGCCGACAGCTCTGCGGACGCAGAATTACTGGAGATTGTGGAAGACGAGCATATCTACTCCAATCCGGAGGAGAACTACCAGAAAAAGGACGAACACCTCCGTCTCAAAGAAGCACTGAATCAGCTTCCCTTTCAGGAACGCCAGGTCATCATCATGCGTTTCTACAACGACATGAAGCTCGAGGAAATTGCCGCCGCCTGCGGCATCAGTCGAAGCACGGTCAAGAGACTGCTTGCTTCCGGCGAAAATACTCTGAAGAGAATAATGAACAGTTAGGAGGGAAAAGGATGCGCTTTCACAAGACAAAAAAATACAAACTGGATACCGCTCAGGCAAATCAGGCTCTGCAGAATATTTTTGCCGCCTGTGACAACAAGCCCAACACGATTCCCTTTGATAAGCTGATACTGCGGCAGAAGATGAATACCGGAAAATATGACAGGCTTTTGCTGGTCACCTATATTGCCCTGTTTTTAACCTTTATTTCTCCGCTTGTCATCGTTCCCTTTGCGACTCAGACCCGGGACTGGCGCGCACCGGAAGCAGTGGCCATGATTGACAGCTACGTCAGTGACGGGTACCTTTACGTACAAATGGAAGGTGACAACATACTATACAGTGAGGCGTATCTGGTTAAGAACGACGGAACGGTTATTCCGGTTCATTCCTATGATATAAAAGAAAAAACATTATGTTTTTCCTATTCAAATGATACAGAATCCAATATTTACATACCGGTTAAGGATAGCAGTGATTTTCATCTGTTGCTGACACCCGGGAATTAAAACGAGGTTCATATCTCATGGCAGAATACAAAAAAAAGCTTTCCCTTATCGTATTCTTCCTGTCAGTTCTCCTGCTGGTTAGCTGTGGCTCCACCGGAAACCCCGGAACAAATACGGCGCTGCCGGACAAAGGCAGTCCCGGAAATGTCTCCGCTATTGGTACCCGGGACAGTACGCCGGTCTGCCTCGTCCCAAGAGCAGACGGAAATCTGACAGTACAAAACGATATAGCGGTAATTGATTATTCCAATTCCGACTCAGGATACATAGCTGCGTCCTATACCGGTCCCGTATCCAAGGTAAAAATGATACTCATCGGACCCGATAATGTTAAGTACACCTACGACCTGCACGGAAATGGTTACGAATTCTTCCCTCTTTCCTCCGGCAGCGGTGCTTATCAGGTAGGAATCTACGAGAATGTTTCCGGCACCAATTATTCCACCTGTCTTTTCACGGAGTTCAGCGCCGGCCTGGAAAACGAATTCGGTCCCTTTCTCTACCCCAACCAATATGTCAATTTCCATGCCGACAGCCTAACGGTGGCCAAAGGTGCTGAGCTTGCCAAAAGCGCCGACACAGACCTGGATGTCATCGTCAATGTATATAATTATATTATTTCTTCCATCACCTATGACGAGGCCAAAGCAGCCGACCCGCCCACAGGATATACGACAGATGTTGATGCCATCCTGTCTTCCGGCAAAGGTATCTGTCTGGATTATGCCGCGGTTATGGCTGCGATGTTAAGAAGCCAGGGGATTCCCACCCGACTTGAAGTAGGATATGCCAAGGACGCCTACCATGCCTGGATCAGTATTTATACCGAAGATACCGGCTGGCTGAACGGACTGATTGAATTTACGGGCAATAAATGGACTCTGGTAGATCCCACCTTCGGAGCCAACAACTCTGAAAAAGCTCTGAAAAAGTTTATCGGTGACGGCAGCAATTATGTGCTGCAGAAGGTTTATTAAGGAGGAGAAAAATGCGAGATCAAAAAATACTGTCAAATGAAGAGATTGCTTCCTTCTGCAATCAGGCGGCCATGTTGTTTCAGGCCGGTATTCCGCCTGTTGAAGCAGTCTCCATCATGTTAAGTGATGCCAAAACATCAGACGCCAGGGAACTGTTGAACAGCATTCTGGCTGTTTGCCGCAAGGGAAAACCCTTTTATCAGGCTCTGCAGGGCACCGGCGTTTTCCCGGACTATGTCATCAACATGCTTGTACTCGGAGAAGAATCCGGCAACCTGGATATCTGTATGCAATCCCTGGCAAATTACTATGAAAAAGAACAAAACATATCTGACAGTCTGAAGGGTGCCATCTCCTATCCCCTTGTGATGATTGCCATGATGATGATTGTAATCTTTGTCTTAATCAGTAAGGTAATGCCGATTTTCCAACAGGTATTTGCGGAGCTGGGCAACGAGATGACCGGCTTCTCCGCTTCTCTGCTAAAGCTGGGGAATACTCTAAATCGCTCTTCCGCCCTGATTGTTGTGTTCCTGGCCATTATCGCTCTCATATGGCTGTTAGCTACAAGAACACTTACGGGAAAACGAATCGCGCGCAACTTCCTCAATTCCTTCCCTCTGACAAAAAGCTTCTACGAAAGCGTAGCATGTGAACGATTTGCCAGCGGTATGTCCCTGACATTAAAAAGCGGTATGGACACCTTTGAATCACTGGACATCGTTTCTCATCTGGTCAGTCACAAAAAAATGCAGGAAAAAATTGAGGTCTGCAAGGATAAACTGCACAGCGGAAGCAATTTTGCAGAAGCCCTTGGTGCTTCCGGTATCTTTAATAATCTGCACTCACAAATGGTTAGTGTCGGATTCAAAAGCGGTAATATCGATTCTGTGTTGAACAAGATTGCACAGAATTACGAGAGAGAAACCGATAAGCGGATTCAAAGGATCATTTCTGTTTTGGAACCCACTTTGGTCATCATTTTATCTGTTATAGTAGGTCTGATTCTGCTGTCAGTCATCCTTCCTCTCATGGGAATCATGGCTTCCATCGGATAAACAACCGTATCCAGAAAGGAGTAACCTGTGAATCGCTTTGACCCTACCTATTCCGCCGTCGGCGAAAAGATAGCATTCTGGCTTCCCATTGCTGCTTTTACACTTCCCATCGCCTTGTTTTTAGGCGGTGTAGCATCTGTCGGAAACACTACCGATGCCAAGCAGCTGGAAGGTCTGAACACCGCACTAACCCGAAGCATCTCTCAGTGCTATGCTGTTGAGGGAAAATATCCTGAGGATTTACAATATTTAAAGGATCACTATGGCCTTACTTATGACGAATCAGTCTTTCTGGTTGATTATGAATCAATGGGCGGAAACCTGATACCCGAAGTGACCATTTTGAAAAAGGACAATCATTAGATTGGAGTTATTACCTATGAAACGGGAAAGAGATTTTATAGTAGATGTGCTGTTTGTTCTGGCACTCTTCGGTGTCTTCACCATATCCGCACTGGCACTGGTATCCATCGGTGCCGGGGTCTACCAGAACACGGTAAATGATATGAGTCGCAATTACGACAGCAGAACCGCCATCGCCTACCTAAGCGAAAAGGTACGTAAGTCAGACAGTCTGTTGTCCGATGGAAGCCCTGCTGTTACACTGGGAACACTTGAGGAGCAACCGGCCCTGATTCTTCGCGAAGAACTGAATGATGTTCGATATTGTGCCTATCTCTATTTGCATAACGGGTTTCTAAAGGAACTTTTTGTACGTGAGGACAGCTACCTTGGCAATCATATGCTGGACGCCGGTCAGGACATCATAGAGTTACAATCACTGAAATATGAACAGATATCCGACAACCTGTTATCCGTCACCATGACCATAGACGAAAAAGAAACCAGACAGCTTTATCTTTCTCTTCGCTGCCGATAACCCTAGGAAAGGATGACCGAATCATGAAACATTCCAAATCAAGTATGTTTCTAATGGAACTGATTATTGCAATACTATTCTTTTCCCTGGCGAGTGCCGTATGCATCCAGCTATTTGCGCAATCACATCTTATCAGCAGGGAGACCGTCAATCAGAACTACGCAATCTCCCATGCACAAAGTCTGGCAGAGATATGGTATGCGACCGAAGGCGATCCGGAGAAAATGCAATCCCTGCTCAAAAACACTTCTACCGCTGACGGTACTGATCTGATACTGATGTTTGACAAAAGCTGGCAGCCCATAAGCCCTGAGAATCCCCTTGATTCTTCGACTTTCTATATCAGACTTATCAATATCGCGACACAGGAAATGGGGGATCATCAAAAGAAGGCAAAAATACATGTGATTTACCGGGATCACAGCAAGCCCTCCGATTCCCCACATATACTTTACACTTTAGAGCTGATTCAGCATACTCCGATAAGGAGGGGTGAGTTATGAAGAGAAACAAAAAGGATTTCTTTGGTATCAATGTCGGAACCGTTTCAATGGTATTAATCTTTGTTCTTCTCTGTCTGGTCTCTTTTGCAGTACTTTGCATTGTCAGTGCAAATGCCGATAAGAACCTCAGCACCAAGATTGCCGACAGAACCGAAAACTATTATAAGGCCTGCGGTACAGCCCATACTTATCTGTCTGAGTTGGATCAGACACTGTCAATTCAGTTCACACAATCTCAAAATGAGGATGACTATTTTGCAAAATCAGGTCATGACAAATCCTTCACGATTCCTGTATCTGATACTCAGTCCCTTCTGGTAGAGGTTGAGATTCTCTATCCGGATTCTGTCGATGATACCTTTTATCGTATTACCCAATGGAAGGTGCTGAATGAATGAGAGTCAAATTCTCTTAAATTACAACAGATTACTCATGAAATAATGTTCCAACAAAAACAAACTCCCTTCAGAATATTCCGAAGGGAGTTTTCTTGTTTGTATTCAATTATTCAGCATCAGAAGATACAGCTTCTGCTTCTACTGCTTCTTCAGAATCCTCTTCAAAGCTTATTTCTTCTCCGTCAAACTCATCAAAGGAAACTTCTTCCGCTTCATCAGTACTCAATCTTGTAGTACGGTACCTCTTCATACCGGTACCAACAGGAATCAGCTTACCGATGATGACATTCTCTTTCAGACCAATCAGGTTATCAACCTTACCCTTGATAGCCGCTTCAGTCAATACCTTTGTGGTCTCCTGGAAGGAAGCTGCGGACAGGAAGGAATTGGTTGCAAGTGCTGCCTTGGTAATACCGAGCAATACCTGCTTGCCTTCAGCGGGCTCCTTACCTTCTGCTATCAGCTGTTCGTTCATATCTTCGAAGTCAAGAATATCTACCAGTGTACCGGGCAGGAAGTCTGCATCTCCGTTATTCTCGATACGAATCTTCTTCAGCATCTGACGAACAATTACCTCAATGTGCTTATCGGCGATATCTACACCTTGCAGGCGGTATACTCGCTGTACTTCACGAAGCATGTAATCCTGAACGGCACGAATGCCCTTAATCTTTAACAGATCGTGAGGGTTGACACTACCCTCCGTAAGCTCATCTCCGGCTTCCAACATCTGACCGTCTATTACCTTAATTCGGGAACCGTAAGGAATCAGATAGGACTTTGATTCGCCTGTCTCGTCATTTGTAATCACAACTTCACGCTTCTTCTTGGTATCCCTGATTTCTGCTTTACCGCCAAATTCAGCAATAATCGCAAGACCCTTGGGCTTTCTGGCCTCGAAAAGCTCTTCTACACGGGGAAGACCCTGAGTGATATCATCACCTGCCACACCACCGGTATGGAAGGTTCTCATGGTCAGCTGTGTACCGGGCTCACCGATAGACTGCGCTGCAATGATACCTACTGCTTCACCAACCTGAACTGCCTCACCGGTAGCCATGTTAGCACCGTAACACTTAGCACAGATACCTACATGAGAACGGCAGGTCAGAATGGTTCTGATCTTAACGGCGGTTACGGGTTCACCCTTGGCATCCACGCCGACACTCAGAATCTTGGCTGCACGGCTGGGAGTAATCATATGATTGTGCTTTACAATCATGTTACCGTCTTTATCAAAGATATCCTCACAGGAATATCTTCCGGTAATTCTATCCTTCAGGCTTTCAATGGTTTCTTTGCCATCTGTAAATGCTTTTACAACCATACCGGGTATCTCGGCTCTGCCTTCACAACAGTCGGTCTCTCTGATGGAAAGCTCCTGAGAAACGTCAACCATTCGTCTGGTCAGGTATCCGGAGTCTGCGGTACGGAGTGCAGTATCGGACAATCCCTTACGGGCACCATGTGCGGACATGAAGTACTCCAGTACATCCAGACCTTCACGGAAGTTAGACTTAATAGGCAACTCAATTGTTCTACCGGTAGTATCTGCCATCAGTCCACGCATACCTGCCAGCTGTTTGATCTGCTGGTTGGAACCACGGGCACCGGAGTCAGCCATCATAAAGATGTTATTATACTTATCCAGACCTGCCAACAGAACCTCTGTCAGCTCCTTATCTGTCTCATTCCAGGTCTCAACCACTGCACGATAACGCTCTTCCTCCGTAATCAGTCCGCGGCGGAAGTTCACGGAGATCTTATCAACGGTAGCCTGTGCTTCTGCCAGCATCTGAGGCTTCTTTGCAGGCACTGTCATATCGGAAATAGATACGGTCATGGCTGCTCTTGTGGAATATTTGTAACCGATTGCCTTTACATCATCCAGCACTTCTGCGGTTTTCACAGCACCATGGGTGTTAATAACCTTCTCCAGAATCTGTTTGAGCTGCTTCTTGCCTACATGGAAGTCAATCTCGTACTTGAGCGCTTCCTCAGCCTTGGTACGATCAATAAATCCAAGATCCTGAGGAATAATCTCATTGAACAAAAGTCTTCCCAAAGTAGTCTTTACATTACCCTCAAGCTCGGTTCCGTCATTCATCTTATAAGTCTTGTGGACATAGATAGTCTGATGCAGGGTAATATCGGCATTTTCGTAAGCTAATATAGCCTGATTCATGTTGGAGAAATAATGTCCGAATAAATCTCTGGGTCTGCAGATTACATTTCTTCCACCGTCTGCCACATCAGAGAAATGAATCATGTCGTTGCTGTCAAGCTTGCCTTCCTGAACTTCCTTCTTGATCACTTCAATGTCAGTGTAAACAGTATCGGAAACAGGAACAATTTCCTTATTACCGCTGTAATCAGCCAGCTTCTGCATGGTCAGATAGTAAATACCGAGGACCATATCCTGAGAAGGAACAGCCACAGGACCACCGTCAGAAGGCTTCAGCAGGTTGTTGGGAGACAGAAGCAGGAAACGACACTCAGCCTGTGCCTCTACGGACAGAGGAAGGTGCACTGCCATCTGGTCACCGTCAAAGTCTGCATTGAATGCAGTACATACAAGGGGATGAAGCTTAATAGCCTTACCTTCCACAAGAATAGGCTCGAATGCCTGAATACCCAATCTGTGCAGTGTTGGTGCACGGTTCAGCATAACAGGATGTTCTTTAATCACCTCTTCCAGCACATCCCACACCTGGGTATCCATCTTATCAACAAGCTTCTTAGCATTCTTAATATTCTGACTGATTCCCTTGGAAACCAGTTCTTTCATAACAAAGGGCTTGAACAGCTCAATTGCCATCTCCTTGGGCAGACCGCACTGATAGATCTTCAGTTCGGGACCTACCACAATAACGGAACGTCCGGAGTAGTCTACACGCTTACCCAGCAGGTTCTGACGGAAACGTCCGGATTTACCCTTGAGCATGTCAGACAGAGATTTCAGCGCTCTGTTACCGGGACCGGTTACAGGACGTCCTCTTCTGCCGTTATCAATCAAAGCATCAACAGCTTCCTGAAGCATTCTCTTCTCGTTGCGAACGATAATATCAGGAGCGCCGAGCTCGAGCAGTCTCTTCAGACGATTATTTCTGTTGATGATTCTTCTGTACAAATCATTCAAATCGGAGGTTGCAAAACGTCCGCCGTCCAACTGCACCATAGGACGGATATCAGGAGGGATGACAGGGATAACATCCATTACCATCCACTCAGGTCTGTTACCGGACTCACGGAATGCCTCCACCACTTCAAGTCTCTTGATAATACGGGCACGTTTCTGACCGGTAGACTCCTTCAAGGCTGTCTTCAATTCCACAGCCTCAGTCTCCAGGTCAATTGCCTGCAGCAATTCTTTAATTGCTTCTGCACCCATGCCTACTCGGAATTTATTTCCGAAGGTCTCGCGTGCATCCTGATACTCCTTCTCAGAAAGTATCTGCTTGTATTCCAAGCTGGTCTCACCTGCATCGAGAACGATGTAGGATGCAAAGTACAATACCTTTTCCAGCACTCTGGGAGACAGATCCAATATCAGTCCCATACGGCTGGGGATTCCCTTAAAATACCAGATATGAGATACAGGAGCCGCAAGCTCGATGTGACCCATGCGCTCTCTGCGGACACTTGCCTTGGTGACTTCAACGCCACAACGATCGCAGACAACACCCTTGTATCTGATCTTCTTATACTTACCGCAGTGACACTCCCAGTCCTTGCTGGGTCCGAAAATCTTCTCACAGAACAAACCGTCTCTCTCAGGCTTTAAGGTTCTGTAGTTGATAGTCTCAGGCTTTAATACCTCGCCATGGGACCACTCACGAATCTTTTCAGGTGAAGCCAGGCCAATCTTAATGGCATCAAATGTCATAGGCTGGAAATTTGTTTCATTTTTTACTTCTGGCATGAATGGCACTCCCTTCTATAAATAAGCAATTATTCAAAATCATCGCCGTCAAAATCATCAACGTCATCGATATCATAGTCATCTTCGTAGTCATCTTCCGCACTGGTCAGCTCGCCACTGGCTTCGTCGAATTCCTGTGCCTGATAACCCATCTTTCCAAGGGAACTGCCATCATAGTCAGAACCGTATTTCTGGTCCCCCTCCATCTCAGCACGGTAATCTATTTCACCGTAATCAATGTTTTCCATGATCTCAACCTCGGTCTGATCCTCGCGAAGTACTTTGACATCCAGTCCAAGTGCCTGCAACTCCTTCAACAATACCTTGAAGGACTCAGGAATGCCGGGCTCAGGGATGTTATCTCCCTTAATAATTGCTTCATACGTCTTAACACGTCCTACAACATCATCGGACTTGACAGTAAGAATCTCCTGCAAGGTATAGGATGCACCATATGCCTCCAGGGCCCAAACTTCCATCTCTCCGAATCGCTGTCCACCAAACTGGGCTTTACCACCCAGAGGCTGCTGTGTTACCAAAGAGTAAGGTCCGGTAGAACGTGCATGAATCTTATCATCTACCAGATGATGCAGCTTCAGATAATGCATGTGTCCGATGGTAACGGGACTGTCGAAGTACTCACCGGTACGTCCGTCGCGAAGACGAACCTTACCGTCGCGGGAAATAGGCACTCCCTTCCAAAGCTTTCTGTGAGCTCTGTTTTCGGACAGATATGCATATACTTCAGGAAGAAGCTCTTCCCCATGGATACTTTCGAAGGACTCACCGTTCCATTCCCTGCCGTCTGCTGTTGTAGTCAGACCTTCTGCTTTCCACTGCTTTACTTCCTCTGCATCGAAAGGCAGATTTACATAATCATTCGCCAGATCCAGGGTATCCATAATGTCGTGCTCATTTGCACCGTCAAATACCGGTGTTGCCACATTGAATCCAAGAGCCTTTGCCGCAAGGGAAAGGTGGATTTCCAGCACCTGTCCGATATTCATACGGGAAGGCACGCCCAGAGGGTTCAATACGATATCCAAAGGACGTCCGTTAGGCAGATAAGGCATATCTTCTACAGGCAGCACTCTGGAAACGACACCCTTGTTACCGTGACGACCCGCCATCTTGTCACCGACGGAAATCTTTCTCTTCTGTGCAATATAGATGCGAACCGCCATATTGACTCCGGGTGACAGCTCATCACTGTTCTCTCTGGTAAACACCTTGGCGTCAATTACAATACCATACTCACCGTGAGGTACTTTGAGAGAAGTATCACGAACCTCCCTGGCCTTCTCACCGAAGATGGCACGAAGCAGCCTCTCCTCAGCGGTAAGCTCAGTCTCTCCCTTCGGAGTAACCTTACCAACCAGAATATCACCGGCACGTACCTCAGCACCGATGCGAATGATTCCTCTGTCATCCAGATCCTTCAATGCATCATCGCCGACACCGGGAACATCGCGTGTGATTTCTTCCGGTCCCAGTTTGGTATCACGTGCTTCTGCCTCATATTCCTCAATGTGTACGGAGGTATATACATCCTCCTGTACCAGTCTTTCACTCAGCAGAACCGCATCCTCGTAGTTGTAACCTTCCCAGGTCATAAATCCGATCAGCGGATTCTTGCCCAGACCAAGCTCGCCCTGTGCAGTAGAAGGACCGTCTGCGATAACCTGTCCTGCCTCAACGTGATTACCCTTGAATACGATTGGCTTCTGGTTATAGCAGTTGGACTGGTTACTTCTGGAGAACTTTGTCAGTCTGTATTCCATCTTCTCTCCATCATCAGCAGTCATTCTGATCAGGTTGGAAGATACATAATCAATGGTTCCGGACTTTCTTGCCACTACACACAGACCGGAGTCAACAGCAGTCTTGGTCTCCATGCCGGTACCAACCACAGGAGCTTCCGTGGTAAGAAGAGGCACTGCCTGACGCTGCATGTTGGATCCCATCAGCGCACGGTTAGCGTCATCGTTCTGCAGGAAAGGAATCAATGCCGTAGCAACTGAAAATACCATTCTGGGAGACACATCCATGTAATCAAACACGGCACGGGGATACTCGGAAGTCTCCTCGCGATAACGTCCGGATACGGTAGTGCGGACAAAATGTCCTTCTGCATCCAGCTGCTCACTTGCCTGTGCTACATGATAATTGTCCTCTTCGTCAGCAGTCATATATACAACTTCTTTGGTAACGATAGGATTCTGTTCATCGGTTTTATCAATCTTTCTGTATGGAGCCTCAACAAAACCATATTCATTAATTCTTGCATAGCTTGCAAGGGAGTTGATCAAACCAATGTTAGGTCCTTCAGGGGTCTCAATAGGACACATTCTTCCGTAATGGGAGTAGTGTACATCTCGAACCTCGAATCCGGCACGATCTCTTGACAAACCGCCGGGTCCCAATGCAGAAAGACGTCTCTTATGAGTAATCTCTGCAAGCGGGTTATTCTGATCCATGAACTGAGACAGCTGGGAAGAACCGAAGAACTCCTTCACTGCTGCAGTAACAGGCTTAATATTAATCAAAGACTGGGGAGAAATCTCATCCGTGTCGTGTGTGGTCATACGCTCACGAACCACTCTCTCCATTCTGGAAAGACCGATACGATACTGGTTCTGAAGCAGCTCACCTACCGCACGGATACGTCTGTTACCAAGATGGTCGATATCATCATCATTGCCAAGACCATACTCCAGATGCATATTGTAGTTAATGGAAGCAATGATATCCTCCTTGGTAATATGCTTGGGAACCAGCTCGTGAACACTCTTTGTGATTGCCTCTGCAAGCTTCTCGGGGTCAGAGCCATACTCCTCCAACAGCTTTGCCAAAACAGGGTAGTATACCTTCTCATGAATTCCGAAATCCTTGGGATTGCAGTCAACATAGTAGGTCATATCTACCATCATGTTGGAGAGAACCTTTACATTCTTCTCTTCTGTCTGAATATAAACGAAAGGCACTGCTGCATTCTGAATGGTGTCTGCAAGCTCTGCTGTTACCTTATCGCCTGCGGAAGCAAGAATCTCTCCGGTTCCCGGCTCAACTACATCTGCAGCAAGAATCTGATGTCTGATTCTGTTTCTAAATGCCAGTTTCTTGTTGAATTTATATCTGCCGACCTTAGCCAGATCGTATCTACGGGGGTCAAAGAACATTGCATTAATAAGACTTTCGGCACTTTCTACACTCAAGGGCTCGCCGGGACGAATCTTTTTGTACAACTCAAGCAAACCCTCCTGATAATTCTCAGCAGTGTCCTTCGTAAAGCTTGCTTCAATCTTGGGTTCTTCTCCAAAAAGCTCACGAATCTCGTCATTTGTACCGATTCCCAACGCACGAATCAAAACGGTAACAGGAACCTTACGGGTTCTGTCCACACGCACATAAAACACATCGTTGGAGTCAGTCTCATACTCCAACCATGCGCCACGGTTAGGGATAACGGTACTTGAGAATAATCTCTTACCCAGCTTATCATGGCCGATAGCATAGTAAATACCGGGAGAACGCACCAACTGGCTGACGATAACACGTTCTGCACCATTGATAACAAAGGTTCCGGTCTCCGTCATCACAGGAAGATCACCCATGAAAATCTTATGTTCACTGATTTCTTCCTTTTCCTTATTATACAGGCGCACCGTAACAGTCAAAGGTGCCGCATAGGTGGCATCTCTCTCTTTGCACTCTTCAATAGAATATTTTACGTCGTCTTTGCTCAGTTCAAAATCTACGAACTCCAGGCTTAAGGAGCCGCTGTAATCTGCGATAGGAGAGATATCGTCGAAAACTTCCTTCAGACCTTCGTCAAGGAACCACTGATATGAATCCTTCTGGACTTCAAGGAGGTTCGGCATCTCCAGGACTTCTTCCTGTCTCGCATAACTCATACGCATAACCTTGGAACCGGCTACCGGACGTATTCTGTTTTTTTCCATTGACATTTCACCCCGTTCTTTCTGCTCATTTCACGCCGTTATACGTTATAAAAAAGGGCATAATAACCCCATCTCGCATAATGACGCATCGTTAATAATAGCACAACCATGTCAATAGGTCAAGCATAAATTAATATTTTTTGGTAAAAATTTGAAACACACGCTACAGATCATACAACTAAAAAGGCTGCCTGCAATCCTGCAGACAGCCTTGTAAGAAATCTCAGACTTATTTAAGAGTAGCCTTTGCGCCAACTTCTTCAAGCTTCTTCTTGATCTCCTCAGCCTCTTCCTTGGAAGCGCCTTCTTTCACAACCTTAGGAGCGCCCTCAACAACGTCCTTAGCTTCCTTCAGACCAAGACCGGTAAGCTCACGAACAACCTTGATAACCTTAACCTTCTCTGCGCCAACCTCAGTCAGCTCAACATCGAACTCGGTCTTCTCTTCTGCTGCTTCTGCAGGACCTGCTGCTGCAACTACAACGCCTGCTGCTGCAGATACGCCGAACTCCTCTTCACATGCCTTAACAAGTTCATTCAACTCTAATACGCTCATCTCTTTGATAGCGTCGATTAATTCCTGTGCTGTTAACTTAGCCATTTTTAATTTCCTCCATCTAAATTTTCAAATTTGATTTTTTGTTACTGATAGTACGCTTACTGATAGTACGCCGAATCATTATTCAGCGGGAGCTGCTTCGGGAGCAGCCTCAGCAGCACATGCGGAAGCTCCGCCTTTTTCTGCCAGCTGATTCATGACACGAGCGAAATTGGTAATAGGACTCTGCAAGCTGCCAAGCAACTTGGAGATAAGCACCTCTCTGGAAGGAATGGTTGCAATCTCTCCGATTCCCTTTGCATCGTACACTACGCCTTCTACGATACCGCCCTTGATCTCAAGCTTTTCAGCGGTCTTTGCAAAATCAGCAATTACTCTTGCGGGAGCAGTTGCATCATCCTTTGCAATCGCTACGGCGCTGGGACCCTGAAAATACTGGGTCAGACCTTCGAATGCGGTATCCTTGAACGCACGAGTCATGTAAGTGTTCTTGTAAACCTTGTAAACAACTCCTGCCTCACGCAGATTCTTACGAAGCTGTGTGTCCTGTTCAACGGTAAGTCCGCGGTAGTCAACCACAACGATGGACTGAGCATCCTTGATATTCTCGGAAATCTCAGCTACGATGGGCTGTTTCAACTCAACCTTTGCCATTGTTTTACCTCCTTATAGATTTTGTATGGGTTTTCCCAAGCCGAAAGGAGTTTATAAAAGAAAAACCTCCCTGAAGACAGGAAGGTAAAAAGTCTGAATAAAACTCTTTCCTCGGCAGGCGTCTCATGAGCTTACCCTGTTTCTTCGGCAGTAAGTACGCAAATCTGTTAAAATCCGGCGTCCTCACTATAGAGAATCAGGACCTGCTGTCTTCGGCTATCGTCTAACGACCTTGATAGATTAACACATGAGATACATGCTGTCAAGAGAATTTAAAAATTTTCAGTAAAATATCAGCGGGAGAATTCAATGGAAATCACACAACAATTATGATAAAATAAGAAACGCAATGGGTAACCTCTCAGTAAACCTATCACTTCACAGGAGTTTGTTATAAATTATGAAACAAAATCACAATTCCCCGGCTAAGAACCACAAAGGCTATTTATACTGCACCATAGGGATTCTTTTTTCTTTCCTGCTAATGCTTCCTTATCTCATTCTCGGCACAGGCAGCATTGTAACCTACCACGACCAGTTGGACGGAGAACTGTTGAATTATCTGCTGGCTGCAAAATATCTGTTTACCGGAGCCGAGACCTATCCCGAATTAATGAATGGTCTTCCCGTCACCGGGGCAGTACCTCCCGCTCCGCTGTTCGTACTCTTTTATTATTTTTTCTCTCCCTTTGCAGCCTTTCTGATAAGCCAGTGGTTCATCAGCATCATCAGCTTTCTGGGAATGTATCTTTTGATTCATAGACTGACAGGGCAAAGAATCACGGGACTACTCCTCGGGATCATTTTTATGTTGCTGCCCTTTTACCCGGTGTACGGCCTCTGTATTCCCGGACAGCCCTTGTTGCTGTATTCCGTCCTGCGTCTCAGAGATCTGGATCTGCAGCTGTCGGCTTCCGGACTGTACAGAAAACCTACAAAAAAAGAAGTGTCCAAAGGCATCGGCTATCTTGCCCTCATCCTTTTCTACAGCCTGTGTTCCTCCCTTGTATTGGTCGGCTTCGCCTGCCTTCTGGCACTGGGTATCGCTTCCTTATGTATTACGTTTCAAGCCTTTCGAAAGCATACCCGCTTTCCGTACGCCCCCTGGCTGTCCCTGGCCGTTTTGCTTTGCGGTTATCTTGCAAGCAACCTGAACCTCATCAGACAGGTGCTGTTTCCTGCCGATGGGGAATTGAGCCACAAGTCTGAGGTGATTTATACTCCAACCGATTTTGCAGAAAGCTTCCGTTCCGCTTTTTATCCGGGAATCCCCTATACCGAAAGCTGGTCCGTTGTGCTTTTCCCACTGGCTCTGCTGTGTATTCTTCTTCTCATGATTGCCCGGCACAAAAAAGATTCCGACGCAATCATCACCCTGAAAACAGCATTGATACAATCCGCCGGAATCTTCTGTATTATTTTATTAATTTGTACTCTTTATGGCGTATATGGCACCTCTCCCGTCGTAACTATCCGCAACTCAACAGAAGGCGCCCTGTCCGGCTTTAATCTGGGAAGAATCACCTGGCTGCTCCCCACCTTCTGGTGCATTCTGGCCGGTCGTCTGATAGCTCCTTTATGTCCTCAAGCACCTTTCCCCCAAGCCATTCTTCCCGAAAAAAAAGCAACCCCCTCCGGAATTTTTCTTCGTTACCTGCTTTTCCTTGGTATCTTTGGAGTCTGGGGAAGCATCATTCTTCTGAATTCGCCTTTAAGAGCAAATATTTCAAAGCTGGTCAAAGGAAACGACTACTATGCCCTTGACTGGGAAAAATTCTATGCCACTGATATTTTCGAGCAGATTGATGACGCCATCGGACGTCCCAAAGAAAACTACCGGGTCATCAGCCTGGGGATCTACCCCGCCGCTGCCGCCTACAACGGTTACTACTGTCTGGACGGCTACTCCAACAACTACCCTCTGGACTACAAGCATTCCTTCCGGGAAATCATGGCGGAAGAATTGGCAAAAAGCGAATACATCCGCACCTATTTCGACAATTGGGGGAATCGTTGTTATCTCACGACAGCAGAATACAACAACTATTACTCCATCGAAAAGAAATGGAACGGCGGCTTCCACGACCTTTCCCTCAACACGGAAAAGCTGAGAGAAATGGGCTGTGACTACCTCTTCTCCGCAACATGGATACTAAATGCCGACGAGCTGGGACTGACGCTGCTTCGTGAGGAGCCCTTCGCGACCGAAAGCAGCTGGTACAATATCTATGTATACGCTGTAAAGTAGCCGCCATGATGCCTCAACGTAATGTTTCTCAAGGCGAAATCCGCAAAACAAGCATCACGATGCGTAAAAAGCCCTCCGGGTTCCCGGAGGGCTTCATTCTTTGCTCAATTATGATTAATACTTAGCAACGCTTACCTTGACACCGGGGCCCATGGTGCTGGTGAGAGTGATGCTTCTCAGATACTGACCTTTCAGTGCGCTGGGTCTTGCCTTTACGATTGCATCCATCAATGCATTGAAGTTCTCCTGAAGAGCTTCCTCTGTGAAAGAAGCCTTACCAACGGGAACATGCACGATGTTGGTCTTGTCAAGTCTGTACTCGATCTTACCAGCTTTGATATCGTTAATAGCCTTGGCTACGTCCATTGTAACGGTACCTGCCTTGGGGTTAGGCATCAGTCCCTTAGGTCCGAGTACCTTACCAAGACGTCCTACAACGCCCATCATGTCAGGGGTTGCTACAACTACGTCAAAATCAAGCCATCCATCGTTCTGAATCTTGGGGATCAGCTCCTCGCCGCCAACATAGTCAGCGCCTGCAGCCTCAGCCTCGTTAACCTTATCACCCTTTGCAAATACCAGAACTCTTACAGTCTTACCGGTTCCGTTGGGCAGTACTACTGCACCACGAATCTGCTGCTCAGCATGACGTCCGTCACAGCCTGTTCTGATGTGTACTTCGATGGTCTCATCGAATTTTGCGGTTGCTGTCTTCTTTACCAGAGCAATTGCGTCGTTGGGCTCGTACATCATTGTGCGATCAACAAGCTTTGACGCCTCGGTATATTTCTTACCATGTTTCATTCTTTTACCTCCTAGGTTCCAGCGGCAATATCAATTGCCTCCCAATCTGTGTTAATAAATCTTTACTCTTCTACAGTAATACCCATGCTACGTGCGGTTCCTGCGATCATGCTCATAGCAGCCTCAATGCTTGCTGCGTTCAGGTCAGGCATCTTCATCTCGGCAATCTCACGAATCTTTGCCTTGGAAATGGTTGCAACCTTGGTCTTGTTAGGTGTACCGGAGCCGGACTTGATGTTGCAAGCCTTCTTAAGCAGTACTGCTGCAGGGGGAGTCTTCGTAATGAAACTGAAAGATCTGTCTGCATATACTGTGATTACAACAGGGATGATCACATCACCCTTATCTGCTGTCTTTGCGTTGAACTGCTTTGTGAATTCAACGATGTTCACACCATGCTGGCCTAATGCAGGACCAACAGGGGGAGCCGGTGTTGCTTTGCCGGCAGGAATCTGTAACTTGATGTATCCTTCTACTTTCTTTGCCATTTTGGCACCTCCTATAATGTGGTAAGCCGTTATCACCGGTCATGCCGGCTTGTATCTAACGGCAATTCGGCGCAGGTGTACGCTGAAGCGTTCCTGCTCCCACTTTGCTTCCGGGCACGAACTGCCCTATATTTTACCGGAGATCCTCCGGAAAATACCAAATTTACTTCAGCTTTCTAACCTCTGCAAAGCTGATTTCAACAGGGGTCTCCCTGCCGAATAATTCAACATTGATGGTAGCTGTCTGCTTGCTGTAATCAAGCTTCTGAACAACACCGACGGTATCCTTCCACACCCCGGCTACCACCGCAATGCTGTCTCCCTCAACAAAGTCAATGGAGACATTCTCGCTCTTAATGCCGAGAGGCTTCATCTCTGCTTCCGTCAAAGGAACAGGCTTGCTTCCCGGTCCAACGAACCCGGTTACACCACGGGTATTGCGGACAACATACCAGGTATCGTCATTCATCTCCATATTGATCAGAACATAGCCGGGAAACATCTTTCGCTGAACCGTCTTCTTGGTACCGTTCTTCATTTCAACAACATCTTCCAGCGGAACCCTGACTTCCAATATCTGCTCTGCAAAGTTCTTGTTGTTCTCTATGGTCTTCTCAATATTGGCTTTGACCTTGTTCTCATATCCCGAATAGGTATGGACTACATACCATTTTGCCTCTGCCATACAGTCTCCCTCACTCTATATTGATGCTAAGAAGTTTACGCCATACTTTGCGGCATAGTCTACAATCGCAATAATGATTCCCACAACGATGGAAATAGCCACTACTGCCACTGACTGCTTTAAGGTATCTTTTCTGTTCGGCCATTTAATATTCTTAAGCTCAGATTTCACCCCACTGAAAAAGCCGGGGCTCTTCTGCTTTTTTGCAGAATCTCCCATATTGATTACCCTGTCTTTCTAAAACTAACTAACTTACTTGGTCTCTTTGTGCAGAGTATGTGTCTTACAGAATCTGCAATACTTCTTGGTCTCCATCCTGTCGGGATGAGTCTTCTTGTCCTTAGTCGTATTGTAGTTACGCTGCTTGCACTCGGTACAAGCCAAAGTGATTTTTGTACGCATATCGGCTACCTCCACTTGTTTTTTAAGCATAAAAAAAAGAGCTGAATTTCAATCTCGCTTGAATACTATAACACAGACACCCCATTACGTCAACATTTTTTTCAAAAACCTCATAAATGTGCTTGTATCATCCCGCCACCTGTGATAATATGTACATATAAGAGTGGGGTATTATGCTTTTTATCGTTTTTTATCAGGAAATGGATTTCCGACATTACATCGTTTCATTGTTCTAACATTTCACGGAAGAAAGGAGGCGGGACAATGAGTGCAATTCTAAATGCAGTATACAACAATTATCTTTCCTCTTACACACCGAAGGCTCTGACCAAATACGACACCCACAAGAAGAGCGAACTTCGAAACGTATACAACTCCATTGTCAAAATAAATAAAGAAGCCCCCTGGTATCTTCCTACTACCAATAAGGAAACGCAACAGTACGCCGTGGATATCAAGGAGAACGCCAGAGAACTGCACAACACCATCGCGCAGTTGGGCGGTTTGGAGACCAACGGACTGCTGGACAAGAAAAGAGCATTCTCTTCCGATTCCAATGTAGCTGACGCAACCTACATAGGTCCTCAGCACCCGGAAGAAGAGATTCCAAGCTTTGACCTGGAAGTCCATGCCCTCGCCTCCTCCCAGGAGAATCTGGGCGTATTCCTTCCGGATTCCAGGATATCGCTTCCGCCGGATACCTATTCCTTCGACATCGATATCAACGGAATGAGTTACGAATTCCAATTTGCAGTCAACGAGACCGAGAGCAATCGTGATGTCCAGGAACGACTGGCGCGCCTGATCAGCAATTCCGGCATCGGCTTAAAAGCCGATCTGGCACAAGAAGACGGATATACCGCTTTACGCCTGACATCCGAATCCACCGGCAGGAGCAGCGATAAGGAAAACCTTTTCTCCGTCAGCGATGTCAAGACCAGCAAACGTTCCGGCATGGTGGAATATCTGGGAATTGATTATATCAGCAGACAGGCTGAGGATGCCAGCTTCTCCGTAAACGGAGAAATGCACAATGCCTCCTCCAACCACTTTACTCTCGGAAAGCTCTTTGAGATTGAACTTAATGGTATCACTGACACTGATTCCCCCATACAGATTGGTCTCAAGACAGATGTTGAATCACTTACCGAGAATATCACACATCTGATTGGCGGATACAATGACTTCATCAAGGCCGCTTCAACTTATCTGGACACCCAGGAAAAGAGCAGGCAGCTCCTGAAAGAGTTCAAAGGAATCGCCAACCTCTACAATGATTCCCTGGAATCTATCGGAATCACCATGACCGACGACGGCACGCTGAATATTGACCGCAATCTCGTTCGCCAGACAGCCATGGAGACACAGGATGTTGCAGAAAGCTTTGGAAGTCTGAAGAGTCTTTCCAGTGCCCTCCTGAATAAGAGTAACCAGATTTCTTTAAATCCTATGAATTATGTTCAAAAGACCGTGGTTGCTTATAAGAATCCGGGACACAATTTTGCAAGTCCCTACACTACAAGTGCATACAGCGGCATGATGTTCAACAGCTATTGTTAAAAAGCTTCCTCACCGAATCCGGCAGGGAAGCTTTTTGATTTATTTTACACATTATTATTTATTCGTTTTCTTAGTCTTCGCTTTGTACTTGTCAATCTGTACAAAATCGTCCATCAGCTCCAGAACCTTATCACGTCCGGTCTGATTCAGCTTCACATAATACTGCATCACCCTGTTCTCCAGCAACTGTGCCCCAAGGGAAGCATCTCTTTCCAAAGAAGAGAAATCCACGGGATTCAGGCTGAGCTTGTCACATATTCTGATTACAGTACCATATGCCATGCCATCTATTCCACGTTCCAGTGCCGTAACCAAAGTGCTGTAAGGAATCCCCATCTCCATTGCAAACCGACGCACACTACGATACTGACTCAAAATCTCTTTCTTTAAAATCTCTGCCTTTGTCATTAGCCTTTTCCTCCATATTCTGTCATTACGGAACAAAGAAATACTTTCTTCCGCCCCTTACAAGCAAGCCTCGAAGCAGATTTTTTATTTTTAACATACTATTGAAATAATAATACCTCGAGGTACATTACTAATATACAATCAGCATTTTGGATTTTCAAGTATTTTGTTACATTTGAAATCAACCATTTGAAATCAATAATATCTTACGGACAATTTCCGGGCTTCACACCATATACCTGAACAATTTCCAGCAAATCACTTTGATAAATATCATATGGCGTAACAACAAAACCTCCGTCACTGTCCAGATTATATCCAAAAAATCTGTATGCGCTCCAGACAAGATAGGCACATTGCGTACCCTCTCCCTCTATTCCGCAGAGACTGAGCAGCCGATAGGGAATACCCACCAGCTTCTCTCCAGCGTATTTTCCAATCTCCTGCCGCTTCTCATCCCCTGTATTTTTCAAACGCAAGAGAATAAAGGAGGGATACTCCCGCCAATGTTCCAACGCACAGATGCGGGACTCCGTCCCCAAAGACATGGCTTCCAAAACTTCTCCTTTCTCTGCATCCGTCACAATTCCGGCATGTCCACTGCGCCAGCCCAGGAAATGACCGTTGAAGGTGATCAGTATATCTCCGGTTCTAACTGTGGGAAGAAAATCACCATGATCTGCTGCTTCTTCAAGATTCCCATGCTCTCCGACTTCGTTCGTATCTTCTCCGTTATAACGCGTCTCATCTCTCGTCTCTTGTATCACACGCTCACTATGATACAATACCCACCTGCGCCTGCATTCATACTCTATTGGTGCGAAAAAGCGCTGCTGCAGGAACAGCAGTTCCTCCTGCCGCTCCTGTCCCCAGAGCTCATCTACTCCTAATCTGCCAAGACCCGTCTGGCGAAGAAGGACTTCATAATCCCGTACCTCAAGGTACTCCTTTTGCAGGATGTCTTGCAAATCAATCTTCTCATAGTCCGGCATATAATGCACATCCGCTTCTGCCCTTCCGGTCCAGACAGCCAAAGCAATCACAAGAAACGTGATTAACAGCAATAAACGCGTCAGGAATAAGTTCCTTTTCTTCATTCACAGTCCCCAAATGATGATGCTATCCTTCAAACAGTATCATTTTAGGTTCTGCAAAATTTTGAAACTTATTCTATGTGTTTTATCCCGCTAAGTATTTGCAAAATCCTTCCAAAGTGTCGGCAATCACCGCCTTGGCAATCAACTCATCAAGCTTTTCTTTACTGTGTATGTTACGTACTTCTTGAATCACTGCATCCGAAACATTCCATCTTGTACGAAGAATCGTAATCAGAGATTCTATCTTTCCACTCACCTCTCCCTCGAGTTTTCCTTCGAGTTTTCCCATATCCCTGACATACTCATCCTCTGCCAGGCGATCCCTTTTCTCCTTCAGGTGTTGTTCAAACATATACCTTATTCTTTTACTCAGGCTAAGTGTCCTCATGATTTCCATACCTTTGATTACTCCTTTATTCTCGGTATTCATCCGGGTCAGGTCTTCTTCAGTCTCTGCGTTGAAGAGCCTGATCCAGTCATTAACCGGATTCCCCTCAGCCAGAGTCTTCCGCAACTCGATAACATGTACCTCAAGCAAATCTGTATGTTCCCGGTTATTGCTGTCCATTAATGTATATCTGGAATGATATTCGGCATCATCACTCAGATTAAAGTCTAAAATACTGATAATGATACATTTCTTCAGCCTGTCATAGCTTTGTCCCATCCCCAGATCATCCGAATATGCACGGGTCAGATAGTAAAGCTGCCTCTTAATCCAGAACTTCTGGGGCCGGATCTGCATTTCTATATCGATTTTCGTATTATCATTCACCTGAATCCGTGAAACTCAGTTATTTTTTTACAGGAACTGCTTAGAATAGATGT
>CALZBR010000016.1 GCA_945621435.1 uncultured Lachnospiraceae bacterium
ACAAACTCCTGCACCTTTTGTATTTACTGAATTTGGCTAATCACTGAACAGTAACTACTGTATAAAAAATCTTCTTATTCTTCCCACGTCTCAACCTCAATCCCACCGTTTTCCATCTCTTCCGCCTTGCGCCGCCCCGTCTCTGCAATCACCTCGTCATGTCCCGACAAGGCCGCAAAGGGAGCAAACTGTGCTGCCCGGTCATGCATGGACATCGGCGGATGCTTCTTGGAAAGGGGTCGGGAAAGGTGGATGATATCCTCATAATCCGTCATGCCTTATGTCCTCCTATCTGACTGTTTCTTTGAATCGCTGTTGCGCCCTCTTCAAAATTCATACCCCGAAGGACTGCATTTTTACCGTATCTTTTCTTAATATCCAGAACAGCCTGCTGCAGCTTTCGCTCCCGGTCGAATTCTTCCTTCTCGTGCTGATGCTGTTCCTCCAGCGCGGCATAATCCGTGAAGAGATCCAGTTGTTCAAAGGATTCCTTCACTTGTTCTTTTCCCTCCTGCTCCAGACGACAAGCGGCAATCGTAATTCTTCGTACCAGAAGCTTTCCGTCTATGATCCGGTCATACAGTTCCGTTACAGCATCCAAGATTATTCTGGAGGAGGAAGTCTTTGTTGCCAGATTGGTTGTGCCGTGGGCATGTTTCGGCACCTTTCTTCCATAGCGGTCTGTCACCACTTCTCCCTTATATTTTCCACGAATCTCCGGATTGGTCAGATTCTCAATATCATAGCCTATGGTCAGTACCATCTGATCCGTTACCAACCCCTTGTCTACCAGCTCCAGCACCAGCAGATCCGTCATCTCCCGAACCACCAGTCTTGCTTTATCCGCAGGATAAGGACTCGTCAGCACCTGTCCCGAGCTGAGGCTGTTGGTCTCCGGCTTGTAGCCCTTGATCTCAGCAATGGTACAGGGCTCCCATCCCCAGGCGTGGTCTATCAGGAGCTCGGCATTGACGCCAAAGAGCCGGTAAAGCAGATCCTCATTGTGGTAATCCGTATCTTTTCCCAGGGAGCATCTGGCCACATCTCCCATAGTAAACATCCCGTTCTCAGCCAGCTTTTTCGCATATCCGGGCCCAACTCTCCAGAAATCCGTCAGCGGCTTGTGATTCCACAGAGTTCTTCGATAACTCATTTCATCCAGTTCTGCAATCCGCACACCGTCGCTGTCGGGCTGAATATGCTTTGCCCTGATATCCATGGCAATCTTGCAGAGATACAGGTTTGTGCCGATTCCGGCGGTGGCTGTGATACCTGTCTGCTCCAGCACATCTTGCAGCATTTTCTTTGCCAGCTGTGCCGGAGTCATTCCATAGACCTTCAGGTAGGAACCAACATCCATAAATACCTCGTCGACGGAATAGACATGTATATCCTCCGGTGCCACATATTTAAGGTAAATATCATATATGGCGGAACTGCATTCCATATAACAGGCCATGCGGGGGACTGCGGCAATATAGTCAAGCTCCAGAGCAGGATCCGCAGCCAGTTCCCGGGAATCTACGGAAGAACCTTTAAATTGCCTGTCGGTCAGCTTATTCTTACGTTCAATGTTTACCTCGCGAACCCTTTGTACCACTTCAAAAAGTCTGGCTCTTCCGGGAATTCCATAAGCCTTCAGGGATGGTGAAACAGCCAGACAGATGGTCTTTTCCGTCCGGGAGGCATCCGCCACTACGAGATTCGTGGTCAACGGGTCCAGTCCCCGTTTCACACACTCCACCGAGGCATAGAAGGACTTTAGATCTATTGCGATATAAACATGCTCTGCCATGAAGTCTCACCTCCTGTCTGTGCACTGCAGCCACACACAAATGCATTCAAAATCCGTACAGATCAGCTCTTACCGATACGCTGTATTCGAAAAATAAATTTTAGATGGTATTCCTCACCATTTATTGATATAATACTAAAATCGGAGGTAGCTAAAATGATTATTTTAGGATTTGACATTATACTTTTTCTCAGTCTCATGGGTATGCTGGTTTTTACGGTAAGGACAAAAAAGAAGCATACACGTTATGACCTGTTCACTGTCATTGTTCTTGCATTTCTCAATATTGGAACCACCGTTCTCTTTACAGGCATGCATCACAAAAATGTTCCTTCAAATTACACCGGAGAAATGCTGGCAGCCTTTTGTATCGGACTGGTTTTTGCCATTCCACTGATTATCATCACCTTATTATCCATTCTCATTACAGTATTGCAGATAAAACAGAATAAAACAAGCAGTTCTTACGGCGAAGAATTCAAAATCACCAAATTCACACTGTTAAAAACTCTGGGCTTTATCATTCTTGTTCTGTTTGCGGTATATGGAGCTCAATATTCCGTCTATAGAATCCAATACAATGCCGAGCTCAAAGCTTATAATGAGACACGGAATACCGAGCTTGCAAAAATGACGACACATCTGAACGAAAAATATTCCCTGAATCTTCAACCGGATGATTGCGTCTATTACCGGGAAGAGGACTATGAAATCCATAGAGATTTTTTGGGAAACGGTCTCCGGTACAACATTCCGTATATCGGAATCTTTGAATCAGACGGGAAAAAAATCACCGTTACGGACAGAAAGGGCTTTCTTTCCGACAACTGTCAGCTGGACTATCTCCTCCAGGCGATTCCCCGGTACTTCACGAAACAATCAGGACTGGATATCGATTATGTTCAGTTTGAAAAAGCTTATCTGGGAAGTGTCCATGGAGATGATAATATTCTTAACACTGTTCTCCAGCATAGCTTTAACTCCCTCATCACCGAAGAAAACCTTCCCGAATTTATGGAGCTGGTTCTCCAACAGGCAGACCTCTCCATTAGCTTTTATGTCAAAAACAGCGCTGACAAAGACACCCTGATCCGGCGCATTACAGATAAGCTTCAGTATCTGGAAGATTATCAGAACATTGTGAAAGTGACCGTATACTGCTATGATGATACTTTGGTCATTGATGACACCTCCCTCAACAGTGCAAACAACGATGCCCCTCTTGTCATCAATCCAGGCAATGAAGTAAGATACGAATTTGGCAGTTACATCGTCGTACCCGACAAGCAGATCCTAAAGTATTCAGCCTCCATGATTTTGGACAGAGGCTATACTCCCGGAAACGGAGAGACAATCAACGGGTGGGTCATCAGATCCTACTAACAAAAAATAATACCGCTGTGTATCGGGTACATAGCGGTATTATTTATCTACTCAGATACAGCAGCCCCCATAGCCGCAGCAAAGATTACACATTATGTTTGCGAAGCACAGCTTCATACAGACATTCCCATCTGCATAGATGGGATAACCATACCCCGCCTGTCGCTGTTCATACCAGCTTCCGCCGCTCTCAAACTGCCGAACCAGCATACGATAATCGTCATTGTCCGGTTCCAATGCAGCTGCACGTCTGGCATGCTCCAAAGCAGCAATACTGTTTCCCAGTCCGGAATGGGCAACAGCACTGTAGTAATACCATCTGCCGTCCCTCTCGGATTCCCTCACACCATCCAGTGTGTTTCTGGCCTCCTTGAAATAACCGTTTCTGATATAGTTTCCTGCCACTCTCAGATAAGTTTCATTTTCATAACCGGTTTCCTGGCTCTGACGAAATCCACCATAGCCAAACCCGCCATATGAGCCATAACTGCCATATCCGCTGTTTCCACCACTGCTGTAGCCTCCACCATACCCGGCGGTTCTTTCCTTCATAATCTGTTGGTATGCCGCCTGTATTTCCTTGAATTTCTCCTCAGCCTGATCCTTATTGGGATTATTTATGTTGGCATCGGGATGATATTTTCGACTAAGTGTCTTATATGCTTTTTTTATTTCGTCCTCGTCAGCATTTCTGCTCACACCGAGTACACTGTAAGGATCGTAAATCACACTCTACCTCTCACATCTTTTTTGATGAATCATCTCATACCTGCACCACACACCGGAATACAGAATATTTCTGAGAATCTCCACATTCTCCAGAATCGGCAGTTTTTCAAATTCCCTGCAGCATTCCGACATCATCATCCTTAATATTGTCCGGCATTCTTCCTCAAAATCCGGGCTCTCATATCTGCTCCTAAAAGGATTTACAGCACCCTTTCCGATATCTTTCTCCACATCGTCATAGGCGTCCAACAGATAGATGAACTTTCCAAGATAAAACCCAAGAGTCCGAAGATTATCTGTCCACTCATCCTCCCCGGGTGTGACAATCTCCGCCATCACCTGACCAAACAATCCGGACAGTCTGTCAATATCAGGTTCCGCTTCCTTCTCTGCCTCGGCGAAGCTCTCCATCAGGAGGCTGATTGTCTTTATCTTCTCCTCATACTCTTTCCGCAATTTCCCCGTCTTACCCTTAAGAATTCCACCGTAGATCAGCTTTCGCAGCTTCCTCTCATCTTTCCAGTCATCCTCACACTTATAATAAGCAAACAACACATTCATATCAGCTGCATATTCTGTATAAATATTATTTCTGGTTGCATGCCTTTCCAAAGGATGCACAATACATTTACATTTCGACAGAACTGTTTCAGGCTCATAAAGTCCTGTCAGCAGGATTGCCAGAAAGGTCATGTCATAACTCAGCGCAATCTGGCCTGCCATACCGTATTTACGCTTCAGATCCCTGCATATACCGCAATAAAAGGAATGATATACATCATATTCCCTGAATTTCATCTCTGCTTTATTTACAACAATATATCCAAACATAATCCGTGCCTCAGCTCTTACCGATAAACTCATTGCCGCATTTTCTGCAGGTGATGGCAATGCGCCCATGGCCTCTTGGGATCCTGATTTTTTGTCTGCATGCAGGACATCGGAAGAAACGGTACTGCTTTCTCTGTGCAAATTCTCTCTTCTTTTTATCCAGAGTATTCCTTGCCTTTGCAGACTTACTCAGGTACCGTCTGTTCTCTTCGGAACGCCTTGCAATATTTCTGGAAAACATGCGGAAATAGGAATATCCCAGCAGTATCAATGCCAATAAATAAAAAGGTCCCCTGAAGATCATGGAAAGCAGGAGACAGACCAAGGATGCTGTCATCAGAAATCTGTTAAAATTATCATTACCATATCTTCCCCACAGGAATCGGCGTAATTTCTCTCTCATAAAAAACCTCCTGGTATTATGATAGATACTATTGTACGCCTTCATGTACATAATTCAATTAAATAAATCTAAATTAAGCTTAAAGATTTCGAGTAGCATATATAAAAGATAAGAACGCAGCTCCCCTCAATCGAGTTAAGCGTGCACCCATGGCGCGCAGACAACAAAAACCTCCGGGTGACTGTCTGTCCCCCGAAGGTTCTGAAATTACTTAATTTACAGCTGAGCTACATCCTTCATGGAGAAGCTGTACTTTCCGGTTCTGTCTTTTCCAAGACACTTAACCTTAACTACATCGCCGAGAGTGAGCACATCCTCTACTCTGTTGATTCTCTCATTGGCAATCTTGGAAATATGAACCATTCCCTCCTTGCCGGGTGCGAACTCTACGAATGCACCGAATTCCTTGATGCTTACTACCTTGCCAGTGAATACCTGACCCTCACAGAACTCTGTGGTAATAATCTTTACCATCTCCTCTGCCTCAGCCATCTTCTCCTTATCGGTTCCGCAGATAGATACCATACCGTCATCGGTAATATCGATCTTCACACCGGTACGTGCAATAATCTCATTGATGGTCTTACCCTTCTGACCAACCACATCACCAATCTTCTGAGGATCAATCTGAACAGATATGATCTTGGGAGCGTAAGGTCCCACCTCAGGTCTGGGAGCGGCAATGGCGGGCTTCATGCAGGTATCCATGATAAAGAGTCTGGCCTCACGGCATCTTGCGATAGCGCCTTCTACGATAGGTCTGGTCAGACCATGAATCTTGATATCCATCTGTATAGCGGTAATACCGTCGGTAGTACCTGTAACCTTGAAGTCCATATCACCGAAGAAGTCTTCCAGTCCCTGGATATCGGTAAGCAGAACAAAATCATCATCTGTATCACCGGTTACCAGACCACAGGAAATACCTGCAACCATCTTCTTGATGGGAACGCCTGCTGCCATCAGGGACATACAGGAAGAGCAGGTAGATGCCATGGAGGTAGAACCGTTGGACTCAAAGGTCTCGGATACGGTACGGATAGCGTAGGGGAACTCGTCTTCGCTGGGCAGCACGGGAATCAATGCTCTCTCAGCAAGGGCACCATGACCGATCTCACGTCTTCCCGGTCCTCTGGAGGGCTTTGTCTCACCTACAGAGTAGGAAGGGAAATTGTAATGATGCATATATCTCTTGGATACTTCATTCTCATCCAGTCCGTCAATCTTCTGAACCTCAGAAAGAGGAGCCAGGGTACATACGTTACAGATCTGAGTCTGTCCACGGGTAAACATTGCGGAACCATGTACTCTGGGGATAATATCAACTTCTGCTGCCAGAGGACGGATCTGGGTAATCTCACGACCGTCGGGACGCTTGTGATCCTTCAGAATCATCTTGCGGACGGTCTTCTTCTCATACTGATAAACAGCCTCGCCAAGGATTGCGAGCCAGTCTTCCTTCTCTGCAAAAGCCTCTTCCAGCTTCGCTGTGACATTGCGGATATTCTCTTCGCGGGTCTGCTTGTCATCGGTAAAGACTGCAACCTCCATCTCTTCGGGAGTCACAATCTTCTTCATCTCCTCGAACATCTCAGCCGGAATTGCACAGCTGGTGTACTCGTGCTTCTTCTTACCGCACTCAGCAACAATTCTGTCAATAAACTCAATGATAGTCTGGTTAATCTCATGCGCCTTGTAGATTGCCTCAATCATCTTTGCTTCAGGTACTTCATTTGCACCGGCTTCGATCATGATTACCTTTTCTCTGGTAGAGGCAACGGTAAGGTTCAGGTCACCGTTCTTCCACTGCTCCTGGGAAGGGTTGATTACAAATTCTCCGTCGATCATACCCACCTGGGTCATTGCGCAGGGACCGTCAAAAGGGATATCGGAAATACAGGTTGCAATGGCTGCACCAATCATGGCAACCAGCTCAGGACGGCACTCTGGATCAACACTCATTACCATGTTGTTCAGAGTTACGTCATTGCGGTAGTCCTTAGGGAAAAGGGGACGCATGGGTCTGTCAATGACACGGCTGGTAAGGATAGCATTCTCGCTTGCCTTACCCTCACGCTTGTTGAATCCTCCGGGAATCTTGCCGACAGCATACATTTTCTCCTCGTATTCTACGCTCAGCGGGAAAAAGTCAATTCCGTCTCTGGGCTTCTCGGATGCGGTTGCAGTACAAAGCACTGTGGTATCTCCGTAATGCATAAAAGCACATCCGTTGGCCTGTTTGCCCACACGGTTCACATCAACCTTGAGGGTACGACCGGCCAGTTCCAATTCAAAGGTCTTATACATAATATCCTCCGTTCCGTCGCTTTTGCGACACATTTTATCCCAGGAACAGAAGACACCGAAACTACTGAAAAACCCATGAACCTCATATGTTTTTCAGCGGTCTCGGGGCCTTCTTCTGCTCCTTTTGCCATACGAAAAATGGCTCATAGAGCCATTTTCCGTTGTCAGCCATATTACTTTCTCAAACCAAGCTTCTCAATCAGGGCACGATATCTCTCGATGTCCTTCTTCTTCAGGTAATCCAGAAGTCCTCTTCTCTGACCAACCATCTTCAGCATACCGCGACGGGAATGATGATCCTTGGGGTTCGCCTTCAGATGCTCTGTAAGCTCCTGAATTCTTGCGGTGAGTACTGCTACCTGTACTTCAGGTGAACCGGTGTCTCCTGCTGTTCTTGCGTACTCGTTCATGATTGCGGTTTTCTTTTCCTTAGAAATCATTTTGGGTTCCTCCATAAAAATATTATTATTTCACCTGACACCAGGCTTCGGTCGGAGTTGTCCGTAAACCGAGTGTCGGCTAAACCATACTTTGTCAGTGTAACATATGCTAAGGCAAATGTAAACAACTATTTACCATAATTCCTTAATAAATCTTCAATTATCTTTTCATCTGCAAAAGTTTTTATGCCGTTTTATGCCGAGTATATCTTGACGCTGTAGTATTCATTCCTGACTCACAATATCCGTACATACTTCACCGGCACACGATAATCCACATTGCTGATCTTAATCCCCGTCTCAGGACTGCTGGCATGAATCACTTTCCCGTCACCTATATAAATTGCTACATGATTTATTCTGCCGCCTTTACTGTAAAACACCAGGTCTCCCGGCAACAGATCCGTTTCACTCACCGCCGACCCCATATTGGACTGGGAAACGGATGAATGAGGCAATTCCACACCATAGTTTTGATAGATACTCAGTACAAACCCGGAGCAGTCAGCCCCCTTTGTCAGACTGGTGCCTCCCCACACATAAGGGTTTCCAAGAAACTGTTTTGCATACTCTACCAGGTCATTGCGCACATTTTTCATGTCATCGCCGCCTGCTTTCCTTTCGCTTCGAAGCAGTTCCTCCATCGTTACCGCAGTGGGAAGTCTTTTCTCCAAAGCCACATACTCCGCAGCCACATATCCCTCCAGCCCTCTGACAGATACTTTTATCCAATCCTTATTCTCTTCAAGAAGCAGCAGCTCCTCCTCCCCGGAGACCCTGGTCATTACCGTGCTTCCCATACCGGGGTTCTTTCTCACATTCAGTTCATCCACCTTTACTACGACAACCGTCTTCATAAGCTTATTTAGCTTTGCCAGAGCTATGGCTCCCGTGGTCAGATATTCCTTTCTGACAAAGCCCTCTACCTGCCCGGATCTGATATGTACCCAGCCCTCTTCCGTAACCGTCACGACTTCACAGACCGTATCCTTTGGCATCTTACCCACTATTTTCCCATCCAATGACGGTATTTCCCGCACATTCAGAGCGTCACTTTCCACCCTGGAGATTCCGGGGTTTTCATATCCCAGCATAGCAGCTCTGCTCTGCCAGACCGTTTGAAGGGATTCTGCAAACGGTGCTTCCTTATCGTCAATTGTAAATGTGTTGAAACCGATATACTCTCCCCCTGCTTCCTGTGCCCTTACCGGCAGATAAGCCCCTCCAATAAAAACAGCTGCCGACAATGCGACAGCTGCTTTTTTGTAACTGATTAATCTCATATTTTCTCCTCTGATGCATTGAAATCTCAATTTGTTACAAAATTGTTACATTGCATTCAGATTATACCCGGATGGCTTATCCCTTGTCAATCATTCTGCCCTGCTTGGCAAAACTTACCATTACGGTAACCTACTGATTGAAGCTCGTGGTCGTCTCGGCTTCCTTCTCCGCATTCACAATTGCAAATGCAATATTGGTTGCATGGTCAGCCACTCTCTCCAAACCGGAGACAATATCTGAGAAAATCATGCCTGCTTCGGGAGTACACTCGCCCCTGGTCAGACGCTGTACATGCATTTTCTGAAGCTTCTTCTCCTTTTCATCCACCGCATCCTCAAGACTGATCACATCCTTGATATGGCTTTCATCTCCTTTTACAAAGCTGGCGATGGAATACTCGATGATTCTGTTGACCATGTCCAGCATTTCACCCAGTTCCTTCTGCGCTTCCTTACTGAAGGACATCCCGGATTCCTTGCGCTGTCTTGCGGCGTCAGCTACATTCTCCGCATGGTCGCCGATTCTCTCAATATCATTCACCACATGGAACAGAGCACCGAGGCTCTTCAGGTCTTCAATCGGCAGAGTCGTCTGGTTGATTTTTACAAGGTAATCGGTTATGGCATGATTCAGGAAGTTGATATTTTTCTCAACCTCATACACCTCCTCGATATCCTCTTCATCCAGGGTGATCAATGCGTTCATGGCACGGTTCAGGTTCTCGCTTGCAAGAGACGCCATGCGATCCAGCTCCTTGATGACTCCGACCACGGCGGTGGCAGGATTGAATACCACCTTGTCACCGATATATTTCAGCTGATAGCTCTCTCTGTAACCAACCTTCCTGTCTTCACCGGGCACACACCAGCATGCCAGCTTTACAATCAGACTTGAGAACGGGAATAGCACGATTACCTGGAAGATCTTGATCATGGTGTGCGCATTTGCCACAAAACGTCCCTTATCTCCGGAGAACACCCAGATCAAATCCATTACCTGTTTTTCAGCAACGAACAGTAACAGATAAAGAAGTACCGTACCGATGACGTTGAACCAGAAATGAATCAGTGCGGCTCTTTTTGCCTCCTTTTTACCGGCAAGAGAAGCAATCATTGCGGTACCACAAGATCCAATATTACAACCTAAAATAATATATAGAGTGATGTTTAGGGGCAACAATTCCTGTTGTGCCAATAATAGCACAATGCTAACCGTCACTGAGGAACTCTGTATCACAAAGGTTAATGCCAGCCCTACCAAAGTCGCCATAAAGGGATTGTGAAGTGAACCGAGAAGATTATTTACTGCATCTATTTCCGTCATACTCTCCATATTATCTGACATGGTACTGAGTCCCAGGAAAAGTACACCGAAACCGATGATAATATCAGCAAATTTATTAATCTGTTCTTTCTTCACAAACATTGCAAGCAATACTCCCAAGAGCAATATCACAGGAGCATATGCCGACAGATGAAAGGATACCAGCTGGGATGTGATTGTGGTACCGATGTTTGCACCGAAGATTACTCCCGCCGCCTGGAAAAGATTCATCAGTCCGGCATTGACGAAACTGACTACCATTGCCGTACATGCTGAAGACGATTGAATGATTCCCGTAAACACAATACCTACCAACATTCCGGTAAATCGGTTTGTCGTGAATATTTCCAGAACACGACGCAGTCTGGCACCTGCCACCTTCTCGATGGAATCACTCATTACTCTCATGCCAAACAGGAACAGACCAAGTCCTCCTGCCATTGAAAGAACTATGTTTGTAATCATATATTTTTCCCTTCGTAAATAAAGATTCTAAACTTTTGATTCTTTTATTTTCGTTCCGCGCCTGCCCGAATATCTGTTTCAAGCTGATGCTTTAAGTGTTCAAGGCTCTCAAAACGCTGTTCGGGGCGATGAAATTCATGAAGATATACTTCTATATCTTCTCCGTAAAGATCTCCGCTGAAATCATAAAGATAGGTCTCTACGGTAGCAATCCCTGCGTCTGTCACGGTAGGTTTGCAGCCCACATTTGTGATAGACCGGTATATTTTGTCCCGTACCCGGACTTCCGAAAAATATACCCCTGCCGGGGGTAGCAGCTTCCCGGCATCCGGCATCAGATTGACTGTCGGAAAACCGATGGTTCTGCCAATCTGATTTCCCCGGACTACTTTTCCCGCTATGAAGAAGGGCATTCCGAGAAACTGTTTTGCAAGTGTAAGATTTCCTTCTTCCACCTGCTGTCTGATCAAGGTAGAGCTGACTTCCTGCCCCTCAATACAGACCTTTTCAATTATTTTCACCCGAAAATCAAGTTCGCTGCCCATTTTCTGCAAAAGCGCCGCATTTCCTGCGCCCTTCGCGCCAAAGGAGAGATCTCTTCCGGCTACAATCAGACGTACGTTCATCTGTTCCACCAGAATCCTGGAAACAAATTCCTCCGGCGGTATAGCTGCTGTCTCCGGAGTCAGCGGGAATTCAATCAGGATATCCACACCCATGCGTTCAAACAGAAGTCTCTTCTCTTCCCCGGAAGTCAGTTCCCTTCCGTCCGTTTGTCCAAAGAAAACCGAGGGTGGCGGGTCAAAGGTAAACACGCAGGCCTTAAGTCCCTCTTTTTTACACCGAAGCACCTCTTCCAGAAGTCTCCTGTGGCCGATATGAACTCCATCGAATTTGCCGATTGCAGCAGCAGTATCCTTTTCAAGATAAAAATCCGTTGTACGGGAAATAATCTCCAACTTTCTTCGTCACTCTCTCTCCAAAAACATTTTCACGGGCTTATAGCAGCATCTGTTCCCGTCGTAGGCGTAAATTCCTGCGAACTTACCATTTCTTGCGTATATCCTTACCCGGATCTCAGGCTCAAATACTGTTTTCTCCTCCGTGTGTGCTGCTTCCAACACATTTCCGTTGGCTAAAAGCCTGTCCCCCACCTCAGTCACATGCAGCTCGGGACATTCCGCAAAAACACGATCCACAGGAATAACTGCTTCTTCCAGACATCCCCTGTCCTTCATCTCCTGAAGTTCGCCCAGTGTTCGTGCCATCTCTATGCGGAACGGTTCCACCGCCGTCCTCTGAAGGCTCTGCATGGTTCCGCCGCATCCGAGCGCAGTGCCGATATCCGCACAAAGGGTTCTGATATAGGTCCCCTTGGAGCAAACAACCCTCATCTTCACTACCGGAAGCTCCACGGAAAGAATCTCCAGCTCATAAATCACCACCGGTCGTGGCTTTCGCTCCACTTCCTTTCCTTCCCGGGCCAGCTCATAGAGTTTCCTGCCGTTGACCTTCAGGGCGGAATACATAGGCGGCACCTGCTGATACTCTCCGAGAAAGCTTTCGCATGCCCTGCGCACTTCCTCTTCACTGACCGTTACCGGACGCTCCGCAAGCACCTCTCCCGTGGTATCCTGGGTATCTGTCTCCCTGCCAAGCAGCAATTCAGTTACATATTCTTTTGTCTTATCCGTCAACAGTTCACAGAGCTTTGTAGCATTGCCCAGACATACCGGAAGAACTCCGGTGGCCGCCGGATCCAGTGTCCCCGTGTGACCGATTTTTCTCTGTCCGCAGATTCCCCTGAGCTTTGCAACAACATCGTGAGAAGTGAATCCGGACTCCTTATTTACAATCATGATACCGTTCATACCGCTTGTCCTTATTACTTCCGACTGACTACTACCTTATTTTTCCAGTTGCTCTGCAATATGTAGGGAAAGATTGTTCACACAATCATAAAATGTTCCCCGCATGATACATCCTGCCGCTCTGGCATGACCGCCGCCGCCAAAGTAGGCAGCCACCACAGACACATCTACCCGTTCGGAGGAACGCATGCTGACCTTATATTCCAAAGTATCTGTCTGATACATGAAGATAGCACATTCAATTCCCTTAATATTGCGAAGCTGATTCACAATACCGTCCAGATCTTTTGGTGTGGCTTCGTAGAACTCCATGGTTTTCCTGTCCACAGAGCTTACGATACAGCGATTGTCCATAAAACGAATGCTTTCCATCAGGGCTCTTCCCATGATCTGAGACTGTACATAGGTTCTCTGATAAAAAGTCTCCAGAATCAGTTTCGGAAAATCAAAGCCGTAAGAGATCAGGTTCGCTCCCTTTTTCAGGGTCTCCGGTGAAGTGTTGGAATATTGAAAAATTCCGGTATCATGAATCATGCCGGTATAAATCGCCATGGCCATTTCTTTGTCCAGCCTGTCCGGCTCCACCAGGTCATAGATCAATTCACAGGTGGATCCGATCTGAGGTCGGATATAGTTCACGTCACCTTTTCCAACATTGCTGATGTGATGATCTATATTTATCGTCTTCTTTGCTGCTTCAAAATATTTCACAGCTTCGCCAATTCTCTCCGGAACCGTATCCAGGACAAAGAAAACATCAAATGCTTCCTCCTCCGGAAAATCCGATACGATCTCCCCAAATCCCTTCAGCTCCCTGAAGATTTCTGCCGGCTGTTCCAGAAATACTTTGATCTCAGTCTCCGGAAGGCACTTTTTCAGATACATCTGCAGTCCCAGAACCGCTCCCACACAGTCTCCGTCGGGGCGGACATGTCCACTGATACCGATTCTTGCAGCGCCTTCACATTCTTTTATCAAATCCAAAGTCATGTATTACCTCTGTCTCTATCTTACTACTCTTCGTCATTCTCTGACTCGTCATCCTCTGCCTCATCCCGTCCGGCGTTTTTCTCCGCCTCCTTCGCCATGACCTCATCTATCTTGTGGGACATGTTGACGCCATACTCAATAGACTGGTCCATCACAAAAGTAATCACGGGAGTATTGCGCAGATTCACTGTTTTTGCAAGCTGCCTTCGGATAAAGCCTTCCGCACTTCTCAAGCCCTCCAGGGTAGCCTTTCTGGATTCCTCGTCCCCCAGAACACTGATCCATGCCTTACAGCTCTTCAGATCAGGGGCAACCTCAACAGCCACCACACTTGTCCACGGATTGATGCGCGGATCCTTGATTTCACCGCGGATGATTTCCGCCAGTACACGCTGAACTTCTCCGTTGATGCGGGTGTTCTTGATACTGTTTTTTCTCATTTCATTCTCCTAACTGCCAAAGGATACCGATTCGGCCTGCCTTGCCCGGCGTGCCGAACCGCATCCCAAACATTCCTGTCATACACTAGCGGGGTACCTCGACCATGATATAAGCTTCCACCATATCCAGTTCCTTAATCTGGTCGAATCCTTCAAATACCAGTCCGCACTCGAAGCCTTCCTTCACTTCCTTCACATCGTCCTTGAAACGTTTCAGGGAAGCCAGGGCGCCTTCATAAATCTGCTCGCCTTCGCGGGTAATCCGTATCTTACAACCTCTCTGGAACATACCGTCCATGACATAGGAACCGGCAATGTTACCTACCTGGGAAGCCTTGAATATCTGACGAACCTCTGCGTGACCGATTACCTTCTCCTCATATACGGGATCCAGCATACCCTTCATGGCGGCTTCCACATCTTCGATTGCCTGGTAAATCACTTTATAAAGTCTTACATCAACGCCTTCTCTGTCAGCGGTTGCCTTCGCTGTTGCATCAGGACGCACATTGAAACCAATGATAATGGCGTTGGAAGCACTTGCCAGGGTCACATCGGACTCGTTGATGGCACCTACACCGCCGTGAATGCATTTTACAACCACTTCTTCGTTGGAAAGCTTCACCAGAGACTGTTTTACCGCCTCCACGCTACCCTGTACATCTGCCTTGACAATCAGGTTCAATTCCTTCAGATTGCCTTCCTTAATCTGGGAGAACAGATCATCCAGAGACATCTTGGACTTGGTCTCCTCCAGCTTTCTCTCCTTATTCTGTGCCAGATAGGTGTCTGCGTAATTCTTCGCCGTCTTATCATTTTCATGGGCAATAAACACTTCACCTGCACTGGGCACATCGGAAAGACCCAGGATCTCAACAGGAGTGGAAGGATCTGCCTCTTTGACTCTTCTGCCCTTGTCATCCACCATGGCACGCACTTTACCGTGGCTTGCACCTGCGGAGATAAAATCACCTACATGCAGGGTACCCTTCTGTACCAGAACGGTAGCCACAGGTCCCCGGCCCTTATCCAACTCAGCCTCGATGACAAGACCTCTTGCACGTCTCTTGGGATTTGCCTTAAGCTCCAGAATATCTGCAGTGAGCAGAATCGTCTCCAGTAAAGTATCGATTCCCTCGCCGGATTTTGCGGAAACGGGTACAAATTCCGTATTTCCGCCCCAATCGGTGGCAATCAGCTCATACTCTGTCAATTCCTGCTTTACCCGTTCGATATTTGCGGAAGGCTTATCAATCTTGTTGACCGCTACCACAATTTCAATGCCTGCGGCCTTGGCGTGGTTGATAGCTTCCACTGTCTGAGGCATAACACCGTCATCTGCAGCTACTACCAGAATGGCAATATCCGTAGCGTTGGCGCCTCTCATACGCATCGCAGTAAACGCTTCGTGTCCGGGAGTATCCAGGAAGGTAATCTTCCTGCCGTCAACAGTAACAGTATACGCACCGATATGCTGTGTAATACCTCCTGCTTCCTTATCCGTAACATTTGTTTTTCTGATGGCGTCCAAAAGGGAAGTCTTACCATGGTCAACGTGTCCCATAACGCAGATAACGGGAGGTCTCTCAACCAGATCTGCCTCTGCCTCATCGTCCTCCTTCAGCAGTTCTTCGATGACGTCAACCTTCACTTCCTTCTCGCAGAGAATCTCGTATTCCATTGCAATATTCTCAGCATCTTCATAGGAGATCTCCTGGTTTACCGTCACAATCTTGCCTTCCATAAAGAGCTTTTTCACGATGGCGGAAGGCTGCATTTTCATTTTATCAGCCAAATCCTTGATTGTGATGGTTTCAGGAAGAGTGATCACCTTGATGACTTCCTCAACCACCTCTTCCTTTTTCTTCTCAGGCTTTATGAAGCGTCCGGGTTTGTTCTTAAGGATTTCTTCCTCTTCATAAATATGATCCTTTTTGGAACGCTTATCCTTCTCCTGACTGCTTGCACGCCTCTTATCTTCTTCACGCTTCTTCTCTAAATCCTTGGGTGACGCAGCTTCGCCCACAAAGCCCTTGCTCTGTCCTTTATCTCTGAATCCACTTCCCGGTCTTTCATTGCCTCTTCCATCACGCTGGCCACCGTTAAAACCACGGTTGCCACCCTGGCCAGCACCAGGACCTTTTCTGTCACCCTGGAAACCGGGAGCACTACCCGGTCTCGCAGGTCTCTGAAATCCATTCTGTTTGTCTCCCTGAGGTCTTCCATTTCCACCGGCTCCTCTCTGCTGATACTGCCCACGTTCAGGTCTGTCTCCTGCAGGACGAGAGCCCTGAGGTCTCCCCTCACGGTTAAACTGTCCGCGATTATCCTGACCTCTGTTGTCTCTTGCAGGTCTGTCTCCCTGATTTCTGTCATTCTGGGACCGCTCACCCTGATATCTGTCATTTTGAGGTCTCTCAGGTCTGGTATTCTGAGGCTGAACCTGAACTACCTCGGTCTGTACAGGTGCTGATTTCACTTCTGTTTTCTCTGTCTCCGGACGCGCCTTGGGCTGAGTTTTGGAAGGCACCATCTGTACACTGGGGGTAGGAGAAGGCGGAGTCAGGGGTTTAATCGGAGTTCTGGGTGCAGACTGCTGTTGACCTCTGCGCTCATTAAAACCACCCTGTCTGTTCTGTCCATTCTGTCCCCCCTGGCCACCTTGGGGTCTCTGATTGTTTCCGCCCTGGGCAGGTCTCTGCCCGGGGATTTTGGAATTCTGTGAATTATTCACAAAAATAATGGTCTTTTTCTTCTTAGGCTGATTATTATCAGCGGCGGGTCTGGTATTCTCCGCCTTGGGCTGAGAAGTGTCGCTCTTCACGGGCTGTGCCTTTTCAGCTTCTGCCTTCTTTTCTGTCTCTGCGGGCTTTTCTGCCGCTTTTACAGACTTCTCTTCTGCCTTGTCGGACCTCTCTTCTTTTTTACCGGCAGCTTCTGTCTTTGCAGCTTTGCCCCCAAATGCATTTCTTACATTTTCCGCAATATCCTCTTCCACAGAGCTGCTTGCAGACTTGACTTCAACGCCTTTTTCCTGCAGATAGCTCAGGATATCCTTGCTTTGTTTATCCAATTCCTTAGCGAGTTCATGTATCCTAATCTTCGCCATGCTTTCCTCCATCTTCACCGTCAACGGTTTCTTTCCACTCCTTGTGCTGCTCCGGCAACAGCTTCATCAGCGATTTTGCCAATCCCTCATCGCACACTGCAAGGGACGAGCGCAGCTCCTTTCCGATTGCATGCCCCAATTCCTCTTTACTTCCATAAAAAGAAACCGGGACTTTATAGTAATGACACTTGTCAAAAAAAAGCTTGACTGTATTGTCAGACGCATCCTCCGCAACCAGCACCAGAGACGCGGAACCTTTCTTTATCGCTTCCAGGGTCTGAAATTCACCGCTTACCAAGTTACGGCCTCTCATTGCAATCCCAAGAAGTGAATATATCTTATTCTGATTCAAGTTGATCAAACTCCTTTTCCAAGGTATCATATACCTCACTCGGAATACTCATTTTGAAAGAGCGCTCAAGACCCTTGCTCTTAGCGGCCTTGCGCAGACATTCCCTGTTCCTGCATATATATGCGCCTCTTCCGTTCTTTTTTCCTGTAACATCCAGACAAATCTCGTTTTCTTCGGTTCTCAGGACTCTCATCATTTCCTTCTTGCCCTTCATCTCACCGCAGCCAACGCACTGTCTCAAGGGAATCTTCTTTGCCATAGACTTCTTTACTCCTCAGCAGGTGTCTCTTCAAATTCACCCTCTTCATAGTCCTCATATTGTCCGTCTTCGCTGTATTCTTCCTCGTCCAGATAATCCTCGTAGCGGAAGCCGGGTGCGTCCTTGGCCTGAGTCTCAGACTTGATATCGATCTTGAAACCGGTCAGTCTCGCTGCCAGACGGGCATTCTGACCTTCTTTACCGATTGCAAGGGAAAGCTGATAATCAGGGACAACAACTTTCGCCGTCTTCTCGTCGGGATCGGCAAATACCGCAACAATCTTGGCGGGAGACAAAGCATTCTGAATAAACAGGCCCGGGTTCTCATCCCAGTTCACAATATCAATCTTTTCTCCTCTGAGTTCTTCCACGATGGCATTTACTCTGGCACCATTCATACCTACACAGGCGCCAACCGCATCCACGTTAGGATTGTTGCTCCATACCGCAATCTTGGTACGACTGCCTGCTTCACGGGCAATGCTCTTGATTTCAACGGTTCCGTCTTTGATCTCCGTCACTTCGGACTCGAACAATCTCTTGACAAGCTCCGGATGAGTACGGCTGACATTGATGCGGGGGCCCTTGGGAGTATTCTTAACTTCCAGAACATACACCTTAATGCGCTCGGTAGGCTTAAATATCTCTCCCTTGACCATCTCACTCTCATTCAACATGGCATCGGTTTTACCCAGATTGATGCTGATATTCTTGCCGACATAACGCTGTACCACGCCGGTAACAACATCCTTTTCCTTCTCGTAATACTGATTGTAAATAACGCTTCTCTCTTCCTCACGAATCTTCTGAAGAATCACATTCTTGGCGTTCTGAGTCGCAATACGGCCGAATTCCTTGGATTTGATCTCCACATGAAGTATATCGCCAACCTTTGCCTTGGAAGAAACTGCCTTGGCCGCCTCCAGTGAAATCTGAACGCAGTCATCCTCCACATCTTCTGCTGCAGGCACAACTTCCTTCTCGGCATATACCAGAAAATCACCGGTCGTGCGGTCAATCTCGACCTTCACATTGTCTGCCTTACCGAAATGGTTCTTGCAGGCAGTGAGCAAAGAATTTTCGATCGCCTCAAACAGCGTCTCCTTGCTGATTTCCTTTTCCTTTTCCAGAATATCAAGTGCCTCCATTAATTCCTTGTTCATTTCTTTTCCTTTTCCTCCATTCCGACTTATCCCAAAGTCTGTTTAATCAATTTGTCAAAAATCCAATGCCAGTCGAATCACTGCAATATCAGAACGTGCAAAGCTTCTCTGAGAATCTCCCTCTGAGATGACAATGCTCTCTTCATTGAAACTCTCCAGTACTCCGGCATATTCCTTGCTTCCTTCCACAGCCTTAAAAAGTTTGATTTCAACTTCCTGTCCTATGGATGCCTGCAAATGTCTGTCCTTTTTCAGTGCCCTGCCAAGTCCCGGGCTGCTGACCTCCAGAATATAGGCATCGGGTATGAAATCCTCCCGATCCAATGCATCCGACAATGCCCTGCTCACATTTTCACAATCCAGAATATTCACTCCCTCCGGTTTGTCAATGTAGGCTCTGAGATAATAATCCCCACCCTCTTTCAGGTACTCCACATCGTAGACTGATACTCCGTTGGCTGCAGCTATGGGCTCCAGGAGCTTCTCCGTTCTTGTCTCATAATCTTCTCTGCGGGACATTCTAAAGCCTCCTTTTTATTTATAAGAACCCTAACATGCAAGTAAGAGTGGCTCTCAAGCCACTCTTACTTCAGTAAATCATCATTAACATTAAGCAGTATAGACCTATCTGTCTGAAATGTCAACACTTATTTCATATCCTCCGTGTCACTCGAACTTTCCTCCGCCCTTCTGTAGCTGATAACCTCATAATCACTTTCCATACTTCGCATTTTCATGCATTCATATACCCGGTCACGCAGCTCCCGACGTCTTTCCTTCGGATTCAGGTTCTGATTCGGATAAAAAGGACCATCAATATAGGTGACAATATTCACCTTCTCTGACTTTCCTCTTCTGTGATAAGTATTTGTCAACGCATACACCGGGCAGTTCAAGGTCACCGGATATCGGAAAGATACTGCCTGAAACGGACGTATTCCGGTATAATAAGGCCAGATATGTGCTTCCGGATATATGGTGACAGAATATCCTTTACGAATCTTATCCTCCACTGCACCCATAAAATTCTTCATGCCCCCCGTATCACAGGGAATGGGAATCGCTCCCAGCATCTCTACCATTGTATGCATCCCCGGCATGGAGACATTCTCCGGATTCACAATCAGAAAATTCCTCTTGGGGTAATTGGCAACGCTTGGTATAAAGGTATCCGCAAAGGGCTGTGTGTGGTTTCCATAGATAAAGTATCCCTTATCGCGATTTTCCTTAAGCTTCTCTCTCCCCACATACTTCAATCTGAATTTGATTTTCTGATACAAAACCTTTATCGGCATGCTAAGGACATTCTGAGCCATCAGGGACGCAAAATCCCACAGTTTTCCATGGCTGTAACAATAGTCTTTATCTATCACCCTCGGCGTAATCTGCGCCTCGGAAAACTCATCATTTAATTCATCCCTGTAATAGATAACCTTTTTCAGACTGACCCTTCCTCTCCGACCTCAGTGGTATACTCCAGAGGCATTCCGTAAAACTCCTCGTAAATCCTTCTCCATACCTCGTAATTCTCATTGCGCATGGTTCTGACACGCTCCCGCTCAGGCAGCTCCTCCCTGGGATAAACAGGCTTTTCAATAAAGATGCTGTATTCCTGAATCGGGAAACCGTCCGGTCCGTAACTGTCGCTGTCTTCCATCGTTATAAAAATAGGTAACACAGGAACTTTGTTTTTGACGGCAAACTTAAAAGCTCCGTTCTTGAGAGGCTTTGGCTTGCGATAGTTCCACCACAGGCTCTGTTCGGGATATATTAAAATAAAATCCCCCCGTTGCAGAATCGTATCCACAGCCTTCAGAAAATTATACATGGTTTTTTTGTTCTGGCTCAAAGGCAGCGTGTTACAGTTGCGGAACAGAAATCCATAGAAACCCGGAAAATTGGTATAGTTGCCTTCCCTGATTACCTTGAACAGCTGCTTTTTCCCCTGATGCTCGGAAATTCTGAACAGATGCTCCACGGTAAAACAGTCAAAGGGGTTGAAATGATTACAGGTCAATATTGCCCCCGACTTCAGCTCATTCAGGTGCTCCATTCCCTTGATCTCTTTAATTACCAGTTTCTTCTCTTCCAACAGCTTATCCAGGAACTTCCCGGCCAACAGATAAGAAAGTTTCACCTTCGCCTTGCTGCCAGGCTTCACACGAAGGTAATCAATCTGCCCCGGCTGAAGGGGCAATGTAGGCGGATCCTCTTCTGCATCCACATCAAATCGTCCTTCTTTTTCCAGCTGTGCGATTCTCTCAAGAACAGCCAGTCTGTCCGGTGCCTTCTCCGGAATATCGTTTTTTTTCACAATCCTTCTTTTTTCTCCCCGCCTCAAGTCTCTTCACTCCTTTATCGGAATTCAATGCCTGTCGGAATTCAATGCCTGTATTTCCTGTCGTCTCCTACACAGTCCGATTCCTTCTTGGCCAGCCTCATCAGCTTCTTATGAGACTGATTGTCCTGAAAACGCTGCTCTTCCGTGTAACTGTCACGAATATTCTGTATGGTATCAAAATATTCTGTTTCGTGGGCATACATCCAGAAAAACTCCTTGTACAGAATATCCTCAAAATGCCATGGCTTGTATGCCAGATTATAATGCACGAGTTTGACATTCTCCACCTTAATCTTTGGGTCTTCTATGGGCATGCGGTTCCACTCTCTTCCAAACAGCTTTACCCTGCCCTTACACAGACGGTTTATATAATCCTGATCCTGAGCCACCGCAAATTTGATCTTATCCAGCAGATAGATAAACTTTTCCTGGAATTTAAATTTTCTCAATTGATGCAGGTTCATCAGAAGGACACCGGCGTTGAAGTAATTGCGATAATCCGCCACGCCTACCACCTTTTCCGCATACTCCCGGAAAACAGGTGTGGTCTGAATAACGTCATCCTGGGCCGCCGCCACAAGATTTGTCCCCATATCAATATTGTAAAGCTTTGCAATGTCATCCAGAATCACAATATCACTGTCCAGATACAGCACCTTGTCATACTGCGGATACAGGTTAGGCAGGAACAGCCTGAAATAGGTTGTCTTGGAATAATAGTCTCTGGTGTAGAGCTTATCCTTTACCTTCTCGATATAGTAAGTCAGATTTACGAACTCTATATCAACATTTGTTCTCTCATACTTCGTGATTCTTTTTTTGTTCTCATCACTGATATTGGTATGCAGAACCTTAATCAGGTATTTGTATTCTTCCGAGCAGTTATCAATCAAAGACTGAATTGCCACGGCAAGGAAGGGACAATACCCGTCATCCACTGCAAAAAAAATCGGTATTTCTTTATTGGTTACGGTTACATTTTCCATGCTCTATTTCTCCTTGTTCTGAAATTCAGCTTTTAGCCGAAGATATTCCTCCAAATCACTGTCAAAGGTAAAACAATGCAGATAACGATGTATTTCCTCCACATTCCACTGCTTATAATTCTCCGTGTGGGGATAGGGAAGGAACATCAGTCTCTTGCAGAAATGACACACAACAGTGCCCTTTCTGTTGAATTTGGACTGTTCATTGTAGATTCTTGAAATCAGCTTCTTTTTGGTGGTTGATTTGAAGATTGCGGACTGGTCTGCAAACAAAAGTTTTTTCCTACGGATCAGCTCCCTGGCCTTTGCAAGAAGCCCTGTCTCTCTTATTTTAGCCATGTTCAACAGAAGCATACCTGCATTGAAATAATCCGGTCGGATCAGCCAGCAGCCATACTTTTCTTTTACCGCCGCGTACTCGTATTCTGTCACATCGATATCCCACAGCTTTCTGATATCCCCCGCGATCATGATATCGATATCCAGATACAACAGTTTATCCGGCAATTGCGGGTACAAATCAGCCAACAATCTCAGCAGAGTATAAGGAGTGCAGTAAGCGGTCTCATTGACACAGCCTCCGAACTCCCTTTCATACACATCCGTTACATCTATCTTTTCCACCAGGTTTGCCGGATTTTTCTCCTGTACCACCCTGTTTAGGAAGTCCACCTGTTCTTCCGTGATGGATGTAAAACTCTCATTGACACGCTGAAGATTCATGGTCATAAGAAATACATGAATACTCTCCTTCGTCCTGTTTGTCATGGACAACAGCTGTGTCAGTGCTCCGTCAAAAACCTTCTCATTTCCGCAAAGCAACAGATTAACCATTACAACATCAAACTCCTATAAAATACTGTATGACATAAACTCATAGACAAGCCGTGTTCCTTCCATAATCTCAGGCGGAAGCAACGCCCGCGCTACCAGTTTTAAATCCTCCGTCTCCTCATCTGTACGTCTCAGATGTGCGTAATCCCCGTCTATATCCACAACAATATATTCAAAGCGCTTCATACAGTTTCCTCTTTTCATTAGCCGATATGCAATTGCACATTACCTTTTAGGCGTATCCGCATTACGCCTATACACCACATTACACGGTTTTAAAAACTATGTCAAGTGGTACTGGCACTTCAATTATAAAATTTATATAAATTTTTTCTCTTTCGTCATCCGTTTTTCTGCCATAAGCCATAAGGTACGCACAATGAAAAAGGAGACTCCGTACCAACGGAATCTCCTTTTTGTTACACTTTTAAACCACGGCTTACATCATTCCGCCCATACCGCCTGCTCCTGCGGGCATTGCGGGAGTATCTTCTTTAATATTAGCCACAACACTCTCCGTGGTAAGCAGTGTGCTTGCCACGCTGGTAGCGTTCTGAAGAGCACTTCTGGTAACCTTGGCAGGATCCAGAATACCGGCCTTCACCATATCCACATACTCTTCCTTCAGCGCATCGAATCCTACGCCAACCTCAGACTCACGAACCTTATTGATGATAACGCTGCCTTCCAGACCTGCGTTTGCAGCAATGTGATACAGAGGTGCCTCCAGTGCCTTCAGCACGATCCGGGCACCGGTCTTCTCGTCACCTTCAAGGCTGTCAGCCAGCTTTGCAACCTCCTTGGATGCGTGGATGTATGCTGCTCCACCACCACAGATGATACCTTCCTCCACAGCCGCTCTGGTAGCTGCAAGTGCATCCTCCAGACGAAGCTTTGCTTCCTTCATCTCGGTCTCTGTTGCTGCACCTACACGGATGACAGCCACGCCGCCGGCAAGCTTTGCAAGTCTCTCCTGCAACTTCTCTCTGTCGAAATCAGAGGTAGTCTCTTCTATCTGTGCCTTAATCTGGGCGATTCTGGACTGGATAGCGTTCTTGTCACCCTCGCCGTCCACAATAACGGTGTTCTCCTTCTGCACCTTGACGCTCTTGGCGCGACCCAGCAGATCCATAGTTGCATCCTTGAGCTCATAACCAAGCTCGGAGCTGATTACAGTTCCGCCGGTCAGGATTGCGATATCCTCCAGCATTGCCTTTCTTCTGTCACCATAACCGGGTGCCTTCACTGCCACTACATTGAAGGTTCCGCGAAGCTTATTTACAATCAGGGTAGTAAGAGCTTCACCCTCAACATCCTCAGCAATAATCAACAGCTTAGCGCCGCTCTGTACAATCTGCTCCAGAATGGGAAGAATCTCCTGAATGTTGGAAATCTTCTTATCCGTAATGAGAATGTAGGGATTGTCAAGAGTTGCCTCCATCTTGTCCATATCGGTTGCCATATATGCAGAGATGTAACCTCTGTCGAACTGCATACCTTCTACCAGATCAAGTTCGGTCTGCATGGTCTTGGATTCCTCAATGGTGATAACGCCGTCTCCGCTGACCTTCTCCATAGCATCTGCCACCAGCTGTCCCACGGAATCATCTCCTGCGGAGATAGCTGCTACACGTGCAATGTGTTCCTTGCCGTTTACCTTCTGGCTCATCTTGGAAATCGCTTCCACAGCACAGTCGGTAGCCTTCTTCATACCCTTTCTCAGAATGATGGGATTCGCTCCTGCTGCCAGGTTCTTCATACCTGCATTTACCATAGCCTGTGCAAGGACAGTAGCGGTTGTGGTTCCGTCACCTGCTACATCGTTGGTCTTGGTAGCCACTTCCTTTACCAGCTGTGCACCCATGTTCTCAAATGCATCCTCCAGCTCGATTTCCTTTGCGATGGTAACACCGTCATTGGTGATCAGTGGAGCGCCAAAGGACTTATCCAACACAACGTTTCTTCCCTTAGGTCCAAGGGTTACGCGAACGGTATCTGCCAGCTTGTTTACACCGGCTTCCAATGCAGATCTTGCTTCTGCAGCATACTTAATTTCTTTTGCCATAATGATTGCCTCCATTTACTTAATATTGTTCGATTATTAATTGAATTGCAGGACACGCCCTTGCTACAATTACTGCACAATTGCCAGAATATCGCTCTGCTTGACAACGATAAACTCGTCATCCCCGAGCTTCACATCGGTTCCGGCATACTTTGAAAAGATGACCTGATCGCCGACTTTCACCTGCATCGCGATCTCTTTTCCGTCAACCATGCCGCCGGGGCCTACTGCAATAACCTCGGCCTGCTGGGGCTTTTCCTTATTCTGTCCGGGAAGAACGATTCCTGAAGCGGTAACCTCTTCCGCAGCCAACTGCTTTAATACAACTCTGTCACCTAAAGGTCTTAATGTCATGGTAATACCTCCTTATTTTTAAAAAGCTGTCATTCTATTATTAGCACTCATCATCATCGAGTGCTAATCATCAAAACATATATTAGTTTTATATGCAGAGTTTTTCAAACGTATTCTCAACCATTTACATCACTTTTTCTTTGATTATCTCTCGTTTTCTTTTATATTCTTCGTTTTTCTTATATAATTCCGAAATGGAAGATTTTATATTTACTTTATAATTTGGTGTGACAAAGGGCGCTCCTCGTGACAAAAGCCCCGTCCCTAAAAAAGGGAACCACCTTCGTGATTCCCTTCTAAATCTCTCGATTATTGATTGTATACTCCATAGTCGCCAACAGAACCAATCTTTACCATCCGGGCTGCTTCTTTCTTCTCCCGCACCTTGGAAACGATGGTGGGGATGGCTCCGAGAAGCAGGAACAGATACAGCATCACAAGGTTACCGTAGTAGGAACCTTTTTCAATGATTTCCTCCTCCAATGCTAATCCGAGCAGCCTATAACATTCAAACAGGGTAAAGCCTTCCTCTTTTCCGCCTCCCTGAATATAAAGCCGAAGCGCCCAGTCAATCTGGTCTCCGATATAAGTCATAAGAAGCATAATCACAACACTGATGACAATGCCTTTTTTCGTCAGCTTTCCGCCAAGAAGCTCATAGCCCTTCAATACACCTATCGCCATGACCACACCGGAGATGGCAGCCACATAGCCCAGCTGGCTCAAAAGCACAATCACCAGCACGCCAACAACGGAACCGATCAGCGCACCTACGACACCGCCTATCACATTTTCGTTCTTCTGCTGCCTCTCATAAGTCTCTACGCTGATGCCGCTCTGCATTCTGCCGGCACAATCCTCACAGAGATGATAAAAGTTTCCGGCCGCTTTGTATGCAGATGTCTCAACCTGCTGATTGCAAAGATTACAGCAGGGATGGAATCCCATTCTCTTTAGGAATGGAATCAATGCATTTACGCTGACCATCAGGTTTTCCATCAGCTTTTCCGGCTTTGGTTCATTCTTTAACATAATGCTGATATTCGTTCCGTTTTGCTGAAGATTCGTAATTGGCTTTACGCCCTTTTTGAACTCATTAATTTCATCTTTCGTCAGAACCGCTCCCGAGACAATCCTTGCCGCCGTATGGACAGTAAGCAGATACGGATAGGAAGCATTCGGTGCATAAATCAGCAGATCGTAGCCCTCATACTGTCCATGTAATACATCGTTCGCTCCGTCGTAAAACAGCCCGAATCTGGCTGCAAGCATGTTATATACTTCTGTTTTATTCATTTTCCCCCACTCTTTCATCCTTATGTATTTTATTGTGATATAGTACCTTCTTCGTGACAAAGGGCGCTCCTCGTGACAAAGGGCGCTCGCCGTGACAAAAGCCCCGTCCCTACTTTATCTCCAGGTAGCCCAGAAGTTTGGACATATCGTACTCTTCGATAACTCCAAGGTTGGAATCGTAGAATTTGCCGTCAAAATGAATCAGATAATGGCAATAACGTCCCATTTTCTCCATCAAAATGCAACACTTGGGCAATACAGCGGGACGCCCCTCCGTGTACATGATGATGTCGCTGTGGTCGATTCCGTAGTAATTCAATGCGGAAATCACCCGCCCCATGGTCGCCTGCCACTCTCGGCAGTCCATGACACTGATGACCTCAGCAATAGTTACACCCGCAAGCATTGCCACACAGGCCTGTCCACAAAGTCCGTCCTCCGGCTGAATGATTACATTCATGCTGTCAATCTTACGAATGGGATTCTCAAAGCTGTAAGGGCTGTTCTGATCCATGCGGATCAGGGAACCGTTGACATGAAGGAGAATCTTATGAGGAACCTCCAATTCCACACTGACAGCATCTTCATCCTCAATATGTATCTCATAATTTCCTTTTTCCAGAGGCAGCAGCTCACAGTCGATAATCTTGTTGTCCAGCACTACCTCTGCCTTAATGATGTCTCTCTGCTTACATACCTCCCAGATATTAAAAGGAATAGGAATCATGTAACCTTTTTCTTTTTTCTTCACAGGTGCTTCAAAAAAATAACGCATTTTTCACTCCTTATTTAAAATATTGTTCTCCTGTCACACTTGTTTTCTTACCTGGGAAGGCGAAACCCCATAGTGCTTCTTAAACAGCTTACTGAAGTGATACGCATCATCGTACCCCACGGAGGCCGCCACCTCCTGGATACTTCCCTTATAGCCGTTTTCCAAAAGCTCCTTGGCTTTTTCCAGGCGAATATTGATCAGATGCCGAATAGGCGTATCTCCTGTCTCACTCTTAAATATCTTTGAGATATAAAAGGGACTCAGGTACATATTTTCCGCCACCTGATCCAGGGATATCTTCTCATTAAAGTGGTCCTCGAAATAATTGACCATCTTCTCCACTACGTACTTTTTGTTTACAGATTCAAAGGCATATCCCTGAGGATTCTCTTCCGGCTCACACTGCTCCCTCACCACAAGAAGTATCATCTGCATCAGATAGGACTTCAACATAAAATACCTTCCCTGCCTGCGAACAGCCTTCTCGGCCTCCATGGAGGAGCAGATTTTAAACAGCTTCTGGCGCAAATCACCTGAGGTGTGAAGCACATGTCCGTTGCCTGGTACGGGAAGAGCGTTTTCCGGCAGCCCCGGAATTCTGATTCCCGACGCTCCGACAAAGAACTCCGTAGCAGTTGTTTCTGCTTCAGGGCAGGCCAGCGCCTGATGTTTGACCCCTGGATTGATTATCAGCAAATCTCCCTCCTGCACGGGCACAATACCGTCATCAATACGATATCGTCCCACGCCGGACATGACAAAGGCCATTTCCAGATGGTCATGGCTGTGAAAAGTAGCCTCGTCCTTTTCTCTGTCCCGAGTCCCCTTCCAGGTATACAGAAAGTTGGGATCTAATTCTTCAATTGTGATGCAGGTATTGTTTTTTTCCACTTATTCTTCCCCCATCTTACTGTATTTTACCTTTTTTGCACTCAATTGTAAATTATTTTCTTTTGTCCTGCATTAATTTCCATGCCGTACAGAAAAACAGCGTAACCGTAGTGCTCACCGCCAGTGCATCCGAAACCGGTTCTGCAAGAAATACCGCAAATACCTTATCCTCAAAAAAGTTCGGCAGAATATATATCATGGGAATCAGCAGTATGATCTTGCGAAGTACCGCAAGGAACAGGGAATGCACTGCCTTTCCCAGAGCCACAAAGGTCTGCTGGCAGGCGATTTGCGCACCAAACACCGCAGAGGCCGCCATATAGACTCTCATTGTCCGTGCAGTATACTCCACCGTAATCTCATCGGAAGAAAAAATCCTCGCCAGCGCCCCCGGGGTCAGCATGGCCGGCAGCCAGATCAAAAAGGAATAACACAGACAGACCCTCAGGGTAATCAAAAAAGCACTCCTCACCCTGTCCATATTTTTAGCGCCATAATTAAAGCTGACAATAGGCTGCATGCCCTGGGATAAACCCTGAAGAGGCATCATGGAAAACTGCATGACACCGGTAAGAATCGTCATGGCGCCTACCGCAATGTCTCCTCCATATTTTTGCAGGGAAGTGTTAAAGCAGACAGAAAGGATACTCTCTGTAGCCTGCATGATAAACGGAGAAATACCCAGAGCCAGAACCGGTCCCATGATTTCAAGACGAAACCTCAGATATTTCCTCTGAATTCTCAGCTTTGTCTTATGACCGCCAAGGAATTTCAATACCCACACGGCGGAAACCGCCTGCGACAACACCGTAGCCAGCGCAGCTCCTCTGACCCCCATTTGAAAGCCAAAAATGAAGATGGGATCCAGCACAATATTCATCCCTGCCCCAATCATCACCGTCTTCATACCGATAGCTGCAAATCCCTGGGAAGTAATAAATGCATTCAATCCCGTGGTAATCAGCACAAAAATACTGCCGCATACATAGATTCTAAGATAGGGAAGGGCGTAGACAATGGTGTCATCGCTGGCGCCGAAGGCATAGAGCACCGGCTCGGCAAAAATGTAACTGACCACCGACAGAACAATCGCCAGACACACTATGGTAAACACACAATTCCCCATGATTTCCTCTGCTTTGTCATATTCTCCTCTTCCCATGGAGATAGAGGCTCTTGGGGCTCCGCCAAAACCAATGAGTGCAGCGAAGGCGGCAACCAGAATGATGACCGGCAAAGCAACGCCAAGCCCGGTCAGGGCAAGGGAGCCGGTTCCGGGAATGTGTCCGATATAAATCCGGTCCACCATATTATATAAAAGATTAATAATCTGGGCAGCAATCGCCGGCAATGCCAAAGAAAGTAACAGCTTTCCCACCGGCATTACTGCCAGCTTATTTTGTTGTTCCTGTTGTTCCCTATCTATCTCCTTCATTTCTATTTCCTTCATTCTCCTGCCGTCACTTTCCATCACCCTATTCAACTCCGGGCTTTTAATCAAACAATTCTATCAAAGGCTAGATTCCCAGAATCATGGACGCCACCCTGAAATAAACCAGAAGGGACAACGCATCTACAATTGTTGTGATAAAGGGACTCGCCATGACCGCAGGGTCAAAGCCCAGTCTCTTGGCACCCACCGGCAGAATACATCCCACCAGCATTGCCATCAGAACCGCAGCGATCAAGGTCAGACAAACAGTGAATGCCACATACATTCCCACCCTGTCAAACAGCATCAGCTTGGCAAAGTTGGCCACCGCCAGCGTCACCCCACAGAGCAATGCCACGCGAATCTCCTTCCATACGACCTTTGGCACATCCCGATACTCTATTTCTCCCAGGGATAGTCCGCGGATTACGGTAACGCTTGCCTGTCCGCCTGCATTACCGCCGGTATCCATCAGCATGGGAATAAAAGCAATCAATGCCGCATAGACGCTTAAGGCCTCCTCAAAGGAGCTGATGATCGCACCGGTAAAGGTGGCGGATACCATCAGTAACAGCAGCCATGGGATACGCTTCTTGAAGGTTTCCCATACCGAAGTTCTCATATAAGGCTTATCGCTGGGCACGATAGCTGCCATCTTTTCCATATCCTCAGTGGTCTCTTCTTCCATGATATCCACGATATCGTCGACCGTGATAATACCTACCAGTCTGTCTTCGTTATCTACAACGGGCATGGCAGTAAAGTCATATTTTTTGAACTGTGCCGCAACCTGCTCCTGATCCATGAGGGTATTGATTGCAATTACGTTCTCATGCATGAGCTCGCCGATGATTTCCTCTCCTTCGCTGAGCAGAAGATAACGGAGAGCCACTGTTCCCACCAGCTTCCTCTGGGCATCCAGCACATAACAGATGTTGACAGTCTCACTGTCCAGCCCTACCTTACGAAGATGCTCAATGGCCTGATTGACCGTCATATTTTCTTTTAATGCAACATACTCCACTGTCATGATACTTCCGGCGGAATCCTCCGGGTATCTAAGGAGATGATTGATTGCCTGTCTGGTGTCGGGCTTGGCATTGGCAAGAAGCTTGTCAACCACATTGGCAGGCATTTCCTCCAACAGGTCAACCGCATCATCCGCCATCAGATTGTCTATTACATTCGCTGCTTCCTTCTCGGAAAGGGAATTGATGATCATCTGCTGATATTCCACATCCAGATAGGAAAATACATCCGCGGCAAGATCCTTGGGCAGAATGCGATATACCTTAAATATCTCGGCGTCTTCCAGTTCTTCCACCATCGCAGCAATGTCTGCGTCATTCTGTTCCGCCAGAAACTGTCTCAGCTTGGTATACTGTTTTGTGTCCAATAATTCTCTCAGTTCCTCAAGTCCGTTTCTATTTTCCATCGCTATTCTTCCTTCAGTATATATAAGTTTTTCGGGTTACTCTTTTTCTACATAATACAATTCACGAAGTTTTTGCAGTTCTGCCCTTCCACCGGTTGCATCAGTGATACTCTTTCGCAAACCTTCTGCATTTTCCGCCGGAACCACAATTGTCAGCGTCACTTTTTCGGTATATTCCACAGCAGCCGGCTTTAATCCCCCATTCTCTAACAAATAAAGTATCTTACCGATTCCGTTATAATCCGTAACCACCTGCAGTTCATGACCGAATCTCATATTTCCCACGGTACACGCCTCGAGCCCTGCCTGTACTGCCTGGGTATAAGCCCGCACCAGACCTCCCGTTCCCAGAAGAACGCCGCCAAAATATCTGGTAACCACCACCGCAACATTGCGTACACCGGACCCCAAAAGCACCTCCAGCATAGGTCTTCCCGCCGTTCCGGAGGGTTCTCCGTCATCGCTGCACCGGGTCAGTTCTCCGCGGGTTCCTATGACATAAGCCGAACAATTGTGTCTGGCATCCCAATACTTCTTTTTGATTTCTTCTATAAAAGCTGACGCTTCTTCTTCCGTTTCACAGGGACGGACCGTAGCAATAAAGCGGGACTTCTTCTCCTCATACTCTCCTACGCCACCCTCCAGCAGAACGCGGCAGGAAGGATCAAATTCATGTTTCATGACCGTTGCTGCCTCCTCAGATTTTTTACGGCATACAAACATATGTTAGCATAATTTTCCCAAAATGTGAAACAATTATTAAGAATATTAAGTTAAAAATAAATCCTTTATTTACATACAATTTTTTGGTATAATACAACAGGTAATGCTTTTCAGAAGGAAAGGAGCCTTAAATGAATTACGGAAAAAAAGGAATTCGCGCCAAGCAACATGCGCTGAATTCAAAAGCAATAAAATTGGAACGAAAATTTCTGCTTACCCTGCTGATGGTGGTCATCGTAGCCTTCGCCGGGCTGGCAATCTGCGGTGTTTCCGCCGGTATCGGCGCCTTCAAGGGCATTCTTGCATGCACACCCAAGATTCGTTTAAACGATGTGGTAGCCTCCGGTCAGGCCACCATAGTCTATGACTGTGAAGGCAACGAGATTGACCAGTATGTCAGTTCCAACTCCAACCGTCTTCGTGTGGAGTCCATGGATGAACTGCCCGATTATCTGGGAAAAGCCTTTGTCGCCATCGAGGACGAACGTTTTTACCAGCACCGCGGCATCGACTTCAAGGCAATGGTTCGTGCAGGCTGGCAATTCCTGAAAACCCGTGGTGACGAAACCCAGGGTGCAAGTACCATTACCCAACAGCTGCTGAAAAATACCGTCTTTACCGAATGGACTTCCGAGGGAAAAAATAAGATTAAAAAAATCAAGCGAAAAATTCAGGAACAGTATCTTGCTCTGGAAATCACAAAGTATTATGACAAGGACCAGATTCTTCTGGAGTATATGAACGCTATCAACCTGGGGCAAAACACCCTGGGCGTGGAAGCCGCTTCCAAGCGCTACTTCGGCAAATCAGCCGGTGAGCTGACCGTATCCGAAGCCGCCGTCATCGCCTGCATCACCCAGAATCCTTCCGGCTACAACCCCATCCGGCATCCTGAGGCCAATGCAAAACGCCGTGAGAAATGTCTGGAAAAAATGCTGGAGCTGGAATTCATCACCAAAGCCCAGTACGACGAAGCCATCGCAGATACAGAGGATGTCTACAACCGCATCGGTCTCTACGATGTAGACTACCGCGGCAGTTCCGTCAATACCTCGGGCTCCTATTTCTCCGATGCCCTTTACGAGCAGGTCAAGAAGGATCTGGTGGAAGATGCCGGTTACTCGGAAGCGATGGCTGAAAAGCTTCTGACCTCAGGGGGGCTTCGCATTGAATCTACCCTGGATCCCAAGATTCAGGCCATTGCAGATGAAGAATTTGCCAACCCCGACAATTATCCCAAACAGGTAAACTGGTATCTGAACTACGCCCTTACCATCATCGACCGCAATGGTGGCAAACATAACTTCAGCAAAGAGAACATGACCACCTGGTTCAAGAAGAATGTGAATTCAAAATTCAATCTGATCTTCCCCTCCCAGGAAGCTGCCTATGAAGCCATTGACACCTACCGCGCAGCCATGATGGAGGAGCTTGGGATGATAGAGACTGACGATAATTACGAGGAAGCTGTCTCCATGACCGCACAGCCTCAGGCCGCTGCGGTAATAGAGGATCAGTCGACAGGATATGTGGTGGCGATTGTAGGCGGACGCGGTGTCAAGGAGGGACGCCGTACCCTGAACCGTGCGACCGATGCGAAACGTTCACCCGGCTCCACCTTTAAGGTGCTGGCCGCCTTTGCTCCCGCACTGGACAGCGCCGGTCAGACCCTTGCCACCGTATACAATGATGCGCCTTTCAACTACGATAACGGCACTCCGGTCAGCAACTGGTACAATAATCCCCCCTATCGCGGTATCTCTTCCATCCGCACGGCCATTAAGGATTCCATGAATATTGTGGCAGTAAAAACAGTAACGGTAATCAGCCCCAGACTCGCTTACGATTACCTGCTGAACTTTGGCTTTACCACCCTGACCGACGGCACTGAGATCAACGGACAGATTTTCACGGATATCAGACAGCCCATCGCTTTGGGAGGACTTACCGCAGGAGCCACCCCTTATGAGCTGAACGCTGCCTATGCTGCCATCGCCAATATGGGAACCTATGTAGAGCCCAAGCTTTACTCCAGAGTACTGGATGCCGACGGTAATGTAATTCTGGACAACACTCATCCCGCCACAAGACAGGTATTAAAGCGTACTACCGCCTTCCTACTGACCAGTGCCATGGCAGACGTAGTCAGAGCCGGAACCGCCACCTCCGTGAATTTCGGCAATATGGCAATCGCCGGTAAAACAGGTAGTTCCACCGGATATAAGGATATCTGGTTCGCCGGATATACCCCTTACTATACCTGTAGTGTATGGAGCGGCTATGACAGCAACATCAACATGATCAGTGGCGGTGCTGCCAGTGAAACCGGCATTTCCAGAGCTCTGTGGAAAGCCATTATGAAAAGGGTACATGAAAACCTCCCGAAACAAGATTTCTCCAAACCCGAAGGTATTGTCCAGGTGGCTGTCTGCAGCAGATCCGGACGTCTTCCCATTCCCGGACTCTGCGACGCAGAAGGCTGCGTCATTACCGAGTATTTTGCAGAAGGTACCGAGCCCACCGAGAGCTGTAATGTTCACTTTGAAGGAGTATATTGTAACCACGATCTGCTGCCTGCCACTCCCGATTGTCCTTTCAAGGTAGAGGGACGTATTACTCTTCCCCTGCCGGAAGAACCTGCCTTAATCAGCGGCTCTACCATGATTATCGAGAATCCCGACGGAACCCAGAGTATTTCCACCCCCATTACCGCTACGCATTGTCAGCACGACGAAGCCTTTTTCGCCAATCCTGATTATGAGGCGATTCTCAACATTCACCAGTTGGAGATCCACCAGCGTAATGAAGCTGCAGCTGCAGCAGCCGAAGCAGCCGGACAATAAATATTGATTGCACTGCTGACGGCAGTTATGCTATAATATATATGCATGACTGCCGTCAATTGCAGCTTGCACGCATTACAAAGGATTCTTAGACTCTGAGAGGTAGGCACCATGGACAAACCGATATATACTCCGCTTAAAGTAAACAATGAGATTGAATTGTGTGAGATTTCAGACTTAGACTGTAAACAGATGATTGAAAAAAGACTTTTGAGAGAAAGGATATCTTACTATATCCGCTGGGGAAAGCCGTCTCTCTTCCACCGCAACAAGAACACCTGTATCATATGTGTCAACGAAAATGTCAAGGATGAGGCCGAGGATGTAGTCCGTGCCGTATGCGACGAGACCGGCTGTCCCGTCAAATTCCTTATGAGAAAATCTCAAAATCAATATCTATAACGGAGAACAAAATGAATCGCCATAAAACATCACTTCAGCAAGGTTTCCGGGACGGTATCCCTATCGGTCTAGGATATTTTGCTGTTTCTTTTTCTCTCGGTGTAGCCGCAAGAAACGCCGGCTTAAATGCCTTTCAGGGATTTCTTGCCAGCCTGCTGAACAATGCTTCCGCCGGCGAATATGCCGGCTTTACCGTGATAGCTGCGGACGCACCCTATTTGGAAATGGTGCTGATGACTCTGATCGCCAACGCAAGATATCTGCTCATGAGCTGTGCCCTGAGTCAGAAGTTTTCTCCAAAAACATCTATTTTACACAGAATGCTGGTTGGCTATGATGTCACGGACGAAATCTTTGGTATTACCATCGCCAGACCCGGGATGCTTGACCCATATTACGCCTATGGCGCAATTCTCATTGCTGCCCCCTGCTGGGCAGGGGGCACTGCTCTGGGTGTCATAGCCGGCAACCTGTTACCCGTCAGAATCGTAAGTGCATTGAGTGTGGCACTGTTCGGAATGTTCCTGGCAGTCATCATTCCCCCCGCAAAAAAAGACCGCGTTGTAGCGGTCCTGATTCTGCTCAGTTTTGGCGCAAGCTATCTGTCCGGTATTCTTCCCGGCATCTCCGGTCTCTCCGGCGGTACACGTACCATCCTCCTGACCGTAGTGCTCTCTGCCATGGCTGCTATTTTATTCCCCGTCAGAGAGGAGAAAGAACAGCATGACGCATAATATATATATTTACATAGCCATCATGGGTGGCATCACCTATGCCATCCGGGTTCTTCCCCTGACCCTGATTCGCAGACAGATTAAGAACCGTTTCTTAAAATCCTTTTTGTATTATGTGCCTTATGTCACTCTGGCAGTCATGACCTTCCCCGCAATTATGGAAGCTACCCAGTCCCCTGTCGCCGGTGTGGCTGCCCTTTTGGCAGGCATGCTTGCCGCCTGGCTCGGCGCCGGGCTTTTCCCGGTCTCTGTTCTCTGCTGTGCCGTGGTGTTTATCCTGGAATTATTTTTGGTATAAAGTCAATCTCCTCCTCACAGGAAATCATACATACAAGGCTGCCCTCAGCCACCTCAACGGAAGCGCTCTGCCCTATGAACTCATTGCTGATTCCGATGGGAAAATCATTTCTGAGGGTGGCCTTTTCTGTTGTGTATTTCAACCCTCTTATGGTAACACCGCTGCTCTCCTCAGACATCGAGAAAAGAGAGATCGTCCCTTTTGCGGCAGGCGGAAAGCTGACTCTTTCCCTATGGATGAGAAACGTCATTTCCCTCTTTCCTAGCAGATATCCCCTTGCCCCCTGATTTCTCAAGAACAGGAGACACTGAATATTTGCCAGGGTATGATCAAACCGGCCTCCGGTACCTCCGTAAATCATAAACTCACGATATCCGCGCCTCAGTCCTTCCTTCAGGGCAGCCAGCGTGTCCGTGTCATCCTTTTCACAGGGCAGCCGGAGCACCCTGCCCGATTCCTTCTGTTCCATCTGTCTGATTACTTCGGCGGCAGTTCCTTCTGCCGAATCGAAATCCCCCAGCACAAGCTCCGGCACGATGCCCAGCCTGCGGCAACTCTCCATGCCGCCATCCACGGCAATCACAAAATCTCCGTCCTCCACATTCACCCTGTCCGTTCTCAACTCTCCCGCGCAGACCAGTATACATCTCACTTGCTCTTCCTCTTTCTCCTCCGGATATTTTTTATATTGTACCATGTATGAATTCAAAATGAAACGGCTATTTCATCTCACCCGTCTGCCCGTACTCTACCGCCAGCCTGAGCAGGTAATCCTCTCCTCTGTCAAATAGCACTGTCACAGCCTCCTCGTCGAAGGGCACCCTCACGTCAAGGGGCATCGTGGACTCTCGGGAGGCATCCGGATCTATGATGGGCAATCCCTCTTCGGTCAGATTGGGCACTGACGAAAAGCTCAGGGAGCCATGTTCGAACTCCACTCCGCACACTGCCTGGCAGGAGCTGTTGGAACGGGTAAAGCCCATAATCGTCACATTGTCCAGCTCGCTCAGCATCAGGACAAGGGCGTCCCCCGCACTGACGGTGGAAGCATTGACCAGCACGATCACCTGTCCGTCCCAGACGTTTTTCCCGAAGTAGCTTAGCTTTCCCCCTACCCGATATCTTCCGTCAGACTCCCTCAGAAAGCTTTTCTTCTCCGGGTCCCAGACACCGTCATAGGAGAAAATGTGCTCTCCCTCAGGCGCAAAAAGCGCTGCAATAGCCATATCAAAGTTGGGGGAACCGCCTGTGTTGTTTCTGAGATCTATCACAATCCTGTCTGTTCCGCCCTCCTTCAGCTCTATGAGCTTCTCTCTCAGTTCCCGCTGCATCTGATTGTGATTTCCGCTCTCGTAAGAATCTGCGTCATACATCATCATTTTCAGTTTCAGACAGACTACATGCTCATCCTGCACAATCCAGTTCAAATGTCCCACCTCCGGACTGCGATGCAGGATATCCAGGGTATCCATCATCCGTTTTGCATACGCACCCAGCTTCGGTACGGTCACCGTCTTCTGCTCACCATCGTCCTCCAGATAAGCAATCTCCACTGTTTCCCCGCCAAAGCCCGCTACCGGCAGCGCACTGTAGAATCTCTCATTCTCCCTGTCCGGGAAGCTGTCCCAGTTCCATGTAACCTGTTCCTTCAGGTTCTCAATGTCCTGTCCGTTCCAGGCGGTAATCACAGTGCCATTGTGAATTCCCGCCAGAGCCGGTGCACTGCCCGGTTCCACATTGACAGCCACGGTCTGTCCGTTCTCCAGAGTCATCAGGGCAAGACCGTAATCATTTCCATACATTCTCTCCTCGGCTCTGTTTACCACCTCTGCCTGATTCCCTGCATAGTACACATGTCCGTCATGGAATTCACTGCAGAACGCATACCATGCCATATAATTGCCCACAGCGTCATGTTCCTTCTGAACCTCTCGGAACCTCGGCTCATATTTCTCATAGAGCTGCTGCCAGTCAATCCCCTTATGCTCCTCCAGCACGTAGAATTCCCGCAGCATGGCAAATCCTTCTTCAAAATCCTCCAGATAATCCGGTGCCCTGTATCCGGGACTGAGGCTGCAGACCGGGATTGTGCTTAAGGTGAACACCATTGCCAGCATGGCGGCGATTCTCCTGATTTTCTTTTTTTCCCACAGGAATCCTGCCAACAGCAGCACACTGCCCACATAGACTCCGGTCATACATGCCTCCGCCTCATACAGCCCGGCAAAGGCAAGCACCACCACAAGGGGCAGGACATAACATATTCTCCACTTGGGTGACAGCACCTTCTCGGCATATCCTGCCAGCAGGCAGAGCAAAACACTGAGCGCCAGCGTTATCATAATTAAGATTACATCATAGTTTCTCATATCTTCTCCCTTAACCCGTACTGTTCTTTTTCCAAGCTATCCTTACTTCCGTACTCCCCTTTATCTCAGATCGTCCTTGTGGAAATATACATAGCCCAGCAGTAAGAACAGAAATCCGAACCCAACGGATGCCCCTATGGTTCCAAACACTTCCCCGGTCGTCAGGGTGGCATCATACAGGTAATACGACCTGTTATCACTCATGGTATACACTCCAAAGTACAACATATGGGACAGACGATAGAGATTCGTAAAGCCCAGCGCATAAGAAAAACAATGCATGGAGGACAAACCATCACTCATAAGGGCTATGACCGTCCCCACCGCCATGACAACATAGACATTTTTCACCAGAAAGCTGAAAAAAATGAATTCACACAGAATGCGCCAAAAAGGAAACAGCATCAACAGCCATCTGGCAACCATCTGTGACAAACCCACCTGATTGCCCCAGCCCCCATACGCAACAGCCACTCCCACAAGAATGCACCACATACTTACGACAGTCAGCGTACCGGACGCCAGGCCAAGCAGTACCCTGCTAAAATAGACCTTCTTTCTCGTGTAGCCTCCCATGACCTCATAGTTCACTGTTCTGTCGGAAAAATCTCCCACGCAGATCTCCGCCGCATACCAGAACGCCACAATAAAGGAAAAACTCATGATCACAGACTGAAATGAAAGGAAAAAATCGTCGGCTGTCAGCTTTCCGCCAAAGATTCTCATCTCTGATATAAGTTCAAACAATAGCATCCCCAGGATCCCCAGATAAACACCCGCCGTACTCTTTTTCCGACACATCTGATAGACCTGTGCCTTTATCAACCTCTTCATCCGATCTCACCCCTTATCAAGGCATATCACTTCGCCGAAATTCCAGATATCCCAGTGCCAGGCAGATGGCTCCCGCCACCAGCGACACTGCCGCTGTCTGTACCGCCAGGGAGGGCTTCAGCGCGGTTTCCATCACGAAAATATCACTCCCGTCCACATACTCCAGCATGAAATTCTTTAATTCCATCAAGGCGGCAAGATTGGAAAATGCAAACTGTATGGTAAATGTCATCTGAAAGCTCTCCTGCAGCACAAGCGCAACAACCATGATCACTTCATAAAACATATACCCCAGCACCATTGCTTTTCCTGCATTTTTTACCAGAAAGGTCAGCAATACCCATACACACACGATTCGCAGTATGGGAAATAACACAAAGAATCCTCGGACAGACAGATTTACAGCATCCGCTGTGTGCCCCCAGCCCTTTAGTATGGTAATCACCAATATCGGTAATAACGCGAGGATCACAATACCGGTCACACTCCAGCACAGGCTTAGGATTACCCTTGCAAAATAGATTTCCTTTCTCGAATGCCCGGCCAGTACCTCATAATTGATTGTCTTATCGCTGTAATCTCTGCCGCAGATTCTGGTAGTAAGCACCAGTGTCAACAGAGGGGCAAGAAAAGTGAGCTCCCCCATGGTCATCACCGCATACCCGCTGCCGTCCAGCTCCTTCCATGTGACTCCACTGCTAAACGGTAACAGAAGCAGCAATATAAACGCAAAAACATATCCATACCATACCACATTGTCCCGTTTGATCTGATAGTTCTGTGCCTTAATGATGTTCCACATTCTGTTCACCTGCCATATCCATATAGTATTGCTCCAGATTTGCCTCGCAGACCCTGAGTTCCAGAGGAATCACACCCTGTTCATAGAGAGTGCGGGAAATCTCCCTGATATTATCCAGTTGTTCATAGAGACGGATACTTCCATCCTCTTCCACCTCTATTTCTTTGATACCCAGCTTCTCCTGCAGCACCGTCACAGCCAAAGCATCCTGATCTGTATGTATGTGAAAATATTCCTTACAAAGCTTTCTGAGCTCGACCTCTGAAACCGCCTGAAGCAGCCTGCCGCGCTGGAGGAACAGATAATCCGTACAAAGCAGGGACAGTTCACTTAAAATGTGGGAGGAAATCAGGATGGTGATATGCTCCTGCCGGTTCAGCTTCAGAAGCAATTCCCTGATCTCCACGATTCCCTCGGGATCCAGTCCGTTGGTAGGCTCATCCAGTATCATGATCTCCGGTTTTGACAACAGGGCATTGGCGATTCCCAGCCTCTGACGCATCCCCAAGGAGAAATTCTTGACGAATTTCTTTCCCGTATGTTCCAGCCCCACCAGCTTTAACACCTCATCCACCCGCTTTTTATCCGGAATCCCCTTTTGGATTCTCTGTTTTTCCAGATTTTCTCTGGCGGTCATCTTCTCCTTGGCATAGGGCGTTTCAATCATAAAGCTGATGCGGCTTCTGGCCTTTGCCAGTTCCTTCTCCGTGCTGCCTCCAAAGAGCTCCATCTCTCCCCCTGTGGGAAGCACCAGACCACCCAGCATTTTCATAATCGTGGTCTTTCCCGCGCCGTTGGGTCCGATCAGACCGCAGATCATCCCCTCCTCAATGCGAAAGGACAGATCCTGTACGACCTTTTGCTTGCCGTATTGCTTCTCCAGCTTTTTCACCTCTATCACTGTATTTCCCATGAAAAAATCCTCCCGATCACGTTTCTGATTTCAGCATAAAAAATAAGTTTAAAGAATTTCTTAAATTTCTGAAATTCCTTAAACTTATTTTTGAAGTTCTTCTTTCATTCAACGATTCTTTTGGACCCGGCATCTGTCCGGCTTTCCCGTCTCTTTATATCATTTCAAAGATTACTATAATGGAAAGTGTCTCTTCCGTCTTGACAGCCTCCACCGTAGCCCCCTGTTTCTCCGCCAGCAATTTCACAATATAGAGCCCTAAGCCCGCGCCCCCGCCGGACCTGGCGGGATTGCCCCGATAGGTGCGCCGGAACAGCTGAGCCGTGTCAAGCACTGCCGCCTGCTCCCGCTCCACATGGTTTGCAAAAACAATCTTACACTTTCCCGTTTCTTCCTCTTCCAGCCTCAGTTCAAAGCTGTCCCCGGCATATTTCATCACATTCCCCAGCAGATTCTCCAGCATTCGTAAGAGCAGCTTTTCGTCTGCACGAATCAGAATAGTCTTCTCCGGCAATCGAATCTCCGGTTCCAGTTCCTTTTCCCGAATTAACATCTCGTGGGCAACGATAAATTCCGTCAGAACCTTGGTCACATTGACATTTTCCAACGCAAGCTCTATGTTCTCGCTCTCCAGCACTGACATTTCAAAGAAATCATCCACCATTTCCCCCAGTCCTGCTGCCCTGCCCTGACAGATTTGAAGTCGCTTCCGGTTCTCTTCCGAAAGCCCCCCTTCCCGCTCCATCATCTGCAGGTTCCCACGAAGCACTGTCAGGGGCGTCCGCAAATCATGGGCGATATCCGAGGTGGATTGACGCAGGGTACGCTCAGACTGCTCAGCCTGAAGCTTGAGCTGTTTCTGATAATCCAGATTCCGGTTCATCTGTACCGCCAGCTCTGTCACATCCCTGTCAAAAAGGGTCACCGTGAGCTGACGATTGTAGTCCTGCCTCTCTGTCTTCTGCAGCTCCACGATCAACTCCCGAAGCTGCCTCTTTATCCCTTTCAGATAGAGAAAAAGAATCAGAAGAATAACGGACAGCAATACACTGACTCCAATCCATACCATCCCTTATTCCTCCTTCAGTCGATAGCCGATTCCCCAGACCGTCTCGATATAGTCCCTGCCGGATATCTTTTTCAGCTTGCTTCGCAGATTACTCATATGGACATTGATGGTGTTATCCTCATAGATATACTCGTCCTGCCAGACAGACTCATACAGATTCGCCTTGGTAAAGGTCTTCTTCGGATTCTCCAGAAACAGCCTCAGAAGCAGCAGCTCCTTCAGGGTCAGCGATATCTCCTGACCGTCCCAGGTGACCCTGTTCTCCTCCGGATACAGCATCAGCTTCCCACAGGACAGCGCTTTTACGCCCGCAGCTCCCTGCTCCTTCCCCTGCTCCGTTCTCCGCAGTACCACATCCATGCGCACCAGTACCTCATCCAGGTCAAAGGGCTTACAGAGATAATCATCCGCCCCCATGCGAAGCACATCCAGTCTCGTCTCCCGTTCTGATTTTGCCGACAGACAGATGACCGGGGTCCGGGAATGGGTCCGAAGCTCCTTAATCAGAGTCTCCCCATCCTTAAAGGGCAGCATCAGATCCATCAGCACAATACTGTATTCCTCCACAGCCAGCAGCTGTGATGCCTTTCTTCCGTCATAGGCAGCCTCCGGGCAGTAACCGTTTTGGCCGAGAAAGCTCCCCAGCATATCACTGATATCCTTATGATCCTCTACAATCAACACCCGTTTCCCGCTCATGTCCGGTATCTCCTCCTTTTACCCGAAATCTCTTGGAAGATTGCGCTTCCGTCAAGACCGGTATGTCCGGTGACAGACACGCTTGCGCTTGGGGTTTCGCGTAGCGGTACATAAGCTCCTAAAATACAGGACCTAAGTACCGACGCTCCACACAGTCTGTCACCGGACATACCGGTCTTGACGGAAGCGCAATTCTGCTAGAGATACACCAATTATATAACGGAAATGGGGGGAGGACAATAGCATTTACCGGGTGCCGGGAAATATGCAGGTACTTTCCCACCTGCGAAAAACCCATTTCGGAGATAGGCAGCCGGAACCGTCATCCTCTTTTTCAAAACACAATGTAGTGGAAATCTCTTTTACCGACGTTACTAATCTTCTTCAGCTAATTTTAAGAAATAACGAGGTTATTGCGCCTTAAATAAGCCGCTGATTCCAGCAGACATCCATATTGGTCATCCGCCCCGAAATGCTCAATTGCAAAGTACCCCTGATAGCCCTTGGTCAGGATAAGCTGTTGCAATTCACGAATGGGCAGGTATCCCTTTCCCACCGGTACCGTCGCAAGGCCTTTGTTGTATTTCTTCTGATGACCCGGCTCCTCTCCCCTATCCTTGCAGTGCACATGCACCACATATTCCTGCAACAGACTATAGGCGTCCATAACATCCTCATCGCTGTACGCAAAATTCCCCATATCAAGTGTGAACTTAAGACCTGGCACCTGTTTCATGTAATAATATAGCTCTTCCCTTCCCGAAAAGGGTGCCTCAAATCCGTCAAAATCCTCCAGCGTAACCATGATTCCCTGTTCCCCTGCATAGTGAACCAGCTTATTCAGTTCGTTCCTGATGTTCTGTACATAGGGATTTTCCTCCATAAACTGCCAGATCTCTGTTCTGCCGGAAAGCTCCCGAAGTTTTTTTGCCTCTGCCTCCGGCAGAAAGCCCGGCACCACCAGAATCACCTTTACACCAAACTGCTTTGCCTTATCCACCTGAAGCAAAGCTTCTGTGTAATCCGGATGCAAAGCCCAGTCATACATTTCATAGATACAGGAAATCTGCAGGTCGTTTTCCGAAAGAAGACCCGCGATTTGCTGCTCCTTCTCCAATAAATGGGACAGTCGCATTTCCAGTCCGGTGACGCCTGCCTGCCTCACGCTGTGCAGAATCTGTGGCAGGGACTTGCCGCACTGCTCCTCCGCTTCCAGGATATGGTCAAAAAAGACAGACAGCTTCGCCTCCCTTCTGACTTCCCGGTTTTCCGGTACACGCCTAACATTCTTAGGATTGATACCATCCTCCGGAGGCTCTTGATTTCCACACCAGCACACAGCATTGGTAATGATCCTCTGTATCACGGGATTCTCGTAAATAGGATATTCCTCATGCCCCGGCTGGAAATAGAAGATCCGTCCCCTGCCTCTCGTAAAAGTCACACCGCTGCGGAATACCTCTCCGCCGGAAAACCACCCCATGAACACCACATCGTCAGGCCTTGGTATATCAAAATATTCGCCGTACATTTCTTCCTTCCTCAGGTCAAAGCGCTCCGGAATCCCCCTGGCGATAGGATGGTTCGGCGCAGTCACCACCAGTCTCTCCTGCTCCCCGTGGTGCCATCTTAAGGTCATTGTCGTGCCCAGCAGGCGCCGCATTACCTTGCTGTAATGCGCGGAATGCAGTGCCACCAGCCCCATCCCCCCATGTACATGCTTTTGTACTCTTTGCGCTACCTCATCGGCGAATTCTTCCTGTAACATATGACTCCAGAACACCAGCACATCCGTATCATCCAGTACTGCTTCGCTTAATCCATGTTCCGGCATATCAAAGTTTGCAATATGGCAGACCTCAATCCCTTCCTTCTGCTTCAAAAAGGAAGCCAGACAGGCATGGATTCCCTCCGGGTATACCGCACTGATTCTCTCGTCTTCCCGTTCATGTCTGTATTCATTGTATATGGTTATTCTCATACTATTACCCCTTCACCATGCCTATCTGCTGATTTCCGTCCCATTATCCCATTCAAATGCGTTCAAATACCGGCATATATTCAATGGGTGCATCTACCGTCACACTACAGCCACCGCTATATACTTCACCCGTGGAAGTAAGCCTCCACTGTCCCACAGGAAGGTACACTTCCCGTTCAAACTGGTTCAGATGTAAAATGGGTGCTACCAGATACCTCTCACCAAACATGTACTGGTCCTGCAAATTCCAGCACTTTTCATCTTCCGGGAACTCATAGAACATCGCACGAATCAGGGGAGAACCATTGGTATGTGCTTCTTCAAATAACCCTGCAATATAATCATGCATCTCCATACGAATCTCGTAATATTTCTTCATGATCTTGTAATTCTCTTCCCCATAGCTCCAGAGCTCGTTGGGCTGACCGGTATGAAGGTATCCGCCTCCCCAGTCCCTGTCATCCAAAGGCGGGATGTTATATGGTCCGCGATCTCCGTGCATGCGGAGAACGGCGGAATATACTGCGAACTGATACCAGCGAATCAGAAGCTGTCTGAACTCAGGATCATTCACATCATCCGTCATAAACCCACCGATATCCGTAGTCCACCAGGGAATTCCCGCAAGTCCCATATTCAGACCACACTGGAGCTGGTCTGCAAAAGCCTCAAAGGTACTGGGCACGTCCCCTGACCATACCACATTACCATATTTCTGAGAACCCGCCCATGCACAACGCAGCAGGTTGACAACGGGCTTGCCGAGCTGACTCATCTCATCGTAGAATACACGGCTGTACATCTGGGGATAGATATTGCTGAGAGAAAGTGCGGGACCGTCACAGTAACGATAATTTTCAAAATCATACACCCCGTAGTCAGGCTCCGAATTATCCAGCCAGAAGGCATCAATTCCAAGGTCATAATAATTCTTTTTGCATACTTCCCATACATATTTCCTGGTCTCCGGATTGAAGGGGTCAATCTCCACACAGTCACCCTGATAGTCATAGGTCTGTGCTGCGCCTCTCTCCGTCTTAATCAGAAGCCCCTTCTCCATCATCGGTCCAAAGTTTTCACTCTTTCTGTCCACGGAGGGCCAGACGGAAACAATCACTTTGATCCCCATGGAGTGTAATTCATCCACCATGGCCTTGGGATCCGGCCAGTACTTGCTGTCAAATTTCCAGTCTCCCTGCACCGTCCAATGGAAAAAGTCTATGACAATCTGGTCAATCCGGATGCCCTCCTTCTGATATTGCCGTGCCACGGTAAGTACCTCGTCCTGTGTTCTGTAGCGGAGCTTACACTGCCATAGTCCCATCAGATCCTCTGGAAACATGTCCGCATGACCGGTGACAGCCGTGTAGTTTTCCAGAATCTGTCTGGGACCGTCTGCAGCCGTAATCCAGTAATCCATCTCCCTGGTAGAACGGGCAACCCACTCTGTATAGTTTTTTCCAAAGGTAACCTGCCCTACTGCGGGATTGTTCCACAAAAAGCCATAACCCAGGTTTGATACGGCAAAGGGAACGGAAATCTGGGAATTACGCTGTGCCAGCTCCAGCACACAGCCCTTTAGTTCCATACAGGACTGCTGATACTGTCCCATTCCGAAAATCTTTTCCCCCTCATTGCTCTCGAATTTCACATGCAGCGAATATTCACTGCCACCGATGATGCCCTTCCACTCACGATTGATTACCTTCAGGCACCTGCTCTCCCTTGAAATGGTTCCGGTATAGGAACGGAAATATTCGCGCAAAATCAGCTTATCGTCACGGTAGAAGGAAATAATGCCTACAAAGTTTACAACAGCCTTGATTCTGCCATTGATGATCGTCGCATTGTTCTTCCATTCCGGCTCCCCGTTGCCATCCCAGTACCTTTCCGTACCAAAAATAATCTGTGTCTCCGGCTTCACATACTCTTCCGTCAGCGCCCAGTCATTGCCGGAAAGCCGTCCCAGCATTGTGGAACGCACTCGCAGGGAATCCTTGCCCCATGCTTCTATGCGGCACATCTCCCCATGCTTATAAAACACCAAAGCTCCATTGTCATTCACAAATTCCATATGTTTCCCTCCGTTCTTCTCAGATTTACGTCCTGTATCAATGATTCTATTGATAGAATACTATTTTTGCAGCTTGTTTTCTACTCATATTCTATGCTATATTGATACTATCCTACTTTTTTAATTTCAAAAATCAGATCCGAGAAATAGTCACGAGCAACAAATACTGATGAATTGTAACATGAGCAATAAATACGGAATACCCAGGGAGAGATACCTGACATGATGAACAGTGCACAGCTACAGCAATCCAAAGAAAAACGACAACACGGCACCGCTTTTGTGCCATACGGATACTACGAATGCCGCATTCCCGATGCATTTATCAATGTACCGATGCACTGGCATTCCGAATTTGAGCTGAATTATGTTGTAGAGGGAAGCGGCGAGTTTCTCTTTGAGGACGAACGATGCATCTTATCCCGGGGAGATATCCTGATTCTTCCGCCGGATATGCTGCATGCCGTGTATCCGCAAAAGGACAAGCCACTGGTCTATGATGCTTTTGTATTTCATCCAAGCCTTCTGGGAAGCTCAGGCAGCGACAGATGCACGGTAGAATGTATCCGCCCCCTTGTAAGCAGAGCGGCGAAAATCCGCAGTCTGATTCCCCGCGAGCTTCCAAACATCGAAGAATTCCGCACCTGCGCACGCAAGATCATCGATTGCGCCAAGCTCAACACTCCGCATTACGACCTGCTGCTGAAGAGCGAACTGTTACGTTTCTTCTGGCTTCTGGATGACACCCAGGAATTGGTGAAAAACGAAGAAAGTATCAGTTACAGTGCCCTGATACGCCCTGCACTGGAATATATACAGACACATTTTGCCGAAGAGATCAATGTGGAGCAGTTGGCAGCCCTGCTCCATCTCAGCAAAAGCTATTTCATGTTCTGTTTTAAAAAAGCAGTGGGAATCGGTGCCATAGACTATCTGACACAATACAGAATAAACATTGTCTGTGAAAAACTGATTACTACCACTCTGTCCGTATCCGAAATTGCCCTTCAGAGCGGGTATAACAATCTGTCTAACTTTAATCGACAGTTCAAAAAGACAGTGGGACTGACACCTCAGGAATACCGCAGACACAAAAAATAACCGCCCGGTCTGCAAACTAAGCGGATCAACAACTGTTGTTCTTAGCGCAAAATTTATCAATCTTATAGCATCAGCTCAACCTCTATATTCTGTATTGCACTTTTGAATATCTCTCCAATTTCAGATTCTCCGGCCACATCTGTATAATGTGTTGGAATAACCTTTCGAGGTTTAATTCTATGCGTAAATTCAGCTGCTTCTTCGGCATCAAAAGTATACTTTCCGCCACAAGGCACAAATAGGACATCACACTTAACTTTTATATTGTCTTCGTTAGCATCAGTATCACCTGTCACGAAATATATATTGTCAGTATCCTTACTGAATCTCCTTGCTGCGAATTTCAATGTTTCAATAAAATCGTACAAAGAACACAGGTGCAGTGGCGAGGAATAAACTTGACAACAATATTGTAAAGTGTTTCTATATCCTCTTCTGGTACTAATTCGATCAAACCTTTAAGCATTTCCTTGCTCATCCTTGCCACCTCCTACTTAAGCTCCTGAGCTTTTTCATATACATATACAATACTAGAGTCTTCACAAAATACAAAGCACATATCCGTACCATTTACCCTGTATCCCATACAGAAGTCCTTGCTATTGTAGTGATATTTAGTCTGTGCATCTGTATTTTCAAAAGATACATCAGAACCGAACATTTTTACAGATAAAGCATAACAGAACATACCTACCCAATCATCGGGGTAGAAAATATACTCGTCTTTTAGCCAATCGGGGGCATTAGAAATGATAGCATCAGCCTTATAATCAATGTCACTTACAGTAAAAGATTTATATTCGCCTATCGTATCAATGACTTCCGAAAAACTTTCTTTAATATTATCACTTACTTTAGGCGGATTAGGGTCAAGATATACAGTGATATTCCCATTTTCATCAACATATTCTACACCATACTCTACAGACGGCTTTTCACTACTTGAATCTGACGGTTGACTTACACCCTCTTCACTCTCATCAGGAAAAGTTTCACTACTTTCTTCAGGAATACTTTCATAGTCCTCATTACTTTCCTTAATAGACTTTGATTCAGAAGTACTGCCATAATCAATCCCCTCACCTTCACTAGGAGATACTATATCAATATATCCCGGAGCAGTTTCTATAGTATTAGTATTAGTATTAGAATTTGTATCAGAACCACACCCCACAAGAACAACTCCTATAGAACACATCAGTAACAAACACATAATTCCTTTTTTCATAATCTACCTCTTCCCTTATTCATAGGTTATAATAACGCATATTCTGGTTAGTTGCTATCGGTACGGGGTTTGTATATTGCATCTCAGACCTGTATGACCGATTCAATTAACACAAAGCCACTGGGAAACACACTTTTACTCGGTGACTTTCCTTGTTTGTAAACACTAATATTTTAGCACAATATTAAAGAAACTGAAATAACTTTAGAGGAAAAGGCAACCCGATGTTTTATGCAATAGAAATCTTTACAATCCCGGAACAAATTCCTTTATCCCCCTGGCTGCGTTATACATTCTCTGCATAATTGAGTTCTCCTGCAGATATTCCAGACCTTTGAGTGTGATGCGCAAATCGTTACACTCCACTCTCATACTGCCGGATATATCCCGCTTAACGCTGGCTCCTTTAATGTATCCTACATCAAGCATCATCTCAATATAGTGGCACCAGCGCTCTTTTGATATATCCAGAGCTTTATGGTCAATGGCCTCCATATCTGCTTCGGGAAGATCCATTGACTTCTCCAGGGTGGAAAGGATTTTGTAAACGGCTTTGAAGTTGTCCATTGTTATTCTCCAAAAAAAAAATGCCATTACATACAAGTAACAGCTTCTCAGAATAAGCAAGGAACTCTTTGGCAGGCGTGCGCTTCT
>CALZBR010000017.1 GCA_945621435.1 uncultured Lachnospiraceae bacterium
AGCATAGATTTTCAGATTTGATAAAGAATAACCAGATGTTATTGAACTTTTGAAACTTATGCTTTGGAATGATTGTAACACAGTAATTACGGTTACGCAAGAACGGGATTTCGTTTATTATGAATTTACTGGCACCGATTTTAGGCGATTAATCAAAGACACCCTCCGCACCCTCCTTTTGTTCAGGCTTCTGAAACCCGCCGGTAAGATAGACATTTACATTAGACAAAATAGAAAATAGCTTCTCGTACAGTTTAACACAATACGAAAAGCTATTTCAAGGCTTTTAGCCATTCTCCCCGGCGACTACAGCTGTGCGATATCTATGGGTGTCAGCATCTCGTCGCTTTCCTTGCTTTCCAGGCTGCTGACGAGAGCTCTTGCCGTGTCCATGGCTGTGATGACGTTCACGCCGGTCTCGATGGAGGTACGGCGGATGAGGAAGCCGTCCCTGGTCTTGTCACGGCCCTGGGTGGGGGTATCGATGACAAGGTCGATCCTGTGTCCCAGAATCAGGTCCATGACGGTAGGGGATTCCTGAGATATCTTATTGACCTTTCTCGCCTTGACGCCCGCTTCGTTCAGAGCCGCTGCGGTACTTCTGGTGGCGTAGATGGTATAGCCTAATTTTTCAAACCTGCGTCCGATCTCTATGGCCTCTCCCTTGTCGGCATCCTTCACGGTCATAATCAGATTCCGATATTTGGGAAGGTTCACTCCGGCTCCCAGGAAAGCCTTGTACAGGGCTTCATGGAAGGTTCTGGCGATACCAAGGCATTCACCGGTGGACTTCATCTCCGGTCCCAGGCTGATTTCCGCTCCTCTGATTTTCTCAAAGGAGAACACCGGCATCTTGATGGCGTAGTATTCTGCCTCGGGCTGGAGTCCGGGCTTGTAGCCCAGCTCCTTTATGGTCTTGCCGATGATGACCTCGGTGGCAAGGTCTACGATGGGAATACCGGTGACCTTGCTGATATAGGGAACGGTACGGGAGGAACGGGGATTCACCTCGATGACGTATACGTCCTCGCCGATGGCAATGAACTGAATATTAATCAGGCCCTTTACATGCAGCGCCATAGCCAGCCGCCTGGTGTATTCTGCAATCTTATCCTTGACAATCTTGCCTATGGTATGGGCAGGGTAAACCGAAATACTGTCTCCGGAATGGACACCGGTCCGCTCGATGTGCTCCATGATACCGGGAATCAGAATATCGGTACCGTCACACACGGCGTCAACCTCAATCTCCTTGCCCTGCAGGTATTTGTCCACGAGAATCGGATGGTCCTGGGCAATGCGGTTGATGATTTCCATGAACTCTTCGATTTCCTGGTCGGAGATGGCAATCTGCATTCCCTGTCCGCCCAGCACATAGGAAGGGCGCACCAGCACGGGATAGCCCAGACGGTTTGCCACTGCCTTCGCTTCCTCAGCGGTATATACGGTTCCGCCGGCTGCGCGGGGAATCTGTGTCTCCTCCAGAATCTTGTCGAAGAGCTCTCTGTCTTCTGCCGCATCCACGTCCTCTGCCTTTGTCCCAAGAATGGGAACTCCCATCTTCATCAGACTTTCCGTCAGCTTGATGGCAGTCTGCCCGCCGAACTGTACCACGGCTCCGTCGGGATGCTCAATATTGACGATGGACTCCACATCTTCCGGAGTTAAGGGCTCAAAATACAGCTTGTCCGCTATGTCAAAGTCCGTACTTACGGTTTCCGGGTTATTGTTGATGATAATGGTCTCATAGCCTGCCTTGGAGAAGGCCCAGGTGGCATGTACGGAACAGTAGTCGAATTCGATTCCCTGTCCGATACGGATAGGACCGGAGCCCAGTACCAGTACCTTCTTTCGTTTTTCTCCGGCGCCGCAGCCTGTCTCACCATATGCGGCCTCGCCGCAGCCTGCCCCGCAGTCTCCGGCGAGATTGTCCACCGCCTCATTCTCTCCGCCGAAGACGGAATAATAATACGGTGTGGATGCCGCAAATTCCGCAGCGCAGGTATCCACCATCTTATAGACAGCGGTAATGCCGTTGTCGTATCTCAACTTCTTGATCTCAGCCTCAGTCTTGCCGGTTAACCTCGCAATGACATTGTCCGGGAATTCAATTCTCTTTGCTTCCTTCAGAAGCTCCGGTGTCAGTTCCTGGGTTTTTAACGCCTCTTCCATCTCTACCAGGATTGCCAATTTGTCAATAAACCAGATATCTATCTGTGTCAGGTCATGAATATCCTCATAGCTGATGCCTTTTCTCAAAGCCTCTGCGATGACCCAGATTCTCTGGTCATCCACGATTTTCAGGCGTTCCCGGAGCTCCTCCGGGCTGAGTGCACTGAAATCATAGCTCATGAGGCTGTCCACATGCTGTTCCAGGGAACGGATAGCCTTCATCAGGGCACCCTCGAAGTTGTGACAGATACTCATGACTTCACCGGTAGCCTTCATCTGGGTAGTCAGAGTTCTCTTCGCCGTCAGGAATTTGTCGAAGGGTAGTCTGGGTATCTTTACCACACAGTAGTCCAGCGTCGGTTCAAAGGAGGCATAGGTCTTGCCGGTGATGGCATTCCTGATCTCATCCAGGCGGTAGCCCAGGGCAATCTTCGCCGCCACCTTGGCAATGGGATATCCCGTTGCCTTACTTGCCAGGGCTGAAGAACGGCTCACTCTGGGGTTTACCTCAATGACGCAGTATTCAAAGCTGGTGGGATGCAGGGCAAACTGTACGTTACAGCCACCGGTAATCTGCAGCTCATCGATGATCTTCAGAGCCGAGGTACGAAGCATCTGGTACTCCTTGTCACTCAGTGTCTGGGAAGGCGCAACGACGATACTGTCACCGGTATGAACACCTACGGGATCGATATTTTCCATATTACAAACAGTGATACAGTTGCCCGCACTGTCCCGCATCACCTCGTATTCGATTTCCTTCCAGCCGGCGATACAGCGCTCTACCAGCACCTGTCCCACACGGGAAAGGCGCAGACCGTTTTCCAGGATTTCCTCCAGTTCTATCTGATTGTGCGCAATTCCGCCGCCGGAACCGCCCAGGGTATAAGCCGGGCGCAGTACCACGGGATAGCCAATGGTATTGGTAAAATCAATTCCGTCCTGCACATTCTCAACAACCTTAGATGCGGCGCAGGGCTCTCCGATGCGCTCCATCAGATCCTTGAACTCCTGGCGTCCTTCCGCATTTCTGATGGTGGCCGCAGTGGTGCCAAGCAGCTTCACGCCGTGAGCCGCCAGAAATCCGGACTCCTCCAGCTCCATACCCAGATTCAGTCCGGCCTGTCCTCCCAGAGTAGGAAGAATACTGTCCGGCTGTTCCTTTAAAATAATCTTTTCCAGGACCTTCACTGTCAGAGGCTCGATATATACCTTATCCGCAATGTTTTTGTCCGTCATGATGGTAGCAGGGTTAGAGTTCACAAGGATAACCTCCACGCCCTCCTCCTTCAGGGAACGGCAGGCCTGGGTACCTGCATAGTCAAATTCTGCCGCCTGTCCGATGACGATGGGACCGGAACCGATTACCATTACTTTTTTGATATTGGGATTCTTGGGCATCTTACTGTACCTCCTTTTGTGCATTGGGACGACGCATCATCTCGATGAATCTGTCAAAGAGATAGCCGGAATCCTGTGGACCCGGGCAGCACTCGGGATGATACTGAACGGTAAAAATGTTCTTGCCCGTGTAGGACAGTCCCTCATTGGTTCCGTCATTAACATTGATAAAGGCAGGTACAGCCACCTTGGGATCCAGCTTATCCGTATCTACCACATAGCCGTGATTCTGGGAGGAGATGTAGACTCTTCCTGTGGCAAGATCCTTGACGGGATGATTACCGCCTCTGTGACCGTATTTCATCTTGTGGGTATCACAGCCTGTGGCAAGAGCCATGAGCTGATGTCCCAGACAGATTGCAAAAATAGGAATCTCTGTGTCATAAAGCTTCTTGATCTCCTGAATGATGGAGGCACATTCCTTGGGATCTCCGGGACCATTGGAAAGCATGATGCCGTCGGGCTGCATGGCAAGAACCTCTTCCGCGGGGGTCAGAGCAGGGAATACTGTGACCTCACAGCCTCTCTCCGCCAGGGAATGAGCGATGTTTTTCTTCGCTCCGAAATCCATCAGCGCTACCTTGAGACCTGCTCCGTTCAGCTCCCTGACCAGAGTCGGTCTGGGCTCTCTGATTCCCTTCTCATAGTCTTCCCTGTGGAACACTGCCGCACCGGAAAGAGGACCGTTCTGCGCAAGGTCTGTGGTGGGGGGAACCACATATTTTTCCTTACAGCTGACCTTTTCCACCACCTTGCCCGTGGTGTAATCCTTGAGCTTAGGCAGTATCTCCTCCAACGAATAGGCTTCGTTGGTGGTAATCATGCCGTTCATGGTGCCCTTTTCTCTGAGTATTTTGGTCAGGGCTCTGGTATCGATACCGGCAATACCGGGGACATTATTTTCCTCCAGAAACTGTTGTATCGTACAGTCATTTCGGAAATTGCTGGGGATTCGTGACAATTCTCTGACAATAAAGCCGTCCGGCCAGGGCTGCAGGGACTCCATATCTTCCTTGCAGATACCGTAATTACCGATCAGAGGGTATGTCATGCAGACTGCCTGTCCCGCGTATGAGGGGTCAGTCAGCACCTCCAGGTATCCGGCCATGGACGTGTTAAAAACAATTTCACTGATTACTTCCCTGTCGGCACCAATGTGAATTCCCTCAAACACAGTGCCGTCTTCCAGAATTAAAAAAGCTTTCATTATGTCCTCCTGTATCGCCTTATTTTCACTTTTCGACGTATTATATCATACATGGAAATAGCGAGCAATAATTTGCCCGCTATAATTTATAACTAATTTTCGTCTATAATAGTTTTTTATACCATACTAACGCATTGAGATATGCGTTGTTGACAGCCTCTGTGCTGATCTCTCTTAAGAGAAGCTGTCTGGAGACATCCTGCCAGTCCGCCTTCTCGTATTTGAGGATAAGTTCGTACACGGGAGACAGTTTGCCCTGTCCCTGAACCAGTGCTTCCTTGATGTCCTCTGTGACCTTGACCATGCCAAGGGCTTCCTTCATGGGCTTTTCCATGATGACATCCAATACAGAGAACAGTCCCATCAGGAACAGCTCCTCTGTTCTGCCCTGAAGTCCGAAGGCACCTGCAAGCTCCTCTGCCAGCTTGGCGCGAAGAAGTGAAAGTCTCGTAATCTCTCCGGGTCTGTCGGCGCAGAGCTCATTTACAACGGCAGTGTTAATCCATTTTTTCAATTCCTTCTGTCCCAGCATTGCTGCCGCATGGCGGATACTGCTGATACCGCCGTTGATGGTCATGGTATTTACCATTCTCAGTAAAGAAATGGTCAGTGCAGGATCCCTTCCGATGATATCAGCCGCTTCGGAAAGCTCAAAGTTGTCGTCATTGACCAGATTCAATAATTGAATGTAATTCACCTTCAGGGGCGAGACCTCGTGATCCCCCTTGGTAACGGGAACCCGATAGAAATCCCCCTCGTACAGTTCACAGGTTGCAATCTGCTTCAGTTCCTCGAAGGTCTCCTGATTATCGATGCCGCCGGCACAAAGTCTGATGTGCGGGTACAGCTTTTTGAAATAAATACCGGCTTTGTCCACAGCCACCTTCTTGTGATTCAGGAACACGTAATCTGCCAGCTTGAAAATCTCGCGCCAGTTCTCAAAATCAGATACCGCCAGCTTTCTCAACGCCAGCTTGTAGCCCTTCTCTTTCAGCTCAGCCAGCCGGTTAATATACATCTCCACCGGGGGTATGGTATTGTCAATCAGAAATACGATTCTATCATGAGGAGCACTGCACTGGGCTTCCACATCGGTAAATACGGAAATGCTGCTGACGGGAACGAAGATTTCCTTGTCCTCGGACAAGGTCTCAATTCCCATTTTTTCAATCAGTTCAAGCCCCTCAATCATTGTGGCACCGTCATTTTGTCCGGTTCCCAGCATCATGGGGTTCAGAAAAAAGTTATCTTTCTGGGAAAATATCGAATAAGCCCGCACAGCCATATTTTCATCAAAAAGCGGAACCAAAGCCATCAACATTTCCGTTTACCTTTACGGCTCAACTGCTGCCGTCCTTTCTCTTGTTTCATCTCAACTTACCTGAAATATTCCACGCCGGACTCAAAGATCCTGATGTCCTGCTCTCCATAGATATTCATAGCCACCGCTGCATCTCTTCTCTCGGAATGTGCCATCTTACCGAGGATACGTCCGTCGGGAGAGGTGATACCCTCGATGGAACAATATGACCCGTTGATATTGTACTCTTCATCCATAGACACGTTGCCGTCCTGATCGGAGTACTGAGTCGCTACCTGACCGTTCTCGAAGAGCCTGTCAAGCCACTCCTTAGGTGCTACGAAGCGTCCCTCACCGTGGGATGCAGGGTTACAGTATACAGCGCCTGCCTTGGCCCCTCTCAGCCAGGGAGACTTGTTGGAAACCACCTTGGTATATACCATCTTGGAGATGTGACGATTGATGGTATTGAAGGTCAGGGTAGGGGAATCTGCCTTCTGTCCGACGATTTCGCCGTAAGGAACCAGTCCCAGCTTGATCAGCGCCTGGAAACCGTTACAGATACCCAGTGCCAGACCGTCTCTCTCATTTAACAGCTTCATAACCGCTTCCTTCAGCTTAGCATTCTGGAAGGCGGTTGCAAAGAATTTTGCGCTTCCGTCGGGTTCGTCACCGGCAGAGAAGCCGCCGGGGAACATGATAATTTGTGCCTGTGCAATGGACTTTTCGAATTCCTCAACGGACTCTCTGATATCCTGAGCACTCAGATTGCGGAACACCTTGGTGACAACGTTTGCGCCGGCTCTCTCAAAGGCCTTGGTGCTGTCGTACTCACAGTTGGTGCCGGGGAATACGGGAATAAATACAGTAGGCTTTGCCACCTTATTCCTGCAGACATAAACCTTGTCCGTTGTGTATACAGGGCTCTCCACGGGAGTGGTCTCCTTCACAGCCTTGGTGGGGAATACCTTCTCCAGTCTGGAGGTCCATGCCTTCAGTGCCTCCTCCAGAGTCAGCTTCACATCGCCGTAAGTCAGCGCTTCCTGCTCCGTCACGGTACCGATAAGGGTATACTCCATTTCCTTGTCCTTTAAAAGCTGCAGGCCGTCTGCGGAAAGCTCAACCAGGAGGTCACCCAGACCGTTGCCAAAGAGCTCTTCAACGGAAAGGTTGCCGTCCACGGCCACACCCAGCTTGTTACCGAAGGCCATCTTGGCTACGGCGGCAGCCACACCCTTGGCATCCAATGCATATGCGGAAGCAACCGCGCCCTCGAGAATCAGCTCGTGAATCTTGCTGTAGAGTTCTGCCACTGCATCATACATAGGTATATCAAAATCGTCTTTTTCAATCTTGAAGCGTACCAGCACATTGCCTGCCTTTTTGAGTTCGGGTGTAACGATATCGCCGGATTTGGCGATATCCACTGCGAAGGATACCAGGGTAGGCGGTACATCAATCTGATTGAAGGTACCGGACATACTGTCCTTTCCTCCGATGGAAGGAAGCCCGAAGCCGATCTGTGCATCGTAGGCACCAAGCAGTGCTGCAAAAGGCTGGCTCCAGCGCTCAGGGTCGGAGGTCATTCTTCTGAAATACTCCTGGAAGGTGAAACGGATCTTGGATGCGTCACCACCGGAGGCTACAATCTTCGCCATGGACTCTACTACTGCGTAGATGGCACCGTGGTAAGGGCTCCAGGAAGAAAGATAAGGATCGAAGCCATAGCTCATCATGGTGACGGTATCTGTTTTACCCTTCAGCACGGGAAGCTTGGCAACCATGGTCTGAGTCTCGGTCAGCTGATGTTTTCCACCATAAGGCATCAGTACGCTGCCTGCGCCGATGGAGGCGTCGAACATTTCCACAAGTCCCTTCTGGGAACATACATTCAAATCATTTAACAGGGTAAGCCAGGCATCCCTGATGTCACCCTTCTCAAGCTTTTCACCCACTGCGGGAACTGCCCATTTTTCAAAGTAGTTGTCCTTTTCCTCGGGAATATCTACCTTGACCCTGGTCTCCTGATGAGCGCCATTGGTATCCAGAAAGGCTCTCTTCAGGTCGACTATCTTGTTGCCTCTCCACTTCAGAACCAGTCTGGGCTCTTCCGTCACAACTGCTACGGGAACGGCTTCCAGGTTCTCCTCTGCGGAATACTTAAGAAACTTCTCCACATCATCGGGAGCAACCACTACCGCCATTCTCTCCTGGGACTCGGAAATGGCAAGCTCTGTGCCGTCCAGTCCGGCGTACTTCTTGGGCACCTTGTCCAGGTCAACGGTCAGACCGTCTGCCAGCTCACCGATGGCAACGGATACGCCGCCTGCACCGAAGTCGTTACACTTCTTGATGATACGGCTGACTTCTTCCCGTCTGAACAGTCTCTGAATCTTTCTCTCGGTAGGCGCATTACCCTTCTGTACCTCTGCACCGCAGGTCTCGATGGACTGCTCGGTATGTACCTTGGAGGAACCGGTGGCACCGCCGCAGCCGTCACGTCCGGTACGTCCGCCCAGCAGGATAATGATATCTCCGGGATCGGAGGTCTCACGGATTACATTGCGTCTGGGAGCAGCACCCATAACGGCACCGATCTCCATTCTCTTGGCAACATAATCGGGATGATAAATCTCTTTTACAAAGCCTGTGGCAAGACCGATCTGGTTGCCATAGGAGGAATATCCGCTTGCAGCGCCTCTCACCAGCTTCTTCTGGGAAAGCTTGCCCTTCAAGGTCTCTGATACGGGTACGGTAGGATCCGCAGCGCCGGTTACACGCATAGCCTGATATACATAGCCTCTTCCCGACAGGGGATCGCGGATGGCACCACCCAGGCAGGTAGCAGCTCCACCAAAAGGCTCAATCTCCGTGGGATGATTGTGAGTCTCATTCTTGAAGAATACCAGCCACTCCTCCGTCTCCCTATGATCGCCGTAATCCATCTCCACGGGAACCACAACGGAGCAGGCGTTAATCTCATCGGACTCCTCCATATCAGCCAGCTTGCCGTCAGCCTTCAATTTTCTCATTGCCATCAGGGCAAGATCCATCAGGCAGACAAACTTGTCCTTGCGTCCTGCAAAGATCTCCTCTCTGGTGTCCAGATAGCTCTGGTAGGTGGTCTTGATGGGAGAGAGGTAATAGCCCTCACCGAACTCCACATCGGTCAGCTCCGTGGAGAAGGTGGTGTGACGGCAGTGATCGGACCAATAGGTATCCAGAACACGGATCTCCGTCATGGAGGGGTCTCTCTTCTCCTCATCGTTAAAGTACTTCTGAATGTGTTTGAAATCCTTAAAGGTCATTGCCAGAGAAAGAGAATCGTACAGCTTCTGAAGCTCTGCCTCTTCCATGGTGATAAAGCCATCAAACACGGCAATATCTGCGGGTTCATCAAACTTTGTGATCAGGGTATCGGGCTTCTCGCTGCCAATCTCCCTGGAATCCACGGGGTTGATACAGTATGCCTTGATTCTGGCAAATTCTTCGTCAGTAATATTACCCAGAATCATATAGGTGACAGCGGTGCGAATCACAGGCTCTTCATCCTCTTTCAGGAATCTCACGCACTGTACTGCAGAGTCTGCTCTCTGATCGAACTGACCGGGCAGGAACTCTACGGAAAACACTCGTGCATTCTCCGGAATCTCAATCTGCTCCGCATACAAATTATCCACAGGGGGTTCGGAAAATACAGTTCTGCAGGCCTTTTCAAACACTTCATCGGAGATATTCTCCACATCATAGCGGATGAATTCTCTGACTCCCTCCACCTGAATACCGAGGTAGTTTTTGATCTCCTCGTGAAGCTCTCCCGCTTTTACCGCAAAGGCCTCCTTCTTTTCCACATAGATACGTCTGACGTTACTCATTTCTTTCCTCCTAATTTACGCCTCTACTCCCAAATTTTTTAATATATGTAAGATCTCCCTGTCCACGGCTTCTGATGTTACGCCGATGGTATGGGCACATATCTTCAATCCCTCAAGCACGAACATAATATTGCGTGCTGTCTCTGTGCAGTCATCGCAATAAAACTCGCCGTTTTCCACGCCGACCTCAATCAGCTTTTCAATGATTTTCACTGCAGAATCAAACTGCTTTTTCAGTACATTATCTTTTTTGGTGGGATGATTCTCAAAGTAGTACTCATAAACCGCTTCTGTCAAAGTATTCTGTCTGCGAAGCAGTTCTTCCTTCTGTTCCTGCAAAAAAAGCACCAGTATATCGGCTGCCGTGGCATCCTCCGTAATCTTGTCAGAGAAAACATCATCTGTCTCCTCGCTCTCCAGCTTCAATACCTCAAGAAAAATCTGGGCTGTATTGTCAAAGTACAGATACAAACCTCCCCGGCTGATTTCACAGGCTTCCACAATATCTTTCATGGTAACGTTTTTAAAGCCTTTTTCCACGAATACCTTTCTGGCAGTCTCCAGTATAAATTTCTTCTTCTGTACTGATTTTTCTCCCATGTTGTGTACTCCACTCCCTCTTACTATACCCCAAAAGGCTTGTCCCAATACTCAATAATCTGCTTCATCTGCTTCAGTACCAGGTAAAAAATGTTCTCCTGCATGGCCTGACTCCACAGCACACCCTTCGTCCGGCCGCCCAGAACATAGTACGACAATATCCCCTTAAGGATATCCCAGTCCTGAATATCCGCTGACTGAATCAATCTCCTCTCATCATTGTGGCTATTGATTCTGTTGCGGCTATAGACATAACAGTAATTCCTGTCCATAAGCGCCGTCTTCTCTGCCTCACGAACAAAGCTGAGCAGGGTACCGTCATACACCGGAATACTCATGGAATGCTCAGTGAACTCCGGACCTCTATAGAGCGAACTGACCTGTTGCCCGCATTTTTGTTCCAGCCAGGGTAAATACCTCAAAAGCGGCATAACCATCTGCTTATATTCCTGCGCCTGCTGCTGTCTGAATTCCATGTTTTGTTCCATACACTATGTCCCCCGATTCCTGTGAAAGCAAAAAATGACACATATGTATTTTTATTTTATCACATTTTTATTAAAAGTACAGTAGAAAATTACAGGGAATATGGTGTATACTGTAAAGCAGGAATACTTTCATATTTGTGAGGTAATTTTTATGGCCGGTATTACACTGGATAAAGGCAAAAAAATCTATCAGACGGGACAGCCCACGACTGCAATTCACCTTATCACAAAGGGAAGCGTATCCGTGGAATACCCCGGCGGAACCTATCAATTGAACAAAGGCGATGTTATCGGTATCTGCGAGCTATGCTCGGAGGTGCATTTTCTGGGCTATACAACCCTTGCCGAGACTACCCTGCTTTCCTATCCGATCGGCAACATGGACGCCCTGGAAAGCTTTCTTCTCAAGCACCCGGATGTGGCACGCCTGTTTTTGCTTTCCATGTTCCGACAGATCAATCTGCTTCTGGAACGAAGCACCCTGTCCGAGATGAAGTGTACCAGTCTTCACCAGAATCTGGTAAAGGATTACCAGAACTACCTTACCCTGACAGACAGGTACCGGCTGGAACGCCGTACCATAGAAGGATTGGCGGAGGCCGTATCCTCTCTCCGGGATGAATTCCCGGACGACTGGCTGAATACCTATTATCTCGGATTTCAGCATATCTATGACGAAAATGGCGATGCTGCCGATCAGATGAGCAGGGAACCGGGACTGTCTTTGGGATTGTTGCGGAAGGGAAGTCTTGATTTTCGCAAGACCTTCACCGTCCTGGAAGAGCAGCACCATTACCGCTCCGACATCAGAAATTTTTATTTCAATGATACCGGGAATGATCTCTTTGCGTTGCTTTCTTCCCTTTATGATAAGCTTGGTCCCGACAATGAAGATGCCGCACAGCTCTACACAGACCTGGAAAGAATCATACAGCAGCAGAAGGACAATCCCCGTGCAGGATATGACCCGGCTGAAGCACGTATCAAAGTCTTCCGCGAGAATACCGCTTCCGCTCCTGCTTTGCAGGACGATGTGCCCACAGCAAAGGCTTCCACCGAAGCTGCAATTCTGAAGGAGCTGTCAGGTTCCCTCAATACAATACTGGAGTACGCTCAGGCTGACCGCGCTTTGGCAGATGCATTTCACGCGCATCTGAATGCCTACAAGTCCCTAAGTGACCGCAATCTTGTGGAGGATACCAGCATTCGTTTAAGAAAGGCAATCTGTCAGGATTTCTATGCGCTCTATTCTGCCGTTTTTGAGCGAAGCCTGTCTCAACCCCGGATACCGGTGGTTGCAAAAATGTTTCTTGACTATGGATATGCAGATGAAGAATTGGCAGGACAAGCCAACTGTATCACGCTGTATCATCTGGCTTCCCATGAAGAAGACAACAGCAGCCTTGGCATTTATACCTTCTATCAATGGCTTTTGGCAATCTATAACGGTCAAAAGGAACCAAGCCGTAATGAATTTGATGAGGATTTCACGGAAAACCTCCGAAAGAGACAACAAAAAGGTGATATTACCAAAGAGGAAATGCTGCAGATGGAGCAGGATCCCCTGTGCAAGGTTCAGTATGAGCTGGCCAATATGTTCCCCCAGATCAACAAAATGACCTGTGGTCGTATCAGCACCTTCTGTCCTCTGTTCTCTGCGGAGAACTGTATCAAGGATTTGAATTCGGCTTATGTGTCTGTGGCACAGGTAACCAAAGCCCTGTCCATGATTCGATCTATTGACTACTCTGCTTTTCATCGTGAGAGCCTGGATTATGACAATATGAATCTGATCGGCAAGGAACCCCTACACATGGAATTCCTTCCTGATATCATACTGATGCCCAACATCGGCATACGCGGTGTCATGTGGCAGGAAATCGAGGGAAAAAAGAGGAACTCACCCAGTCGTATGTGTCTTTCCGTCTTCCACATGGAGGATGTCAATACGACCATGACCAGACTTACCGGCGAATTCCGCTGGGAGATGTGCAAGCGGATTCAGGGGCCCCGATGGAATGATGTTTCCGACCACTCTCTCACCAGCGATTATTTCGACTATGTACAGTTTTATCGGAAGAATCATGATCTTACCGCGGAAGCCAAGGAACGAATCAAGCTCAGCCTCCAGCGTGCGAAGAACAGCTTTAAGGAGATGTTTGTCCGGGACTATATCACCTGGATTATGTTTGAGGCATCCGGAGCTCCCAGACTGAACAAAGTGGCACGAAGAATTCTCTTTACATACTGTCCCTTCCCCGAGACCATGTCTGCCTCCATGGAGCAGAACCCCAATTTCGGAGAGCTCATCAGCAGGCAAAAGATAATGAATGCCCAAAGGCTTCACCATCTGGACGCCGTCATCCAAAAAATAAAGAGTAACGGGAAGGAAGTTCCCATTACTCTCGAAAATGAATATCGTTTTGTACAAGGACGGTTATAGACTGTTTCAACCGTTTGCGGCATCCTGCCCCGACTCTCCCTCCAGCTTCCGGAGATAAGGAGCAGGATTCTTTTTCATTTCCACCATAGTCTCAAAGGCAGAAAGCAGCAGGCGTTCCCTGTGATAACGATTCATCTCTTCCCCGCGATCCATGTACAGTTTGAAATGATCTACCTGCCAGACCAGCACATCCGTGAGGGAATATCCCTCCACCTGATATTCACACAGGAATTTCCCATAATCATGGTAATACGCCAGTTCCCGTAACAGTCCGTTGGAACTCCTGATTTCCTCCCAAAGCTTCTCCCCATAGGAATCTTCTTTCCCGGCTTTCAAGGCAAGCGCAAGGATATAATTGTGAAGGGTGTCCATCGCTTTCTGCAATCTGATATTCTGTTCCGTATTTATCGTTTTCATTTTCCTCATTCCCCGACAATATTAATCTGACACATCTTCATGGTTTCCAGCGCAGCCCGGTGTGTGGCGGGAGTCACCCCGGCACAGCAGGAAGCGTCCACTGTAATCTCAATCTCGGGAAACAGTGCTTTCAGGATTAAGGCATTGGATACCACGCAGATATCCGTGCAAAGTCCTACCAGCTCAATCTCTTCAAATTCTCTGTCTGCCCAATGCGTCCATCCGAAGGAAGGCTTATCAACGATAACAGCGCCCGGCACCTCCAGCCCTTCCGCGATCTGCCAGCCCTCAGTCCCCTCAATGCAATGCTTTACCGGTAGCTTCTTTCCTTCCTGGGTCTCCGGGTAATTCTCCTGATGGGTATCTCTGGTGAAAATAATCTCTTCTCCCCTGCTCCGGTACTGATTGATTTTATTCTTCACATTCACCACAATAGCCTGAGCCTCAGCGGTACCCAGGGTACCGTCAATAAAATCATTCTGCATGTCCACAACGATTAATGTTCTCTTCATACCTGTCTCCTCCTGTTTTTCTATTATCTCTTCCGCAGCTTCGCCAGGAAAAAGCCCTCATACAATTCGTCAGGTGCCACACAGAGTGTTCCCGCCATCTTCACCGGCAGTACCGGCAACCCCGGAAATACTTCTGCCGATAGGGGAACCAGTTCCACCTTTCCCCCGGACAATGCCGACTTGACAATCATTTCATTTTCGCAAGCCAGAACCGAGCAGGTGGAATAGACCATTTCCTGTCCCTTTTTCAGCAGATTTACCGCCTTTTTTATCAAGGCGGTCTGGGCTTTCACTGATTTATCAATCAGCTTCCGCGTAAAGTGAGTCTGCAAACGCGCATCCTCCAAATCCAGTACGCCGCTTCCGCTGCAGGGTGCATCCAGAAGAATCTGATCAAAGGAGAAAAAATCGTCCAAAGTACGGGAATCCTTCTGCATGAGATATACACAGGACGCCCCCTGTTTCTCAACATTATAACGAAGTCGTTCCATGCGGATCGAATTCATCTCGCAGGCCGTGATATGTGCCTTATTCCCTGTCATGGCTGCCATCTGTGTGGTTTTGCCGCCCGGCGCCGCTGCCATGTCCAGTATATCTGCTCCTGCCCTCGGTCCCAGTGCCAGCGGAGGAAGCATGGACGACAGGCTCTGCAGATATATTTTTCCTTCTTCATATACAGCAAGCTGCCTGATCCGGCTCTCGTCCCCTTCCTCTATTACAAAGGCATCCTCGTACCAGGGCACTTTGCTGTAGGAGATTCCTGCTTCAGATAATGCTTTATCAATCTCCTCAGCGGTCGCCTTTATGGTATTTGCCCTCAGGGTCACCTTTCTCTTCGCTCCATATCCCTGTATAATTCTTACTGCAGTCTGCTCTCCATACTGTTCTCGCAGCAGCCCGGGCAGGAACTCAGGAAGCCCTATCCTTTCAACAGATTCCTGCATCTCTGTCATTGTTCTGTTCTCCGTTTCCAATTGCATTATGACTGTTAACCTTTACTGGTATTTTATATCAAAAATTTTGTTTTGCCTACCTGTATTTTTCTGTTCCTTCGTATATTGCAATTTGGAACAATCTCTTTTATGATATAGAAGGTTCTACCTCATTTCTCAATATCAGAATCGGAAAGAGGTTTTTCAAATGTATCAAAAGAAACTCATCAAATCACTTGGCATCCTGGGACTTTGTACCATTTTCATCTCCGGATGTGCAAACACACCAAAAACGGAGGAAACAACATGTCTGAAACCCTGACACCCATCGAAGAGGCAATTCGCCAGGAAACCTCCCTCGTGGACACCGAACCTGCCGAAGTCTCCACCGCCACCACACGCGAAGCAACCGCAGTCATTGGCAACGCCATTCCCTTGAAATACACGCAGCGCCGTGTAGATGAGTATGGAACCATCCAGCAGATCACCTACATTTCACACGATTATTTCGGTGATGGCGCCGAGGTGGAAAAGAAGGCAAATGTGTATCTTCCCTATAATTACGATGAAAACAAACAGTATAATGTACTGTACCTGATGCACGGCATCGGCGGGGATGAAAATGAATGGGGGATGACCGATGACAATTCCAAAATCAAGATGATAATGGACAATCTCACCTTTCATGGTGACATTGAACCCTTCATCATAGTGACCCCTAACGGCCGTTCCGCTGCAGATCATAGTTCCGATTCAGACTATAATTCCTTTTACTGCTTCGGTCAGGAGCTGCGCAACGATTTGATTCCTTACATAGAATCACACTACAGTACCTATGCCGAATATGACGAGAACGGCTATGACTTAAGTCTGACCCGTGATCATCGCGCCATGGCGGGTCTTTCCATGGGCGGTATGCAGACCATCAACATAGGAATTGGAGAATGTCTTGATCTGTTTGGTTATTTTGGCGCCTTTTCCGCCGCACCTACCAGCAATCCTTCCACCAGGACGACAGAGCTGCTAAAGGACAACACCCTTCCCATCCACTATTTTTACAATATCTGCGGAACCGAAGACAATATCGCCTACAACAGTTCTTCCACCGCCGCCAAGAATCTTCCTGCCGTGTGCGATCAATTCCGGGATGGTGAGAACTTTATGTGGCAGGAGCTTCCGGGGGCTCACGACTTTAAAATCTGGTACTTAGGTTTTTACAATTTTGCACAGATTGCTTTTAAATAATCCTGATAAATATCAGGCTCTAACAAACAAGTCATATATGCACATAAAAATAACGATGCTAACTTTAGCATCGTTATTTTCAGCAGGGGAAGAGAGGATCGAACTCCCGTTAACGGTTTTGGAGACCGCCGCACTACCGCTGTACTATTCCCCTATTTATTCGTCGGTCAACTCACCGACGAATGCTATTATAACACAGTACCTACAAAATAGGCAAGTTTTTTTTCAAAAAATATATAAAATTATAAAAACACCAAAAATGAGATCTGTATGCTCACAGTACCTTACAGCAGCCTGTCGATGGCATCCTGTACCGTGGAGACTCCGACAATCCGAATTCCGGTATGTTTCCTGCAATCCTCAGCGCACACTTCCGGCACAACGCAGATTTCAAAGCCCAGCTTCTCCGCTTCCGCCGCTCTCTGCCTTGCCATGCTGACGGCACGAACCTCTCCGCTCAGTCCTACCTCTCCAAAAGCAATTAATTTCGGGTTCAGGGCTTTGTTTTTGAAGCTGGAAAGAATCGCCAGGATGATCCCAAGGTCAACGGCCGGCTCCGTAATCTTCATACCCCCGGTGATATTGACATAGGCGTCGCAGGAGGTAAGCTGCATTCCGGAGCGTTTTTCCAGTACCGCCATAAGAAGATTCACCCTGTTGAGGTCGGTACCTGTGGTCTGCCTGCGGGGAATGCCGAAATTACTGTTGCAGACCAGCGCCTGAATCTCCACCAGAAGCGGTCTTGTACCCTCCATGGTGCATGCGACCACGGAACCGCTGGCATTCTCCGGTCTGCCGTTTAACATATATTCTGAGGCATTCATCACTTCCACCAGCCCCTGCTCCTGCATCTCAAATACACCGATTTCATTGGTAGAGCCGAAACGATTTTTTACCCCGCGAAGAATGCGGTAGGAAGCATGTCTGTCTCCTTCAAAATAGAGAACCGTGTCCACCATGTGCTCCAGCACTCTGGGACCGGCCACGGTGCCTTCCTTTGTCACATGACCGACAATAAGCACAGAGACTCCCATGCCTTTTGCAAGCTGCAACAGAACTCCCGTGGATTCTCTGACCTGGGACACACTTCCGGGCGCAGCAGAGACGTTCTCGCAGTACATGGTCTGAATGGAGTCAATCACCACCACCTCCGGCTTCTGTTCCCGAATCACCTCTGTAACCATATCCAGGCTGGTCTCGCACAACAGCATCATCCTGTCCGAGAACTTTCCGATCCTGTCTGCCCGCATCTTAATCTGTGCACTGGATTCTTCACCGGAAATATACAGAACCTTGTGGTTCTCTCCGGACAACCTGCGACACACCTGCAATAAAAGGGTCGACTTACCGATTCCCGGGTCTCCACCCACAAGCGTCAGAGAGCCCTGGACGATACCGCCTCCCAGAACTCTGTCCAACTCTCCGATACCCGTAGGAATCCGGTCTTCCTTTTCCACAGTTATATCTGCCAGCACACTGGGTACAATATCTGTTCTTCTTGTGCCGGATTTCAATGCGGCAGTTCCCGTGTGGGGCATTTTACTGACCACTTCCTCCACAAAGGAATTCCACTCTCTGCACCCCGGGCACTGTCCCATCCATTTTGAAGATTCATATCCGCAGTTCTGACAAAAGAACACGGATGATGTCTTTCCTTTCGGCATAATTACGCCTTCTGAACCTTGACAGGGACTTCACCGGCTGCTTCCAGCTCCACGCTCAGAGAGAGCTTGCCGCCCAAGCCTGTCGTCATGGTACCAACACTCTTGCCATTCACAAATACTTCGTACTGGGTGTCGTCGTTAAGACCGATGGTAATCTGTGCATCCTCATCGCCCTCTACTACGAACTCCACACCGTCCTCTCTTTCCACGAAATCAAGGACACTGGTTCCCGGAACAGACTCGTAAAGGAACATGCCGTTCTTTTCCAGCTTGGTGATATCCTTGTAGGTCTTTACCTTCAGAAGGTCACCTGCATGCTTAAAATCCTCTACCTTTTCCTTGTGAGCCAACTTGTGATTGCCAAAACTGATTGCGCCGCTGTTCTCGCTGCGGAGCAGTTCCTTAACAACTGCCATATCGTGTTTCCTCCTGTTCCTTTGTACACAATTTCGATTCTTTACTTCAAGTATATTCTATTCTTATTTCGTTGTAAAGCAGACTTTTCCGTTTTTGAATCCGGCGGTAACCGTATCCCCGGGCTGCACCTTTTTCCTTAAGATTTCCTCAGCCAGGGCATCCTCCACCACCGACTGAATTGCTCTTTTCAGAGGTCTTGCACCCATCTTTACATCGGAATACTTTTCCACCAGATGCTCCTTCAGGGCGGATGACAAAGTAAGCCTGATATCCATCTGTTCCTCACAGCGCCTGCAGAGATTGGCGGCCAGCAGATTGACGATAGCCTTCATGTTTTCCTTGCCCAACTGATGGAATACAATGATATCATCGATTCTGTTGATAAATTCAGGCTTAAAGTTCTTCTTTACTTCTTCCATCACACCTGATTTCATCTTCTCATAATCACGCTTCTCATCACTTGCAGTGGCAAATCCCAGATTCTTGGGATCCACAATTCTCTGTGCACCTGCATTGGAGGTCATGATCAGTATGGTATTCTTGAAGCTGACTTTTCTGCCTTTGGAATCGGTGATATGACCGTCATCCAGCACCTGGAGCAGAATATTGAACACATCCGGGTGGGCTTTTTCAATCTCATCAAAAAGCACCACCGAATAAGGATTCCTGCGTACCTTTTCGCTGAGCTGTCCGCCTTCCTCGAAGCCTACATAACCCGGAGGCGAACCTATCATCTTGGAAACCGAATGCCCCTCCATATATTCCGACATGTCAACACGGATAATGGCATCCTCGGAACCGAACATCGCTTCCGCAAGAGCTTTGGAAAGCTCTGTCTTTCCCACGCCGGTAGGTCCCAGAAACAGGAAGGAACCGATGGGTCTCTTGGGATCCTTCAGACCCACTCGTCCTCTTCGCATAGCCTTCGCCACGGCAGTGACTGCTTCCTCCTGACCAATCACCCTTTTGTGAAGAATTCCTTCCAGCTTTAACAGCTTCTCGCTTTCCTTCTGGGCAAGCTTCTGTACCGGAATCTTAGTCCACATAGCCACCACATCGGCAATCTCATTTTCTCCGATGACAATCTTCCTTGCAGCTACACTGTTTTCTGCTCTTTTTTGGGCACGTTCATATTTTTTAATCAGCTCATCCTGATTCCTCTTGATCTCTGCTGCCTGGGAAAAAACTTCCATGCGAATGGAACGTTCAATCTGCAGATCCATCTTTTTTATCTGCTCTGCCATCTCCTTCAGCTTATCCGGAACCTCAGCAGTCCGAAGTCTCGCACCGGCAGCCGCCTCGTCAATCAGGTCAATTGCCTTGTCAGGCAGATTTCTGTCATTGATGTATCTCTGGGACAATCTCACCGCTGCCTCTACGGCCTCGGAAGTGATCGTGACACCATGGTGCTCCTCATATTTTTCCTTGACTCCCTCCAGAATACGGACAGCTTCTTCCTCTGTGGGTTCTTCCACATTGACCGGCTGAAAACGCCGCTCCAACGCTGCATCCTTTTCAATGTACTTCCGGTATTCCGCTATGGTGGTGGCACCAATCATCTGAATCTCACCCCTTGCAAGAGAAGGCTTCAGAATATTGGAGGCGTCGATTGCTCCCTCTGCACCGCCGGCACCGATGATAGTGTGCAGTTCATCCAGAAACAGGATCACATTTCCGTCTTCTGTCACCTCACGGATTACCTTCTTGATTCTCTCTTCAAACTCGCCGCGATACTTACTTCCTGCCACCATCCCGGACAGATCCAGTGTCAGCACCCTCTTATCCTTGACCGTAGCCGGAACCCTGCCTTCGACAATACGCATCGCAAGCCCCTCTACCACTGCTGTTTTACCCACACCGGGTTCACCGATGAGGCAGGGATTATTCTTGGTTCTTCTACTCAGAATCTGTACCAGACGCAGAATCTCTTCCTCTCGTCCGATGCAGGGATCCAGCTTCCCCTCTCTTGCCATGGCTGTCAGGTCTCTGCTGTATTGGCTCAGGGTACTGTTTTTCCCTTTGCCCTGGTTCTTCCTGCCCAAATCCTCTTTATAAAGATTGCCGTCCTGTCCCATGGCAATCAAGGTATCTGAATAGATTTTCTGAATATTGGCTCCCAGCGTATTCAACAGACGAACCGCAACATTCTCACCTTCCCTGATAAGTGCCATCAGGAGATGCTCTGTACCTGTTTCTTTCTGTCCAAAACGAGCCGCCTGTCTGTGCGCTTCCTCCAACACCTTTTCGGCTCTGGGAGAATAGCCTCCTCTCTCTCTGATACTGACGCCTCCTTCGAAGGCGATGGATTCACGTATCATATCCAGAACCTTGGTCAATTCAACTCCATTATCCGCCAAAACTCTGTGTGCAACACCTGTCTGCTCTTTCAATAGTCCTGCCAGGATATGTTCTGTACCCACATATCCCTGCTTCAGATTCGATGCATAGCGGGAAGCCGCATTCAATGCTTCCTTCGCCGGTTCTGTAAACTTTGACTGCATCTCTTATATTCCTCCGTCTGTCATTTCTCTGTATATTTCCTCAATCATTTCATGCATTTCTTCCTTGGAGATATTTTTACAGCTACTCTTAGCAAGGATAACCTTTAATTCCTTTTTTAATTCCGCCCGGGTATCGTTTCTATCCGAATCAACGGCAATCACCGCCCCCCTGCGACGATCCACCCGAACATACCCCTCCTGTCTGAGCACTGTATATGCTTTATTCACCGTATGCATATTGATGCCAACCGATTCCGCAAGCTGCCTTACGCTCGGAAGAGAATCCCCTTCCTGAAACTGCCGCATGGCAATTCCCATAATAATCTGGTTCCGGATCTGCATATACAATGCTTCATCGCTGTTGAAATCTATTTCAATAAACATGAAGCTATACCCTTTCAGAAAGAAGGGACGCTCAGAAACGAGCCCCCCTTCCCTATTAATTACTTGTTATCTTTTTCGTCATACTTTAAGAATTCAAACTCAAATTCGTCATCATCTGCCGCAAAATTCTTAGCCTGTCCTGTGGGGTTGGCTGCCGGTCTGGTGCCTGTCGGCTGTCCCGCAGGTCTGGTGCCTGTCGGCTGTCCCGCTGGTCTGGTCCCTGTCGGCTGTCCCGCTGGTCTGGTCCCTGTCTGCTGTCCCGCAGGTCTGGTGCCCGCCTGCTGTCCCGCAGGTCTGGTCCCAGCTGACTGTCCCGCAGGTCTGGTGCCCGCCTGCTGTCCCGCAGGTCTGGTGCCCGCCTGCTGTCCCGCAGGTCTGGTTGCAGGTTTACTTCCGCTTGTTCCGGGTCTTTGTGTTGAAACACCGGAGGCTCCTAAAGGTCTGCCATATTCCGGTTTGGAAGCAGGTCTGCGCTCTCCGCCCTGGGGTCTGTAATACATGCTGTCACTGTCACCCTTGATCTTAAAGATCAAAAGGGCGATAAATGCCGCAGCTGCAATCAGCAGCAATACCAGGATAACAACAAGGGTCTTCTGCACCTTAAGTTTTTTATTTGCCGTATTGTATGCTTCTGCATTCTGAGTTACTTTATCAAATAATTCCGTTTGAATGTCATACTGCACCTTATTTTTATTGTCAATCAGGTACCATTTATCACCTATCTGTTTTGTTTCAAAGTCCTTGACGGTATCACCTGTCGGTTCCTGTGTACCGGGAGTCCCGGGAGTATCAGGGGTAGGAGTTTCTTCCGCAGGAGTACCGGGATTGGTAGACGGTGCCGTAAGCTCCCCGGACAGCTTTACATAATCAGAACGGATAAATCCGGTTACCTCTGTTCCGCCTGCATTAAACTTTACCTGGTACCATACCTTACCATCATTACCGTTTGCTGTTCCGGTGACAGTCAGGGACTGTCCGTCCGTCGCATTGGCAACAATGGAGCTGCTGGTAGAAGCTTCTTTTCTCACCCTGACGGAAGTGCCGGTAGTATTTCCCTGAACCATGGCACTGATGGGGTTCACTGCGGTAACCGAAGTAGAAGGAGTATCGGGTGTGGTGCTTCCCTCGTCAATAATCTGCACCAGGTCAGAACGGATATAACCGTTGATTCCATCCACGGTAACCTGATACCAGACATAGCCGTCAGCAGCCTGAACCTGACCGTTTACGGTAACCAGCTTATCCTTTGCAACACTTCCCAGGGAATCACTGGAGGTGCTGGCCTCCTTACGTATCTTCGCAGTGGTGGATGCCGTAATCTTACCCTGACTTGCCTGGCTTACAATGGAAAAAGGATTGGCAAACAATCCCAGAGCCAGTGCTAATGCAAACATCCCCATCAGAACCTTGAATTTCGGTATTACTCTCTCTCTCATATCCCTTTTTCAACCATCCCTTCTTGTAAATCTCTTTTGGCCTTCTCCGCCGGATTGTTCCACGCCAACGCCCGTAAATCTCGCAGCCTTCCGATTCCGTTCTCTCTGTTGTTCCTCAAGCTTACGGTGTACCGCTATCTCGCATTCGCTGCAATAAGTACCGGATCGAATATTCTTTCCGCAGATCTCGCACCTCAAAAACGATACCGAATCCGCTGTAACCTCCAGTCTTCCCTCCTTGAGCATATGACGGATTGTCCTCTGAGAAACACCGGTATGGCATTCTATCTCTGCTGCCGTAGCACCCGGATGCTGTTCTATGTAAAGACGTGTCTTTCCATAGTCATCATAGTCTACCTTGCCGCAATCTTCACAATGATATTCTCCCACACCCTTGAAAACCATGACGCCACCACATTCCGTGCACTGCTTCGGTATGTGGTATCTGTCTTCGACCAAAAAAGCTTCCATAGAAACCGTTTCTCCTTATGCTTCGTCAATCGCCTTGCCGATATCATGTCTCATGTACTTATTTGCAAACGAAACCCATTCCGTAGCTTCATAGGCTTTTGCTCTTGCTTCCTTCAGAGTCGCACCCTTGGCAGTAACACCGAGAACACGTCCTCCGTTTGTCACAATGTGTCCTTCCGCATCGAATTTGCTTCCGGCATGGAAACAATAGTAATCTTCCTTGCCTTTAAATCTCTCCAGACCGGTAATCTCAAATCCCTTCTCATAAGCTACAGGATATCCGTCACTGGCAAGGATAACACAAACTGCCGCATTATCTTCGAATTCCAAATCAATCTGATCAAGAGTTCCATCGATGCACGCATCAATCACATCCATGATATCATTCTTCATCCTGCACAGCACCACCTGGGTCTCAGGATCACCGAAACGCGCATTGTACTCCAGCACCTTAGGTCCATTCGGAGTAAGCATCAGTCCAAAGAAAATAACTCCCTTGAACTCCCTGCCCTCTGCTGCCATGGCCGCCACCGTCGGCTCATAGATATTCTTCCGGCAGAACTCATCAATCTCCTCGGTATAGAAAGGACTGGGCGAGAAATTACCCATTCCTCCGGTATTCAGTCCCTGATCTCCGTCCTTTGCCCTCTTATGATCCTGCGCAGAAGTCATGGTCTTTACCGTCCTGCCGTCCACAAAAGCGAGAACGGAAACCTCTCTGCCTGTCATAAACTCTTCGATCACCATGCGGTTGCCGGCACTTCCAAAGTGCTTGTCCATCATGATTTCTTTCACACCTGCATTGGCCTCTTCCAGTGTATTACAGATCAGAACGCCCTTGCCCAGAGCAAGTCCGTCCGCCTTCAAAACCACCGGAATATTGGCGGTCTTCAAGTATTCCAAAGCTTTCTCCGGATCATCAAAGGTCTCGTAGGCAGCCGTAGGGATATTGTATTTCTTCATCAAATCCTTGGAAAATGCCTTGCTGCCCTCCAATATAGCTGCATTGGCTCTGGGACCGAACACGCGGAAGCCCTTTTCCTCCAATACATCTACCAGACCTCCTACCAGGGGATCATCCGGCGCCACAAAGACAAGGTCAACCTTTTTCTCCTCAGCATAAGCTGCAATTTTATCAAATTCCATGACGCCGATAGACGGCTCGCACTCAGCAATCTGAGCAATCCCGGCATTACCGGGAACACAGTAAAGTTTGTCTACTCTCTTGCTTTTTTTCATGCTCACTGCGATTGCGTGCTCTCTTCCGCCTCCGCCTATGATTAAAACATCCATGTTACTACCTCTCCGTTATCTCTGTATTTTCCGAACCTTTCCTCCGACCAGCTCCAGCCTGCCATTGGCAATATCATCAATTGCCCCGGGAAGCAGAATCCATTCCGCCTGCTCCATCACGCGTCTCTGAAGAATCTCAGGCGTATCGTCATCCAACACCTCCACTGCCTTCTGAGCGATGATCGGTCCCTCGTCCATTCCTTCGTTTACAAAATGTACTGTTGCGCCTGTTACCTTCACGCCTCTCTCCAGCGCCTTCTCGTGCACCTTGAGTCCATAATAACCAACGCCGCAAAAGGAAGGAATCAGGGAAGGATGAATATTGATGATTCTACCGGAAAAAGCAGCCACCATCGCCTCGGGTATCTTCACCAGGAAGCCCGCCAGCACAATCAGATCCGGCTGTAATTCCTTCATTTTATCCGTCAACGCCTGATTGTACGCCTCTCTGTCCCCGTATTCCTTAGGGGACATGCAGACAGCAGGTATTCCATGATTCTCCGCTCTTGTCAGAGCTTTCGCACCGGGATTATTGCTGATTACCGCAATCACCTCGGTATTCGTAATCTTACCGCTGTCAACAGCATCCAGGATAGCCTGGAGATTAGTGCCTCCTCCGGATACACATACTACGATTCTCAGCATAATACAACTCCCTTTTCTCCCGCCTCACAGCGTCCTACCACATAAGGAGTATCGCCGGCCGCCTTCACTGCTTCCATGGTCTTCTCCACATCGGCAGGGTCTACGGCGAGAATCATACCAAGTCCCATGTTATATGTATTGTACATCATCTGATCTTCGATATTTCCGGTCTTCTGAAGGAGCTTGAAGATAGCGGGAACCTCATAGCTGTCCTTCTCCACTACTGCCTGAATACCCTCTGGCAGCATTCTTGGAATATTTTCATAGAAACCGCCGCCTGTAATATGGCTGCAGCCCTTGACGGTCACACCGGCATTCTTCACTTCCTTCAATGCCCTGACATAAATCCTGGTAGGTGCAATCAGCGCTTCTCCAAGAGTAGTTCCAAGCTCGTCATAATAGGTATCCAGACTCTCCTTTGTCATCTCAAACACCTTGCGAACAAGGGAGAAACCGTTGGAATGGACACCGGAAGAAGCGATACCCACCAGTACATCACCGGGCTTAATATTCTCACCGGTTATCAGATCCTTTTCATCCACAACGCCAACCGCAAAACCGGCCAGATCATATTCATCCTCAGGCATCAGTCCGGGATGTTCTGCAGTCTCGCCGCCGATTAACGCTGCGCCGGCCTGTTTACAGCCTTCTGCAACACCTTTTACGATGGTGGCAATCTTCTCGGGATAGTTCTTACCGCAGGCAATATAATCCAGGAAAAACAGAGGTTCGCCGCCGGCACAGGCAACGTCGTTCACACACATTGCCACACAGTCGATACCGATGGTATCATGTTTGTCCATCAAAAATGCAAGCTTCACCTTTGTTCCGCATCCGTCGGTACCGGACAGAAGTACGGGATTCTCCATGTTCTTGATTGCAGCCAGCGAAAAAGCTCCGGAAAAACCGCCAAGCCCTCCCATTACCTCAGGGCGAAGGGTCTCCTTCACATATTTCTTCATAAGCTCCACTGACTTATAACCTGCTTCAATATCAACTCCAGCTTTCTTGTAATCCATTTTATCCTCATTTCTGCCGTTTCTCGGCTTTATCGTTCTCTGACTGACTTATTTATCGGCAAGATACTGCTTGTATCCAACCTCCTGTAGCTTTGCGTCCTTGGCTTCCACCTGCTTCTTCAGCTTCTCACTGTATGCCTTCAGCCTGTTCAGGAGCCCCTCATCCGAGGTTGCCAGAATCTTGGCAGCCAGCAGACCTGCATTGGCACCGCCGTTAATCGCAACCGTAGCCACCGGAATACCGGAGGGCATCTGAACGATGGAGTACAGGGAGTCTCTGCCTCCCAGAGATGTGGTGTGCATGGGAATACCGATGACCGGCATGGGAAAAATCGCCGCACACATACCGGGCAGATGCGCTGCCATTCCCGCTCCCGCAATGATTACCTTAAATCCTTTATCCTCGGCTGTCTTTGCATACTCAAAAAACACATCGGGCTCTCTGTGTGCACTGATAATCGTCATCTCATATGAAACACCTAACTCCTCCAAAATCTCTGCAGCTTTTGCCATAACCGGCATATCGGAATCACTGCCCATCACTATACCTACTTTTGCCATGATGTCCTCCTTTGTTGTTCTATCTGTTATACCTTATCTCAGTTTACTAAAAATAAAACCTTTGCGCAACCATAAATGCTGAAAATCACAAAATATTAAGAGTTATTTTTCAAAGGCCTCATTCAAAGGTTCCGTGCCGGGAAGCACAAATCTTCCGTCCTTTATGATCACAATCCTGCTGCCGTCCCTTGTCACCGCCGTGAGCTCTCCCAATTCGTCATAGGGAATGGTAATATCGGTATGACAATTGAAGTAGGCTTCATCGGGTTTTTCATTCCTAAGTAATGACTTTGCATTATCCCTGGCCACGATTTCCTTGCCGTCCGGATTGTATACCGCCATGTCCTCCGCATGGGAATAACAGGTATCGCCCACTGCGAAATGAGGACCGGTCTTTTCTGCGATCAAAATGGGAAGCTTCGCCTCCACACCCAGGCGCCTTGCCATCACGTAAGCCGTAGTGTTGGTTCCGATGGCAAATTCTCCCATAGGAAGAGTCTCGTGACGATGGAGGATGTTTTCCTTAACAAAATTCTTGTTTTCTTCCTCTGTTCCGAAATTGGCACAGCCATAATCACGAATCATTCCATCCTCAAAATCCAGATACAAATCCCTGTACTCCAGACCATTCAGAAAGACCCTTGTAACGTGAAGTGTACCCGTGGTCCCCTCCAGCACCGGCGAGGTAAATACTTCTCCCACGGGGATATTGACATCCGCCACACAGTTCTCGAAAATCGTTTCCTTTGACGCATCCTGAAGCTTCCAGAGATTCACCTTCAGATCGGTTCTGTTTGCTCCGCTCCCCTTTACCTCACAATAATCTGCTTTATCCAACGCATCAATCAGCTTCTGCTGCACATTCCGATACAGCATATAGTCCAGCGTATTCAGTCTGATGGTCTCATCAAACAGCTCCCTGAAAACAGGTCCCACCTCAGGCACAGGGAATGCAATGATTGTAAAGCTGCGTTCCTCGTAATTGATGTAGTCCCTGATCAGGTTGCCCTGCCTGGTCAGATATTCCACCCACAGCTTGTTCTGCTCTTTACTAAAACGGATGGCCTCCGGCTTGTTCATCGGATTGAAATCCGCTTCGCCGAAGGTTTCAAGCACAGCGGGACCGGCATACCCTGCCGCCTCCTCTTTCCATCTTTCAAACACAGTTCGTCTGCTCTCTATCTGACGGTTCATGAAATTCTTGTCCAGCAGAAGCGCCACATCATCCTTGTGGTCATACTCATACTGCCTGTTCTCCGCACCGCCTGCCACATTCTCCCAGCGAAAGGCAGACTTCAGCTCCAGCTTTGCCAGGTTCGCAACCGCTCTTCTTATCATACGTTCAAATCCAAGATGATACGCAACCTCGGCTGTGGTTTTCCTGGACAGGTCTTTCCCTGCCACCTCAAAACCGATTCTGTATCCTTCCGTGAAGGTATCTGCCATAGTGGCAATGGTCTCCTCCGGAAGTCCCGCCATATACCGGGTCGTCTCAAGCTCATTTTCACTGACATACTTGCCGTATGCATAGAGATATCTGACATCGCAGAGATCACTGTTATTAATGATATCAAGTACCCTGCTCCGGTTTACGCCAAGCATGTCACCAATGGCAATTTCAGCCCTGTGCTCCGCATAGTCACAGGTATGCCAATACAGGATATCTCTGATTTCCTCTTTCTTAGGAGTCTGCCCCTCAGCCACGCTATATGCAAATGCGGCATAAACCTCCGCAAACAGTTCCATGCCTGCCACCAGATCCTCTTCGTTGCCGTCATAGACATCACGAATCAGATTGCGCAGCTTGCCATACAGCAGGCACAAGGTCTGCCCGAAGTCCTCTCCCAGTTCCTTCACCGCATAGGTGGGATTACCAAAGGAAGACTCATAATTCTCGGGAAGGACATCCTCATACAGCTTATGATTGCGTCTCTGAAGCTCTTCCAGAGGAGCCTTCTCCAGACCGCCGCCACGGATAAATCGAGCAGTATCCTCCAAAAGAAGAAGGAAATCGGCCTGCTTGGAAAAATAGGAATCCAGACCTGCCCTGCCCAATTTTTCCACTGCAATTTCCCCAATTCTCTCCAACACCAGAGCATGGCGCTCTGCCAGAACACTGTTGCTTTCCTCTTCCGTAAGAAATTCCTGTTGTTCCAAATCTGTCTTTATTTCTGCCATCTCATAACCTCTCCTGCGCTACATTCTCGAACCCATATACAGCAAAAAACCGATAAAACCGATGGAAAGAAGATTCAATATCGTTCCCAGCATGGGAAACAACCTGAAATATCTGTGATCCCGCACGGTTGCAATCCCCAGTCCCAAACCAACAAAAGAAAACAGCAGGGCCAGAAAACCTGTAAAGCCATAGCCCACAGCCGCTTCTCCGCCACTCCTGTACGAAAAATACACCACAATCCCCAGAGACACCAGACTTATGATGCCCAAAATCGTTGACATGATACCTCTCTGGGAATGCTTTCTATCGGTAAAAATATACCCTTTTCTTTTACCCATAAAATTCTGACGGGCATCTCCAAAAGACGATATAACTCCTGGAAAATGCCCGGCTCCTGCTCCTGATTCTTAGAATAATATTTTGGACTTGTCCGAGATCAGCTTTCCGCCTGTGACGATCAACAAAATACCTGCCACAATCCCAACCACCAGAACGATCACGCCAACAGCGATATTTGCCGCACCGGCGCCCTTCATTGTCTTATACACCTTCTGTCCCATATTCTTATCTCTGCTCCCTTCCGGTTTCTTCTCCCATGTTACCAGGATGTCATTCTCTTCACACATTTTCTCTTCACACATTTTCTCTTCAAACGCCATAGGTTTCATAGTATTTATCTATTGCTGCCTTTATTTCATCGTCGATATAAGTTTGTCCCTTATATGGTTTGTTGTAAAGGTAGTCAACAACCTCCTTCATTGTCACGATGGCATTCGCCTCGAATCCGTACTTTTCTTTAATTTCATCCAACGCACTCTTCTCACCGCCCATACCTACTTCCATACGGTTCAAAGAAACCATAAGCCCTACGATTTCAACCTTCGCCGCCCCCATTACCTTCGGCACCGTCTCTTCCATGGACTTGCCGGAAGTAGTCACATCCTCAATCATGATCACTCTGTCGCCATCCTTTGGCTTGCTTCCCAGAAAGCTTCCCTTGTCCGCACCATGATCCTTCTCCTCCTTGCGGTCGGAGCAATAACGAACCTCCTTGCCGTAAAGCTCGCTGTAGGCGATAGCAGTAACCACACTGATGGGAATTCCCTTATAAGCAGGTCCAAACAGCAGATCAAAATCATCACCATAGGTGTTGTGAATCGCCTTGGCGTAATACTCTCCCAATCGCTTCAGCTGAGAGCCGGTAACATAAGCTCCCGCATTCATGAAAAACGGTGACTTTCTGCCACTCTTCAACGTGAACTCGCCAAACTTCAACACCTGGCTGTCCACCATAAACTCAATAAATTCCTGCTTATACGCTTCCATACTGATAAAACCTCCTATTTTCAAGGCTCCCGGCCTTTTACTTCTTTTGTGAAATGGTCTACCACACCATTTTTACACCATTCACGCCAGCTACGAGCCATGCTCGGATAAATTTGTGCCTCCTTTCTAAGCTGTAGCATAGAAAAGGAAACATCAAACATCCCATCTATACTACCATAAAACCTTGAAATTTTCAACCGTTTCAGCGGAGGGTGTAAAATAAAGCATGATATTCCTTTATTTCTTCAAATTCCAAATCCATAAAGTCGATAAAGATAATATTAACGTCTTCAAAATTGCTTTTTAAATAATCGATATACGCCTGCATCAAATTAGATTATCCTGAGCGTCTGATACCGGTAATAATCTTTATATCCGGAGTATCCTTTAATGCTTTGATTCTTTCTAAATATTTTTCTCTCGCAATCGTCTTCACCACTTTCGAAACTTCATTTTTTTATTTTTTGAAATCCTTCTTCTCTATCACGCGTTATATAAAGAACATGCCACAAATCGAACAAACTTGAATTTCCCGCTCAATGATCATATTTATCATCATAAAAGCCGGTGCCCTTGCCTCAACCGATATCTTTTACATAGAGATATGCAATCGGTTGGTTTTCGTAATATTCCTTGTCCGGGACAACCTCCAACATAACTTTATGATAAGAATCCATGACCCGGTGTCTGTAAGCAATTCTTACCATCTGCGTTTTATCTTCCGCAAACTGTTTTTTAAGTACATCGGGGTCTGCTTTTTTCAGAAGCAGCTCGATATCTTCTTCATACACCATATGGCATTGTACCATTTCCGCAAGCCATGTTCGAAAATCCCTCGAAGATCCGCAGTTTTCATCTCTCTCCCGGACATCCATTCTGATAATACTCATCTCGCCCGAGTCCAGATTCACCTTCAGTATTATGAGATAGGAATCACATATCATGCGAAAAACCTCGTCCTTTACCCTTCGGTTAACCCCCTTGGCAATATAGTAATTCTCCTTGTCCTGATACATTCTCTTATCTGCGAGCTTCTCGAGATCCTCCAACCGCATATCGGTAATCTCTTTTCCAACACAATATCCGACAGAGATACTGATGGAATAGTTCTCATTATGACAGGCAGCGGCCTCTTCCTTGATTTTTTGTCTGATTGCACAAGGGTCTGCCGTTTCATCCGTAATGATAACCGTGAATTCATCTCCGCCGACGCGGTAACACTCCCCCCCTGTTTCCAACGCTTCGCCGGATACACTGTGCTGCATCATAAATCATCGCATCTCCCACATCATGTCCCTTCGAATCATTGACATTTTTCAAACCATTCAAATCCATCATAAAAAGAATCAGCTCATCCGACCACTTCCCATTCTTTCTCATTTCTGAAATCCGATATTCATAAGCGAATCGGTTGAGCAACCCGGTAAGCGGATCCATCTCCGTCATCTTTTTCATCAGCTGCGTATAATGATAGTTGACTGTTATGTCACTTACCGTAATGATATGTCCTCTGTATTTGCCATTGTTGTTCAACACTCTGTATTCCGGCTTATAGACCTTTTCTCCGACCTCAACGACCTTTTCCTCTTTTTCCATTGCAATCAGATTCTTAACAATCGTGTTGCCTTTCTCCTTTAAATCCGGATACATGTCCTGAATCGGTTGATTGCAGTAAATGATTCTGTTATCCTCATCCAGCGCTATGATTCCCAGTGAAAGGTTATCAATCACATAATTGCGCACCAGTTCAATGGTTTCAAGCAGATCGTACCTGCCAAGTGCAATTGCCATGAAAATCGCACAGATTGCATAGGAAAGCGACGTAGTATCGTATCCTCCCGTCACTCCCAGCAGGAATACGGCAAATCCTGCCATGGCACAAAAAATACAGGCCAGCATATAATACATCTGGATTCTTCTCTTTTTTCTCCTCTCTTTCCTCAGGATTCCGACAACAACCGCAAATATGACGATAAAGTAGAGAACCAGGCTGACGGTATATATGTTATACATTACACCATGTCCATATATATTATGCGGAAACAAGCCATCCGTGGTATACTCCACATCAGTATAAAACCATCGTTGCAGTGGATAGCTGAAGATCATGAAGGCAATCGACAAATGGAAAACAGCCAGGAGCAATTGTACTTTTTTCGGAATAACAATTTCGCAATATTGCATGACAAACAGGAAAAATGTCAACGGAATAAATACCTTCCCCACATAAGCGAATTTTGTTCCCAGCAGGATCTGTTCCTTGTCATGCGCTATTATCTCATTCAGCGTTTTCCTTTCCAATCATATACTTCAGGGAACCAATCACAGCAAGCCTTTTTTTCTCGCCGTTTTATAAGGAGCAAGCATGCCTTCATTCAGCTTTCCCCCATTTTCTTTCTGAATTTTTCATTGCCCATCACGGCTCCCGCAAGATACATGAAAATCATTCTTCCCGGTTGTTTCTGAGGAAAATCCATCTGCCTGTTTTCTTTGTAAAATTTATAATCCGCCTTCATCATCCCCTGCATCTGCCAGATCAGATCACGGAAAATCTTCATTCCGCCTACCCCATAGAAATTCGCAGGCTGAGTGTATTTATTTCTTATGCTCCAGACCAACTCTTTCGGCATATCCTCAATAGCGACGGTTGCGTCTGCTTCATTGGTTGCCACTCCCGCAAGGTAGTTCCCGCCCACCTGGGCTCTCGCCTCGATTACCGTGCGCAGATTCTCTTCCTTGGACAAATCGCCGTTGATCAGATACCCGAAAGGGGTTCCCATGGTAACGGTCCGATGTCCGTTACAGAACTGTCGGTCATCGTAGGTCTTAAAAACAGATCCCATGGAATGATCCCTGACAGAAAATGCCGGTACGATGGCGCTTCCGCCTTGAATCTCTTTGCGAAGAAGCTCCTGAAAACCGTCCGTGTAAATACACTTTCCTTCGGTGGAACAGTGAAAACAGCTGATACAGCCCCCTCTGAACGGAAAGTCGTGGATATTGATGACCTTTATCTCACCACCACACAGACGCACAAAATCATCTACCATGCTTTGCAGTTTCTCATCATCCTCTGCCAGGTCAGCCACTACAACCACATCCTTCAGGGCAGCGTGGCATTTCTCCGTCTTCAAATCCATCTGAGCCTTCTCCGATATTGACCACAGTAAATGTTCAAAAAACTGCACTGCTTCCTTTCGACCTTTTTTGTCGTCAGATCATCCATATCAGTGGAAAGTCCCTTGAGGAATCTCATTCCCAGATCATTGCTGTTATCTTCTATAAATTTGTGTGCCGTTACATCATAGAAATGCTTGGAAGTGGAAATCTGTGTACAATATTTACCATTCAGATCAAGTCTGTCTGCTGCCGTTTCTTCCTTCATAAGCTCAACAAAACGATGAAGCTGACAAGGCACCAGAAAAGTATATACCGGATAGGCAAACAGAATCACATCCGCCTGCTGTAACTGCTTTCCTGCATGAGAAAAATCACGCTCATAGTTTTTTATCTTTGCCCCGCATGAATCACGCAATAGGTATTCTCCGGATGCTTTTGTCCCAAAAACAACAGTGTTTGATAAGTGACGCTGTTCTTCCCTTTGGGACTTCCGTTAACGATACATATTTTCCTTTTCTTTCCTTTCCCTCTCTGAATTCTTAACGTGTCAGTGGCGCTCCTCGTGTCAGTGGGCGCTCCTCGTGTCAGTGGGCGCTCCTCGTGACAAAAGCCCCGTCCCTGCTTCAACCACTCTGTCGTAGAGCTCCATACAGGCAGCATGATTCTCCTTAACATAATCCAAATCATTGTTCTTGCAGGCCTTTTCCAGTTCAAGCGCCATATTGTACAGGGATTTGCAGCCGATGTTTAAGGAGGTGGATTTGAGAGCATGTATCAGGATGCGATAGTCTGCCAGGTTGTTATCCTCCAGACACTTCTTCATTTTCTCTTGGTTTTCCTCCTTTTCCAAGCAATAGCAATCCAGAATTTCCCGGTACAGCTCTTCATCGTTGCCGCAATAAACCATGGCAGTGTTTTGGTCTATCAGGGGCGTATCGTTTTCTTCTGTAGCAGTTTCCACGATAGGGTTGGAGGTTGAAGTTCCGCTGCAGGCCTGAACCTCTTCTTCCGGTGTGTGCACCAGTTCCTCCGGCAAATATTTTCGAACCATCTGTTCCAGCTTTTCACCATCCACCGGTTTACTCAGATAATCCGTAAACCCTGCCTCCAGGTACATCTCCTTCATTCCCTTAAGTGCATTGGCTGTAAGCGCAATAATCGGCGTGGAAGTGCACATATTGTTCTCCAATGTCCGAGTCCGCTTTATCACCTCCATGCCATCCATTCCGGGCATCATATGGTCAAGCAGTATGATGTGGAAATGCTCCTTCTGCATCCTTTCCAGACATTCCCGGCCATTGTTGCAGGTCACAATCTGAACCTTGGTTTTCTTCAACAGACCCTTTACTACCATAAGATTCATATTGTTGTCATCCACCACAAGTATTCTGGCTTCTGGGGCATGGAATTTTTCCATATAAACGCCTTGCGTATCCGTCTCTGCAACAGCCTCCATTTCAAATTCTCCGATAGGGGTTGAATCCACAACTTTTTGAGGAAGCCTGACGGAGAAAGTGCTTCCTCTACCGTATTCACTGGTCACCTCGACGGAACCTCCCATAGCCTCCGCCAGTTTCTTTGTTATCGCAAGTCCCAGACCGGTACCCTCTATGTTACGATTCTTCTCCAGATCAAGTCTTTCGAAGTTGCCAAACAGTTTCCCCATATCCTCCTGCCTGATTCCGATACCGGTATCCGATACCTGAATCAGCAGTTCAATCCGGTTCTGCTCCCCATCCTCCGGCTCTGACGTATCATAGGTTATCTTCAGGGAAACACTCCCCTCCTGGGTATACTTCACGGCATTATTCAACAGATTTCCTATAATCTGTCTGTTCCTCAATTCATCCCCAAATAATTGATTGGGAATCTCTTTCTGAACCTCAACATAAAACTCCAGATTCTTTTGTTCTGCTTTTCCCCGAATCAGATTGACCACATCATGAATCATAACATCCAGGTAATAGTTGTCACACACAATCTCCATCTTACCGGATTCAATCTTCGAAAAGTCAAGCACATCATTCACCAGAGACAGTAACAGTCTGCTGGCGCTCTGAATATTTTCCGAATAAATCCGAATATTATCGTTTTCACATTCCCGGAGCACCATCTCATTCATGCCCATTATTGCATTGATTGGGGTTCTGATTTCATGCGACATATTAGCAAGGAAGGTACTCTTCTGGCGGCTGGCATTCTCTGCCACCAGCTTTGCCATGCGAAGTTCATCACTCTCCTTCGCCCTTTCCTCTGCATTAATGAGATAGGCAATTCCGATTACCATAAGCAGCATCAGAAGAGCAAACACCCAGATAATCAGCGTCACAAGAGAAGAAAGTCCCTTTGACATCACATCATCCGGAACAATCCCTACCAGATAGGTATCATATCCATAGACATCGCTGAGAAACATGAAATACCCTTCGTGATTCTCCCGAAAGTAGACCGACGCCGTATTGGATACATTGAGCATGTCCTGAAGCTCCACATATGCTTTCTTCGTATTTTCGTTGTTAAGGATTTCGCTCAGATCATAACTGCGAAAAGGAATCATCTCCTGCTCTTCGATATCTATGGCCGCCACATCCGCTTTGCCGGAAAAAGCATTTCCGAAAAATTCCTCTGCCAGAATCTTTGTACTGTAAAGTCTGTACAAAACATATTTCACGTTGTTTTCATTATACACAGGAACCGTAAACAGAAGCCCCTTCTCTTTGCTGAAGCAGACGGAGCTGTTTCCTCTGAACGCATGCTGAATCCCGGTAAACTCTGCGAAATCCAGAGTATCTCCATACAAGGCCGTACCATCCAGCGCCAGCATGCCGGAAGTCATTCCTTCACTCCCTTCCGGGAATAAATACCCACTGTTTTCCCTGACAAGTTTTTCCCTTTCACTCCCTGCTTGATGCAGCTTGTCGGATACACGCTCCATGGTGACGATTTCTTTGTCAAATCTTTCCTTCACAAAACCCGACATTTCTTCCGCCTGTACGGTTACCTGTTTTTCCATATAACTATACAATAGTTGGCGCATTCTCATCTGCATAAACAGTCCCACGATAATCAGAACGACCAAAAATACAAGCATACTGACAAAAATCCGAGTTTTGTTTCTTCTGAATTTCTGAAGCTTAATCATTCTCTTTTGCCCTCTTCATCTTTATTCAAAAAAATGACCCCGTCCACAAACCAGTCCGACTCTTCGATTAGCACCTTATCACTAATGCTTTCATTTGCATTACAGCGAATCTTACCCTCTGTATCACGAATCTCACCAAAGAATACATCTTTTCCCCGTCGAATCTGATTCGCCGCTTCGTTTACCTGAGCCTGAATCTCCGGAGTCACTTCCTCAGAATATTCCGTCAGACATACGGCATTTTCTTCCAACCCAAACCAGTAATGTCCTGTTTTATTGCCATTTCCCTTCTGGTACTCCCGCAAGATCTCGCGATACACGGAATCCCAGTTTCCAACGACAGAAGTAAGACACTTCTCCGAAAAATTATCAAACGCCTGATGGTAACCAATGGAATAAATCCCTTCCTCCTCTGCCGCTTCAATGGTATAGGACTGATTTTGATGGTAGCTCACCACATCAATATTATGCTCCTCTACCAGACGATGCACCGCCGCTTTTTCCACCTCCGCATTATCCCAGGATTCCGTCCAGGCAACCACCACCTGTGCTTCCGGATTGATCTTCTTTACTCCCAGGGTAAATGCATTGATTCCTCTGTTAACTTCATTGTTACTCATGGCTGCCACATAGCCTATTTTGTTTGTTTCCGTCTTCATTCCGGCAATGATACCCGACAGATATCTGACCTGATACATCCTGACAAAATATGTACTGACATTGGAGCCTGCAATTGCCTCGGAATTGTTGACATAAAAGGATATCTCGGGATGCTCTGCGATAAAATCCGCCAGTTCCGCCTCATAGCCATAACTGTTCAGAATCATCATTTCAGAACCTTCCGACAGTAATTCCTCCGCTGCCTTGATACACTCACCGGTATACTCTTTGATATTTTCTTTCACGAGAAGTCTTACATCCATTTCCTTACAGACTTCCCTTATTCCACGGATATGAGTCCCGTTCCAACCGACCTCCTCACTGTTTCCCGTGGAGATAAATCCTACCGTGCACTTCCTTTTATCACTGCCCGACAAATAGATTGAAAAAATAAGCACAAGGAATAGTACTGCGATAACCAGAATAATCAGAGTCAATAAAACAAGTCCTGTCCTTTTCTTTTTATTCATTGATTACTACCCCTTCCACATACCAGTCAAAATGATTCAACATATTATAATCCGTCATACTCTCGCCTTCAGCTATGCGCAGGTTTCCTTCCGTATCCCGGACAGGTCCGTAGAAGACATCAAAGGTTCCTTTCCTGAACCTTTCCCGTTCCTCCTCGACTGCCTGCAGGGCTTCGGGATTCACATTGGGCGACAGAGGGGCTAACTCGACCATGCCGCTGTTGATGCCTTCCCAGTAATCCTTTCCCTGAAATTTACCCTGCAGACACTCCAGAATCCTCGGTTCGTAAAAACTTCCCCAATTCCAGACCGCTGCCGTAAGCCAGGTATTCGGAAACAAATCACTGTTATCCATATTATAGCCGATGGACCAGATTCCTTCCTTCTCCGCCACCTCCAGCACCTTCAGTGAATCAGTGTGCATGGCAAATACATCAATATTATGAGAATCCAGCAGTGCTCTGGCAGCCGCTTCCGTAGGCTCGTCCTCAGTCCAGGAATTGCTCCACTGCACATAGACCTTAGCCTCGGGATTCACGCGTCTCACTCCCAGGGTAAAGGCATTGATTCCCCTGTTGACTTCAGAGATGGGAAATGCTGCCACATAGCCGATTTCTCCTGTTTCAGTCTGTAGCCCCGCTACTATACCGCAGAGATAACGTATCTGGTAAATCCGCCCGAAATAGGTCGACATATTGTCTGCGGTCTGTGTTCCCGTTGCATGAAAATAACAGATTTCCGGGTGCTTCTCTGCAGCCTGAAGCTCCCATTCACCGAATCCGAAGGAATTGGCAATAATGATTTTACAGCCCTCCCCGGCAAGCTTCTCAAAGGCTTCTGCACTATTTTCGTTTTCAGATACATGCTCCATATAGGTAATATCCAGGTTCAGCTTCTTTGCCGTAGCCTCCAGCGCCTCATAATGAGACTGCCCCCAGCTCCTGTCCTCCCGGCTGCCGTTTAAGATAACGCCCACCTTGGTTTCGTTTTTTGTCACATCGGTATCTACCTTATTTACCCTGATGAGATAGATTCCGATTACGATTGCCACAATAAAAATACCTGCGATGATTCCGATTTTTTTCATGAGTACACATCCCTTCAGCTACCCGTATGGAATAAGCTGCCTCCCGTAAATTATGCACAAAAACCAAATGCCGCCTTCCGGCGGCGCTTGGTTTTCCTATGCGCTGAATATCCGTACCATACTCGCAAGCCCGCACCTTTGGTGCTCTACTGCCTGCTTCGCAGGCTGCTTGCTCGTTGATCGCGCATGAAAACCAAATGCCGCCTTCCGGCGGCGCTTGGTTTTCCTATGCGCTAGATCATGTTTTCGATGCTGGAGGGGCTGTTGGAAACACTCAGCGCATCCTCTCTGGTAATCTTGTATCTGTGCACCAGGTCTACCAGGCTCTCATTCAAGGTATGCATACCTTCCTTTTTACCTGCCTGAATCTGGCTGGGAATCTGAATGGTTTTGTTCTCTCGTATGAGATTACAGATAGCCGCATTGGCGACCATGACCTCTGTTGCAATGATACGTCCTGTACCGTCAGCCAGAGGTACCAGCTGCTGGGTAATAACGCCCTTCAACACATTGACAATCTGGGAACGCATCTGATTCTGTCCCTCCAGAGGGCAGGCGTCGATGATTCTTTCCACCGTCTGTGCAGCACTGGTCGTATGCAGAGTAGCCAGCACCAGATGTCCTGTTTCCGCTGCCGCAATCGCTGCGGATATGGTCTCATAGTCACGCATCTCTCCCACCAGGATAATATCGGGATCCTCACGAAGGGCAGAGCGGAGTGCCGTGGCAAAGCTGTCCACATCCTTGCCAAGCTCTCTCTGGTGAATCATAGCCCTGTTGTGAGGATAGATATACTCAATAGGATCCTCTATGGTCATGATATGTTTCGGGAAATTTCTATTGATGTAGTCTACAATGGAAGCCAGTGTCGTAGACTTACCACAACCCGTAGGTCCGGTAACAAGCACAAGTCCTCTGGGAAGCTCTGCGAGATTCTTTACCACGGGAGGGAGTCCCAGCTCATCAAAAGTAGGAATATTGTGCTGCAAAAGACGTATACTGGCTGCAAGGTTGTTTCTCTGATGGTAAATGTTTGCTCTGATGCGAATACCGTCCTCATACATATAACCGACATCCAGGTCATTTCCCGACTTAACATACTCCACCTGCTTCGGATCCAGAACAGAATAAATCATCTGCTCACATTCTGCAGGACTTACCCCTTCCGACAGAATCTCCAGCGTACCAAACTTGCGGACTGCCATATTGGTGCCCACCGTCAGGTGAATATCGGAGCATTCCTCAGCAAGTGCCCGGTCAATAATCTCTTTTAATACCATATGTACACCTCCATTGTATTTTTATTACATAGTTTTTACTACAATACCCTTATGCTTCCCCTTCTTACATAACCTTTCTGATTGCTTCCAGCAGTTCATCATAAGTTTCAAATGCCGGGAGTTCCGGATTGTCAGCCTTAATCTTGTCTGTGCTGCGGAACAGGAATCCGGCCTTACTTGCCTTAATCATGCCGAGATCGTTGTAGCTGTCGCCGCTGGCAATGGTTTCATATCCGATAGACTGCAATGCTTTAACGGTCGTCAGTTTTGAATTCTCAATACGCATCTTGAATCCTGTAATCTCCCCGTTATCGGCTACCTCCAGGGAGTTGCAGAATATGGTGGGCCAGCCCAGTTTCTTCATCAAAGGTGTTGCAAACTGGGTAAAGGTATCGCTGATAATGATAACCTGGGTCATGGAGCGAAGCTCATCCAGGAATTCCTTTGCTCCGGGCATAGGATCAATGGTTGCTATCGTGTCCTGAATCTCCTTCAGTCCAAGTCCGTGCTCCTTCAGAATACCGATACGCCATTTCATCAGCTTATCATAATCAGGTTCATCCCTGGTAGTCTTCTTCAGTTCCGGAATGCCGCTTGCCTCTGCAAATGCAATCCAAATCTCAGGTACCAATACCCCTTCCAAATCCAAACAAACAATATTCATGACTGTCTCCTCTCTGTATGTCGTTCTCCGTATGTCTTTTGTATATATCTTATCTTGGTTTTCTGATGTTTACCCGCTTTTTATTCTGCGTTATGGGATCGTGCTTCCGAAAAGGGAATCCGCTATCTGTTCCTCAATGCCGAAGCAATATCCTCTCTCATGTCGATCACTGCTGCCCTGGCGGCATCCGCATAGCCCTTTTCCCCATAGCCTGCGTACTTCTCCTGCTGATAAGCGGCAATGATGCCTCTGGAGGAATTGATGATGGCTCCCAGCCCGTCCTCATGGAAGAAATGCACCAGATCGGAGCCCTTGCCGCCCTGTGCGCCGTAACCGGGAACCAGGATAAAGGTATGGGGCATCACCTTTCTCAGAAGCTTGCCCTGTTCGGGATAGGTAGCTCCCACAACCGCACCCACATAGCTGTAGTCACCGCTCTCGGGCATGCACTCTGCACCCCAGTCTCTCACCTTTTCTCCTACCAGCTCATACAGAGGCTTACCGTCAATCAACCGATCCTGAAATTCTCCGCTGCTGGGATTGGAGGTCTTTACCAGTACGAAGATACCCTTCTTCTCCCCGGCGCAGATACTTGTAAAGGGCTTCACCCCATCGGAGCCCAGATATGGATTCACCGTCACAAAATCCTCGTCAAAGCCCGCATAGCTCTTGTCACCGATCCGAACCTTACCCAGATGTCCTACTGCGTACGCTTCCGAAGTTGAACCGATGTCGCCCCGCTTGATATCACCGATGACTACAAGCCCCTTCTCCTTACAATAATCAACAGTTCTCTTAAATGCTATCATACCGGGGATACCAAACTGTTCATACATTGCCACCTGAGGCTTTACCGCAGGAATCAGATCATACACTGCATCCACAATCCCCTTGTTGTACTGCCAGATTGCTTCCGCTGCCCCCTCAAGAGTCTCGCCGTATTCGGCGTAAGCCTGCTGTCTGATGTACTCAGGTACATACTTTAGCATGGGATCCAGGCCGACTACGATAGGTGCATTGGTCTCTTTGATTTTACTAATCAGCTGATTAATCATGTTTGTCTTCCTTCCTCGCTTATTTCATCCTTTTGTTTGCGGCTTCTGCCAAGAAAGGCGCTGCCCATCGGACAACGCCTTTGATTATTATAAATTATACCAAAACCTCATTCATTTGGTCAATGTACTTTTTGATATTGGAGGCATTCACGTATTTTTTCTGTTTGTCCCCCTCAATGACCACCAGAGTAGGCGCCTGCATGACACCGTAGCGTGCTGCAAGCTCCATATTTTCCTCCGCATCGATCACCACATGGGGAATATCCTTCAGATATTGCTTTACCAGTTTGCAGTTAGGACAGGTCTTTGTGGTAAAAAGATACCTCACATTCTGAGGCTCCTTCACGGTGACCTCCACGTCCTCTGCAAAATTCGAAAGTGTTACCACACTTCTGGTGGGACGCTTTAACACGGAATGCTCGATATCGTACTCTGTACGGTTCGCGTATTCCTGAAGCTTGCCGTCGTTCCAGTTCTGCACCGGACGGTAATAGCCGGTAATACGGCTGTAAACCTCTGTCTTAGAACCACAGTGAGGACAGGACTTCACCTCTCCCGCCAGGTAACCGTGGGTCTTACAGATGGAATAAGTGGGTGACAGGGTATAATAAGGCAGCTTATAATTCCGGGCAATGGTGCGCACCAGATTCGCCGCTGCCTTCCAATCAGGAAGCTTCTCTCCCAGGAATGCATGGAACACGGTTCCTGAGGTATACAGGGTCTGAAGCTCATCCTGAATGTCCAGAGCGTCAAAAATATCTGTCGTGTAATCTACAGGCAAGTGTGAGGAGTTGGTATAGTAAGGAGTGTCCCCTTGCTTACCTGCCGTCTTGATGGCGGGCCATCTCTTTCTGTCATGCTTTGCCAGACGGTAGCTGGTGCTCTCTGCCGGGGTAGCCTCCAGATTGTACAGATCACCGTACTGCTCCTGATAATCGGAGAGACGGTTTCTCATGTGATTCAGTACTTCCTTGGCAAATTCCTGGGTCCTGGTGCTGGTCATATCCTCTCTGAGCCAGTTGGCATTCAAGCCCACCTCATTCATTCCCACAAGACCGATGGTGGAGAAGTGATTCTCAAAGGAGCCCAGATATCTCTTGGTGTAAGGATACAGCCCTTCATCCAAGAGCTTGGAAATTACCCCTCTCTTAATCTTCAGAGAACGCGCGGCAATATCCATCATATGGTTCAGTCTGCTGTAAAACTCATCCTTGTTGGCGGACAGATAAGCAATCCGGGGCAGATTGATGGTGACCACGCCCACACTTCCGGTACTCTCGCCGGAACCGAAAAAGCCTCCGGTTTTCTTTCTCAGCTCTCTTAAGTCAAGGCGCAGACGACAGCACATGCTACGCACATCGCTGGGCTGCATATCGGAATTGATATAGTTGGAAAAATAGGGAGTTCCGTACTTTGCGGTCATCTCAAAGAGGAGTCTGTTGTTCTCTGTGTCTGACCAGTCAAAGTCCCTGGTGATGGAATAAGTGGGAATCGGGTACTGGAAGCCTCTGCCATCCGCATCTCCCTCGATCATGGTCTCAATAAACGCCTTGTTGACCATGTCCATCTCTTTCTTGCAATCCTTATACTTGAAATCCATCTCACGACCGCCGACAATTGCCGGCAGCTCTGCCAGATCCTCAGGAACCGTCCAATCCAGTGTAATATTGGAGAAGGGGGCCTGAGTACCCCAGCGGCTGGGGGTGTTTACGCCATAAATAAAGGCCTCAATACATTTTTTTACTTCTGCATAGCTTAAATTATCTACTTTTACAAAGGGAGCCAGGTAGGTGTCAAAGGAAGAAAATGCCTGTGCTCCTGCCCATTCATTCTGCATGATACCCAGAAAGTTCACCATCTGGTTGCAAAGCACGGAAAGATGCTTCGCAGGCGCAGAAGTAATCTTACCCGTAATGCCTCCCAGTCCCTCCTGAATCAGCTGTTTTAATGACCAGCCGGCACAATATCCGGTGAGCATGGACAAATCATGAATGTGAATATCCGCATTTCTGTGAGCCTCTGCAATCTCCTCGTCGTAAATCTCGGAAAGCCAGTAGTTGGCCGTCACCGCCCCGGAATTGCTTAAGATCAGTCCTCCCACAGAATAGGTAACGGTGGAGTTCTCCTTGACACGCCAGTCCTCCACCTTGACATATCCGTTCACTACTTCTTTATAGTCCAAAATCGTGGAGGTCATGGTACGCATCTTCTCCCGCTGTTTGCGGTAGAGGATATACGCTTTCGCAACCTCCTCATAGCCGGCCTGTCCCAGCACTTTTTCCACACTGTCCTGAATATCTTCTACATGTATCGCATCATTTTTTACCTTATCCTGAAAATCAGCCGTGACACGCAGTGCCAGAAGGTCGATGATATCATTGGTATAGCTCATCTGAGTAGCAATGAATGCCTTCATAATTGCGTCATTGATTTTAGTCAGTGTAAAATCTGTTTTTTCACCGTTTCTTTTGATTACCTGCATAACTGTCAAATTCCCTCCCAGACATTGCAATTAACTTGCGCAAATAACATTTTAGCACTTTATCAAGGTGGTGTCAATGTTAAACCACTATATCTAGTATGTTCTTCCGTCACGGAATCGCAGATATTGTGTGAAAAGGCATAAATATTTGCAATTATTACGACAATTCAGTTTAATCTGCACTGCTATAATTTTAGGTTTTATAAAATATTACCATTTCCTTCCTGTTTTTTTATTGAGTTTTTAAAATTGTATTTTACGTGATGTAAAATAAGATAAAATAAATTTCAGATTGGATGAAAAATGAAAAAGAACCGATATTCTCCAAATTATATCAAGTTTTGGAAAGGGAGGCACAGGATGTGACTACAGGCGAAATACTAACGTTACTGAGAAATGAAAAGGAAGTCGGTCAAAAAGAACTGGCCTCCTTCCTGAAGCTGTCCATAGGAACCGTTTCTAATTACGAAAACGATGTACACTCACCGGATCTGCTGACGCTTTGCCGGCTGGCAGACTATTATGGAGTAACCACCGATTATTTGCTCGGCAGGACTTCCTTCCGCCACGATCCAAAGGTTCTGAACCGGCACATCACCAAGGAATACACTGTAACAGATATTCTAAATACCATATTGAAGTTTGATACCAATTCCCTGTCTCAGCTTATGGATTACGCCGGATACCTCCAATCGCGCAAACAAAACGTCTCCTGAACATAACATATCACATACATAACATTTGAGACTATCTTGTCGACAGGAAATCGTATTCTCTTTTTGCCTGACTGTCATCCGGGTAATTCTTCCTATATTCGGTCAGCAATACATAAGCCTGCTTAAACTCACCCAGGTGCTCATACGCCACAATCTCATTGAACGCCAGAGTCTGTTGCATTCCGCCCTCCTCCAGCTGCATGCCTGCCTGAAATGCGGTCAGAGCCTTCTGATAATCTCCAAGATATGTCTGGCACAATCCCAACTGATTATATACCTCGGCATTTCCCTCGTACTTTGCAAGATAGCTGTTGTACACGCTGGCGGCATAGTTATAATCTCCGGTCGCCTCATAGGCACGCCCCAGATACAGATAGCTCTCTACGCCACCCTCATCCCTTGCCTCCTCCAGCGCAAGAGTCGCTTTCTGGTATTCCCCAAGATAGTAATAAATTCGTCCTATATAATATTTGCTCATCTGCTTGTCTCCGGCCTCCAAAGCCGCACGCAGATACGCCTGACCGTCTTCTCTGAATCCGAAATAATCCAGCACCTCATAGATGGCAATCAGCCGGTCATAGTCCTTGGGCTTCCTACTGATGGCCTTCTCAAAATCTTCCTTTGCACCCTCGTAATTTCCCAGATTCATACGCACATTGCCTCGCAGAAAATAAACGTCCTCCTCGCCGGGGCGCAGATCCAGTATGGCATTGTAAGTATCTTCCGCTTCATGGTACAGACCGCTCTTGGTATAAGCTGCCGCCAGATAATAATTGGTGTCAAAATCCAAATTCTGTAACAAACCATTGCTGCCCGCAAGTGATTCCCGAAAAGCTTCCGCCGCCTGCTCATAATCAGCCATTCCCATGTAGGCAATGCCCTTGGAGCGCAGAACAAGACGCAGATTCTCCCCGTCCTCTTCCGCCTGCTCCAAGAGCTCCAAAGCTCCGCGATAATCCAACTGTTCAATCAGACGATTCGCTTCGGCAGTCTTCTCTCCCGTACCGCCACAGCCTGCCAGTACTATCGCAAGCATCATGGCAGCGGCTGTACTTATGCACTTTTTCCCGTACTTACAAAGAGACATCTCTTACCCTCAGCCCTGCTTTCTTATGACCTGTCCATAAACCTGCTTATTGATTGCCCGTTTTACTATTCTCTGTTGCAGCCTGTCCCGGGAATAAGCCCCGCCCGATTACTGCTCCAGCTCGGAAGTACAATGAGGACACCTGGTGGCGTCGATGGCGATTTCGCTCTTACAATAAGGACACTTCTTGGTAGTAGGTGCCTTGGGAGCTTCCTCTTCCTTCTTCTTAAATCCTGTGCTCAGTTTGTTGATAAATTTAATCAACAGGAAAATCATAAATGCCGTGATCAGGAAGTTGATGACAGCTGTAATAAAATTGCCGTAATTCAACACGGGAGCGTTCTCACCACTGCCCAGAGTAACGGTCAGATAGCTGAAATCCGTGCCTCCAAACAATCCCAGAAGAGGGGTCAGAATGTCCTGATTCAGGGAGGTCACAATCGAGGTAAAGGCGCCGCCGACAATCACACCCACTGCCATATCCATCACGTTTCCACGGGTGATAAACTTTTTAAACTCCGCAATAAATCCTTTGTCTTTATTCTTCTTGCTCATGTAAATCTTCCTCTCTTTCGTCAAGCTATTGCATTATAAATCATTTTTATCCTACCACATAAAGCCTCTTTTCACAAGACCGCGCAGAACACAAAATGAAGAAGAGGAAATTATTTCCCCTTAAGTTCAGCTGCCAATTCCTTCAGCTTTTCTATGGAAACACCTGTAAAAGCCATGATTTCTTCCAAGGGTTTCTTGGCAAGTAACATATTCTCGGCAACCAGATACGTTCCCTGCTCTATTCCTTTCTCTATTCCTTTCTCTATTCCTTTCTCTATTCCACGCTCCAGTCCCTGCTCATATTCCTCCTTGCGT